>JBQCIQ010000236.1:0-5663 GCA_051953595.1 Conexibacter sp. | reverse complement strand
GGGGGGGGGTTTGGGGCGGGGGGGGGGGGGTTTTTTTTTTTTTTTTTTTTCTTCTTTTTTGGTTTAAAATGGGCACACTGCTCGATCGGCCGGCCATGCGAGAGTGCCGGGCATGCCGACTCGCGCCTCGATCCGTCGCCGCCGTGCGGCGCTGCTCGCGGCTGTGATGGCGGCGCTGCTCGCGGGCGTCGTGGTCGGCGCCGGCCGGGGCGACGACACGGGCGGCGCCGCGCCTGCGACCGCCCCGATCGCACCCGCCCCCGATGCGCGGGCGCGAGCGCGCGCCGACGTCGCGCGGATGCCGCTCACGCGCCAGGTCGGGGAGCTGCTGGTGATCGCGTTCAGCGGGACGAGCGCACCCGGCTACGTGCTCGACGCGCTGCACGACGGACGCGTCGCGGGCGTGATCCTGTTCGGCGGCAACGCGCCGTCGCCCGCGTCCGTGCGTGCGCTGACGGCGAGCCTGCGGCGTGCGAGCCGGGCCGGCGGCAACCCGCCGCCGATCGTCTGCCTCGACCAGGAGGGCGGTGCGATCCGCACGCTGCGCTTCGCGCCGTCGGCCGTCAGCCAGGCGGCGCAGCCGACCACGGCCGCCGCGCGCGCCGCCGCCACCGCCACCGCCCGCGCACTCCGCCGCGTCGGCGTGAACGTCGTGCTCGGGCCGGTCGCCGACGTGGCGGCGAACGCACCCGGCTCCGGGATGGCGAGCCGCGCCAATCCCCGCGACGCCGCCGCGGTCGCCGCCGCGACGCGGGCCGCGACGAGCGCGTACCTGCGCGCCGGCGTACTGCCGGTCCTCAAGCACTTCCCCGGCCTCAGCGGCGCGACGACGAACACCGACGACGCGGCGGCGAGCATCCGCCGCACGCGCGCGCAGCTCGCGTCCGACCTGCTGCCGTTCCGCCAAGCGATCGACGCCGGCGCGCCGCTCGTGATGCTCGACCACGCGCGCTACCCGGCACTCGATCCGACGCGTATCGCCTCGCAGTCGCGCGCGATCGCGACGGGCCTGCTGCGCGGGCGGCTCCGCTTCGACGGCGTCACGATGACCGACTCGCTGGAGGCGCGTGCGGCACTGGCGACCACCGGCGGCGATGTCGGCGAGGCGGCCGTGCGCTCGTTGACCGCCGGCGCCGACCTGCTGCTGACGACCGGTCCGGGCTCCTTCCCGCTCGTGCGCGACGCGGTCGTCGCCGCCGCGCGCCGTTCGGCCGCAGTGCGCGCACGCGTCGCCGACGCGGCCGCTCGCGTGCTCGCGCTGCGCCGCGCGCAGCTGGGCGGCTAGGCTCCCGCCCGATGTCGGAGCTGCTGCACCTGCTCGTCTACGAGTACGTCGAGGACATGAGCGAGCGACGCGCGCCGCACCGCGACGCGCACCTCGAGCTGATCCGCAGATACCAGGCCGACGATCGCCTCGTGATCACCGGCGGCATCGGCGTCCCGGTCCACGGCGGCCTGATCGCGTTCCGCGAGGCGGCCGACGCCGAGGCCTTCGCCGCCGCGGATCCCTACAGGGCCGCCGGTCTGATCGTCAGCTCGCGCGTCGAGCCCTGGGCCGTCGTCACCTGAGCTGGCCGCGCCGACCGCACACGCCAGCGGGGCAGCCGCGGGCGCGGCCGGGGGCGCGCGATCTGGCCGAGCACGGCGTCGACCTTCTCGCGGGCGATCGCGGCGACCGTCTCCTCGTCGTACGCGCCGTAGCGCAGCCCCAGCGCGAGCGCATGGTCGAGCAGCTCCAGGTCGCCGCGCAGCCGTCTCTGGCGGTTGCGGTGGTCGAGGTCCTTTGCTCCGCCGCGGAGCTGCTGCAGCGGCTCGCCGAGGCCTTTGAGGCTGACGTCAGCCATCGGCGCGCCGTCCCGCGCAGAGGCCGCGGCGGCCGTTGTCGTACGGGCGCCAGACGTCGTCCGGTACGTCGTGGAGCGTGAAGCCGAGCGCGACGAGGATCGCGTCGACGGTGCTGAGTCGGGCCTGGCCACCGTGACGCCAACGCTGCAGCGTGCGTTGCTGCGACTCGGTCAGCACCGCGAGCGAGACGCCACGGGCGTCGATCCAGCTCGCCAGGCGGCGGGCGTCGGCGCAGGTCGCGTCATGGCAGCTGGGGGCGACGGCGCTCATGCGGGCCCTCGCAGGCGGTTCCACGGGGAGTCGCGACGGACGATCGAGCGGTCGCGGCAGGCCCGGGCGCACGTGCGCGGGGCGGCGTCTTCGGGGTCGTCGCCGTCTGGTCCGGCGCGCGTCTCGCGCGGGAGCGAGTGCTCGACGCACTCCGGCAGCGGTTGCGCGTCGCGCGGGCGCTCTCTGCACGCGCGCTCAGATGCGAGGTCGGCGTCCAGCAGCGCTCCGTCGCGCGCCAGCCGTGTCGCGATCGACCCGAGCACGACGAGGCGGTCCTGCGCGTCGGTGCGCAGCGTCGCGAGTGAGCCCAGGTAGGCGGTACGCAGCTCCAGCGCGTCGAGGTCCGACCGTGACGCGCGGCGGGTTCCCGCGAAGGCCGAGGAGAACACCAACCAGTACCCCATGCTCGCGGCGACGCTGGCAACCCGCCGTGTGTGGTCTGCGGCGCGCTGCTCGCGCAGCAGGACGAAGCTCGACTGCGTCGCGTCGAGACGCCGCATCACCGAGCGCAACGTCGCTTCGGTGTCCTGGCGCTCGAGTCGATCGGCCAGCTCGCGCCAGCCCCGGACACGCGGAAGATCGTGCTCGCCCAAGAGCTCGCGCGCCATCGCGCGGCGCTCGACCAGCGTTCTCGTGAGCTGGGTTGCCGGGCGCCGCACGCGGGTCGGCGGATGCAGCTCGCCCGCCAGCCACGTGACGACGCGGCTGCGCGACTCTCCGGAGACCCATGCCAAGCTCACACGAGCACGATGACACGGATCGGCGACAAAACAAACGCGCCGCTCCGGCTCGCGCCTGACCGCTACGGCACGCGCCCCATCCACCGCGTCGAGGCGGCGGCGGCGCCGAGCAGCAGCACGAGGCCGCCGACCGCGAACGCGGCCGTCACCTCGCGCTTGACGTCCCGCGTGCCGAGCTGGGAGCCGAGCGTCCTGTAGATCGTCGACAGCTGCTGGTCGTCCTGGGCGGAGAAGCTGTGCCCCCCGGAGGCGTCGGCGATCCGCTTCAGCAGCGCGGGGTCGGGCGGCACCGACAGCAGCGGCGGCCCGAAGCCGGGGTTCGGCACGGTCGCGTCGCGCGTGCCGAGCGCGACCGTGTAGATCGGGATCCTCAGCTCGTGCGCCGACTGCGCGACGGCCACGGGGTCACGGCCGACCGTCGTCGTGCCGTCGCTCAGCAGCACGATCGCCGACGGCGGGCGTTTGCCGTCGCTGCCTCTCGGCTCGCGTTCGAGCGTGTCGAGCGCCACCTGCAGCGCGTCGCCGGTGGCGGTGCCGCCGTCGGCGATCTGCGCGTCGATCATGCGCCGCACGAGCGCGTGGTCGCGCGTCGGCGTCTGCGTCCCGTCGGGCACGTCGGAGAACGTCGTCACGCCGACGCGCACGCCCGGCGGCAGCTGGTCGAGGAACGTGTGCGCCGCGCGCTTCGCCGCCGCCAGCCGCGTCGGGTCGACGTCCTCGGCCATCATCGAGCGCGAGTGGTCGGTCACGAGCATGAGCGACGCGCGCTCGACTGGCACCGCCACCGTCTTCTGCGGCTTCGCGAGCGCGAGCGCGAGCGCCGCGATCGAGGCGAGCAGCAGCGCGATCGGCAGCGCCCGCCGCCACGCCGGCGTGCGGCCCGCCGCGAGCGCCAGCGTCGCCGCCGCCGGGAAGCGCACCGCGTATCTGCGCGCCCGCCTCCGCGACGCCGCCTGCGCGAGCAGCAGCAGCGGCACGAGCAGCAGGGCGAGCAGGAACAGCGGCGACGCGAAGCTCATCGCAGCGTCTTCCCCAGCTCCCCGAGCCAGTCGCCCGCGGTCGACAGCACGACGTGCTCGACCTCCAGCCGCCGCAGCTCGCGCGTCAGCTCTGCGCGGCGCTCGGCCTCCAGCGCGGCGAAGCGCTCGCGCACCCGACGCGACGAGGTGTCGACCGACAGGTGCGCGCCCGTCTCCGGATCCACCACCGACAGCCGTCCGACCGCCGGAATCGACCGCTCGCGCGGGTCGCCGATCTCGATCGCCAGCACCGAGTGGCGCGCGCACAGCGCACCCAGCGGCCGCGTCCAGGCGTCCTGGTCGCGGAAGTCGGAGATCACGACGACCAGACCGGCCTGCGTCGCCACCTTGCCGGTGCGCCGCAGCGCGTCCGCCAAAGCGTGCCGGTCAGGCCGGCCGTCGACCGCGCAGCCCTCGGTCAGCGCGCGCCGCAGCGCGACCACGCCGGGCTTCGACGCGCGCGGCGGCACGAGCCGCGGCCGCCCGGCGCCGAACGTCATCAACGCGACGCTGCCCGCGCGCCGCACCGCCAGACGTCCCAGCACCAGCGCGGCGCCTTCGGCGACGTCCCACTTGAGGCGGTCCGCCGTCCCGAACGCCATCGACGGCGAGGCGTCGAGCACGATCCAGGTCGTCAGCGTCCGCTCGGGCACGTGCAGCCGCACGTGCGGCACGCCGGTGCGGGCGGTCGCGGCGGCGTCGATCTGGCGCACGTCGTCGCCGACCTCGTAGGGCCGCAGCTGCGCCAGCTCGGTGCCGGCGCCGAGCCCGGCCGCTCTGCGGTCGCCCGGCAGCGCGCCGGCGGCGCGGCGCGCGATCACGAGGTCCAGCGCCGCGATCAGGCCGTGCGGCAGCGGCCCGGGACCCTGGCGCGCGGCAGGTGGGCGGACGGTGCTCATCGCTCCTACGCGGCGCTCGCCCGCCGCGCGGCCAGGTGATCTGCCGGCGGCTCCTCGACCGTCGCCAGCACGCGCTCCAGGATCTCGTCGGCGGTGACGTCCTCCGTCAGCGCGTCGTAGGAGAGCACGAGCCGGTGGCGCAGCACGTCGGGCGCGAGGTCGCGGACGTCGGCGACGGCCACGTACCCGCGCCCGCGCAGCAGCGCGAGCGCGCGCGCCGCCTGCACGAGCCCGATCGGCCCGCGCGGCGAGGCGCCGAACTCCACGAACGTGGCGATGTCCTCCAGCCCGTAGCGCTCCGGCCGGCGCGTCGCGTCCGCCAGCGCGACCGCGTAGGCGATCACCTCGCGGTCCACC
Organism: Conexibacter sp.; assembly: GCA_051953595.1. Taxonomy (GTDB): domain Bacteria; phylum Actinomycetota; class Thermoleophilia; order Solirubrobacterales; family Solirubrobacteraceae; genus Conexibacter. Next base: position 533 of record JBQCIQ010000236.1, on the reverse strand, counting down.
AGCACGCTCTCGCACGCCGCGCTGAAGCGCTCGAGGTCGTCGAGCGTCAGCCGCTCGCGCACCTGCGCCGCCTGCCCGAGCGAGCGGTCCACGACGGCCGCCTCCTCGCTCATCGTCGGGTAGTCGACGACGACCTTCATCAGGAAGCGGTCGACCTGCGCCTCCGGCAGCGGGTAGGTGCCCTCCGACTCGATCGGGTTCTGCGTCGCCAGCACGAGGAACGGGTGCGGGACCGGGAACGTCTCGCCGCCGATCGTCACCTGCTGCTCCTGCATCACCTCCAGCAGCGCCGACTGCACCTTCGCGGGCGCGCGGTTGATCTCGTCGGCGAGCAGGAAGTTGCCGAACACCGGCCCCAGCTCCGTCTCGAACCTGCCGGTGTCGGGACGGTAGACGCGCGTGCCGACGAGGTCCGCCGGCACGAGGTCGGGCGTGAACTGGATGCGCGTGAAGGTGCCGCCGAGCACCTGCGCGAGCGTCTTGACGGTCAGCGTCTTGGCGAGGCCGGGCACGCCCTCCAGCAGCACGTGCCC
>JBQCIQ010000235.1:0-19961 GCA_051953595.1 Conexibacter sp. | reverse complement strand
GCGACCCGCTGCTCGTCCCCTTCTCGGCCGGGTGGTGGCTGCTCGCCGCGCTGGTCGGCGCGCTGCTGGGCCGCCGCGCTCGTCATCACCGTCGCCTTGAGGAAGTCGGTGAAGCGCATGCGCTAGTCGTCCGCGAGCAGGCCCTCGAGCAGCGCGCGCACGCCCTCGGGACCGTCGACGACGAGGTCGGCCTCCTGCGCCAGCTCCGACGGCCCTTCGTCGGAGCGCACGCACACGCGCAGGACGTGGCGCAGGCGGCCCTCGGCATGCAGCTCGCCGAGCCCGCGGAAGGCGTCGCGGTCGGTCGCGTCGTCGCCGACGTACATCGCCGCGTCGAGGTCCATGTCGGCGAGCAGGGAGACGATCCCCGCGCCCTTGTCCATCCGCACCGGCGGGCGCACCTCCAGCACCTTGCGGCCCCAATGCGTGCGCAGCCCGCTCTGCTCTGCGCGCGCGGCGACCGTGTCGATCGCGGCGCGTGCGGCCTCCTCGTCGGGTGCGCCGCGCCAGTGGAACGCGACGATCGCGCCCTTGTCCTCGATCCGCACGCGCAGCCGCCGCAGCTCCGTCGAGTCCGCCTCGCGGCCGAACGCCTGGATGCGCCGGCTCCAGTCGCGCACGGCGGGGTCGAGCGCCGGTTCCGTCCAGCCGGCGCGCAGCAGCTCGGTGCCGTGGCTGCCGAGATAGGAGATCGTCCCGATCGCGACGATCCGGCGTGCGTCGGAGGCCCGGCGGCCGCTGACGCACGCGACGACCCCGTAGCGGCGCGCGATCGCGATCAGCAGGCTGCGCGTCCCCTCGGGCACGTGCGCCTCCTCGGCGTAGCGCACGATCGGCGCGAGCGTGCCGTCGACGTCGAGCAGGACGGCGCTGCGGCTCGGGTCCGATCGCAGGGGGCTCAGCGCGTCGGCGAGACGGGCATCCGAGGCGCCCGCCGTAGGTCGGGCGGGGGTCACGCCTTGAGTATTGCGCGCCCACCGAGCGGGCGTGGGGCGGCGGGTTGCAGGGCGGACGCCGCGCATCACAGCGCCAGCGCGCCCAGCACCTCCTCCCACCAGGCGCGCTCGGCGTCGCTGAGGGCGGCGCGTGCCTTGCGGCGCACCCACTCGCTCAGCAGCTGCTCGCGGCCGAGCGCGAGCAGCGGTCCCGTCACGGCGAGGTAGCCGTCGTCGAGCAGCACGAGCGCGCCGGGCGTGTCGCGGCGCGTGCGCAGCCGATCCACGACGGTCCGTCCGGCCACGTGCTCGGGCTTGGCCGGGTCGCCGTCCGCCGGATCCCAGCGGCGGACGCTGAAGACCGGCGCGTGCCCCTCGGGGATCCGCGCCGGCCGCGGTGCCGGCCCGACCGGGCCGTCGCGCCAGCGCTCCAGCAGCGCGCGCATCGTGCCCATCTCCTCGCGCCGGATCAGCACGTGCAGGCGGTCGCCGGCCTCGATCCGCGTCGAGCCGCGCGGCGGGATCGCCTGCCCGTCGCGCACGATCACGTTGACGATCGCCGCGCGCGGCAGGCCGAGGTCGCGGATGCGGTGCCCGACGAGCGCGTCGCCCGGCGCGGCCGCGACCTCGATCGCGTCGGCGCCGAGCTGGCGGATCGTGCCCGTCTCCGTCAGCGCGCTCGCCGCGAGCGGGATGGTTGTCGTCGTCGCGCCCAGCCAACGCGCGACCGGCTCGATCGTCGCGCCTTGCAGCACCGTCGACAGCAGCACCGCGAAGAAGACGATGTTGAAGAACTCGCGGCTGTCGTGGATCCCCGCGATCACCGGGAAGGTCGCGAGCACCACCGGCACCGCGCCGCGCAGGCCGGCCCAGCCGATCACGGCGCGGTCGCGCACGCCGAACGACCCGAGCGTCGCGACGAGCGCGGCGACCGGTCGGGCCACGAGCGCCAGCACCAGCGCCAGCACGGTCCCCTCGACGGCGACGTCGCCGAACTGGCTCGGGAACACGAGCAGCCCGAGCACGAGGAACATGCCGAGCTGCGCGATCCACGCCATCCCCTGGTGGAAGGCGACGATCGTGTGCCGCGCCGGGATCGTCGCGCTGCCGAGCATCAGCCCCGCCAGATACACCGCGAGGAAGCCGGAGCCGTGCAGCGTGTCGGCCGCCCCGAACGCGAGCGCGGCCGTCGCGATCGAGGCGACCGGGTAGAGCCCGGGCGTCGCGAGCTGGATGTGCTTGAACGCCCACACCGCGGCGACGCCGATCGCCAGCCCGGCGCCGGCGCCGATCGTGACCTGTCTGACGAACAGCCACGCCATGTCCGCGACGCCGTAGCCCGGCTGCTCGATCCAGTCGATGAAGCCGACGACGAGCAGCACCGCGACCGGGTCGTTCATGCCGGCCTCGCCCTCGAGCGTGCGCGCGAGCGGCCGCTTGAGGGCGGAGCCGCGCAGCATCGCGAAGATCGCGGCCCCGTCGGTCGAGGAGACGATCGCGCCGAGCAGCAGGCCCTCCAGCAGCGTGAAGCCGAACAGCCAGGTGGCGGCGAGCCCGCTGATCGCGGCCGTGATCAGCGTGCCGAGGAAGGCGAGGCTGACGACCGGCTTGAGCACCGGGCGGATCTCGCCGAAGCCGGCGTTGAGGCCGCCCTCGAACAGGATCAGCGCGAGCGCGGCGATCCCGATGTCGCGCGCGCGCCGGTAGTCGCCGAAGTCGACCCAGCCGAGGCCGTCGCTGCCGACGGCCATCCCGATGCCGAGGAACAGCACGAGCGACGGCAGCCGCAGGCGACCGGCCAGCAGCGAAGCCGCGAGGCCGGCGGTGAGCAGCGCCCCGGCGACGAGGACGAGATGGCCGTCCGTCATGGCGGAACCATGTCAGGCGGCGACGCGGGATGGCGCGCGGGCGCGCGGCTCAGGCGACCGGCGGGCCGTCGAGCGCGTCGAGCACTCTCTCGACGGCGACTTCGATGTCGAGGCAGCGCAGCTCGATGTCGGGCGCGATGGGCGGCTCGTAGGGGTCGTCGACGCCCGTGAAGCCCTTCAGCTGGCCCGCCTTCGCGCGTGCATAGAGCCCCTTCGGATCGCGTTCCTCGCACACTTCGAGCGGCGTGTTGACGAACACCTCGACGAAGCGCAGCCCGTCGCGCTCGTGCAGCTCGCGCGCGAACGCGCGCGCAGCCGCGTACGGCGAGACGACGGAGACGAGCGCGACCACGCCGGCATCCGCGAACAGGCGCGCGACCTCGGCCGTGCGGCGGACGTTGCGGTCGCGGTCCTCGGCGGTGAAGCCGAGGTCGCCGCAGACGCCATGGCGCAGGTTGTCGCCGTCGAGCCGGTAGGCGGCTCGACCGGTGCGGATCAGCTCGGCCTCGACCGCGGCCGCGACGGTCGACTTGCCGGACGCCGGCAGGCCCGTGAACCACACGGTCGCCCCCCGCTGCCCGATCGACTCCCACCGCTGCGTGCGCTCGACGACCCCAGCGTGCCAAGTCACATTGGCGCTCGTCGTCACGGGCAGATCGTCCCACAGTCGAGGACCCCGCCGGGACGGAAGCGTCGAGGCGCCCGATATCCTCGCGCGCCATGAGCCTGCCGACCTACGAGCTTCAATCCCACTCGCTGCACTCCGACGGGGCGCTGCCGCCCGCGGAGGTCGTCGCGAACGCAGCGGCCGCCGGCATCGAGCTGCTGGCCCTCTCTGACCACGACACCGTCGACGGCGTCGACGAGGCGATCGCCGCCGGCGAGCGACACGGCGTCACGGTTGTGCCGGCGACCGAGATCTCCGCCGTCTTCGGCCGCTACGAGGACCTGCACGTGCTCGGCTACGGCATCGACCACCACGACGCCGTGCTGGCCGAGCGGCTGCGCGACGCGCGCGCCGACCGCGAGCTGCGCGCCGAGCGGATGGGCGCGAAGCTGGAGGAGCTGGGCTGGCGGGTCGACGATTCGGTGCTGGAGACGCGCCGCGCCGCCGGCAAGCCGATCGGCCGCCCGCACCTCACCCAGGCCGTCCTGCAGCACCCGGCGAACGCCGACAGACTTGCCGCCGAGGGCTACGACGACGTCTCCTCGTTCCTGCCGGACTTCCTCATCCCCGGCAAGCCGGCGTACCTCGCGCGCACCCACCCGACCGTGATCGAGGCGATCCGCTGGATCCACGAGGCCGGCGGCGTCGCGATCTGGGCGCATCCCTATTGGGATCTCGACAGCGACGCCGAGGTGCTGGAGGCGATCGACCTGTTCCGCGAGCACGGGCTCGACGGCGTCGAGTGCTTCTACGTCACGCACACGCCGGAGCAGACGGAGCTGCTGGCGCAGCGCTGCGACGAGCTGGGCCTGCTGAAGACCGGCTCGTCCGACTACCACGGACCCGAGCACCGGCTGTTCAGCCGCTTCGGCGCGTTCGACGCGCACGGCCACGCGGCCGACCTCGACGCGCTGCTGCGACCGGCCGCGCGCGAGGCCTGAGACGCAACGGGGCGCCCTCACTCGGCGCCCCGCCCGTCGTAGCCGTTCCCTCCGACCTGCTCGCGCAGCGTGCGCAGCGCGTCCTCCAGCTCGGCGATGCGGGCGCTGACGGAGGTCGTGCCGGCAGGCAGCGCGCCGATCTTCGGGGACGTCCCCGGTCCCGGCGGGGGCGCGTGAGCGGGGGCCGGAGGCGTGGCGCCCGCCAACGCCGGCTCGGGCGCGCTCGCGCCGGCGGCGGCCGCCGCCGCGGCGGCTCTCGCGGCCGCCATCGCTCTCATCGCGATCGCGCGGACCTCCTCGGGCGTGCGCGTGAGCCGGCGCGCGAACGGCATCGCCAGCAGCAGCAGCAGCGCGGCGCCGCGGAACGCCCAGCCGAGCGCGTCGCGCGCGATGCCGGCGCTCTCGCGTCGCAGCCAGCGGTCGAAGCCGACCGGCGCGTGCTCCTCGCGCGGGATCGCGCCGGCGAACTCGCCGAGGTTCTTGCCGACGAGCCCGAGCGCGACCGGGTTCGGGATTGCCCACACGTACGCCTTGTCCTCGACCGGGTCGACGCTCCCGTCGAGGTACCAGCCGGCGGTCATCGTGAAGATGCCGATCAATGCGGCGATGCCGAGCGCGGCACCGAGCTGGCGCGAGGTGTTGATGACGCCCGAGGCGACGCCCACCTCCGGTCCGATCGCGGCGCCCATCCCGCCGACGTTGATCGCTGGGAACGCGGTCCCGACGCCGAGGCCGAACAGAATGATCCCCGGCAGCACGAGCAGGTAGTCGAGCTGGCCCTCGTACGTCGAGGGCAGGAACGAGAACCACAGCATCCCGAGCGCCATCGACAGCAGCGCCGGCATCGCCAGTCGATACGGCGCGAGGTGGTCGGCGCCTCTGCCGACGATCGGCCACATGACCAAGCCGCAGGCGCCGATCGGCGTGAGCGCGAGCGCCGCCTCCAACTGCGAGTAGCCCCACAGGTTCACGAGCGTGATCGACAGCAGGAACAGCGCGCCGAGCGCCCCCGCGCCGAGCAGCAGCATCGCCGCGTTCGCGGACAAGAACTGGCCGTTCTGCTGGAGCGCCCGCGGGATCATCGGGTCCTTCGCGCGGCGCTGCCACAGCACGAAGCCGATCAGCAGCACGACCGAGATCTCCAGGAAGAAGAGGACGCTCGCGTTGCCCCAGCCGCGCGCGTTCGCCTCGACGAGTCCGTAGATGAAGAGGCCGACGCCGGAGCTGAGCAGGACCACGCCGAGCCAGTCGATCTTGCGGGTGGCGGTGAGGTCGTACGTCTCGGGCCACCAGCGGAACGCGAGGATCAAGCCGACGATGCCGAGCGGGATGTTGATGATGAAGATCCACTCCCAGCTCGCGACGTCGACGAGGATCCCGCCGATCACGGGTCCCATGCCGGAGGCCGCGAGCGCGACGACGGCGATCGTCGCGAGCCCGCGACCGCGCATCTGCGGCGGGAAGATCAGCGAGGTGATCGCGAAGCCGAGCGGCGCCATCAGGCCGGCGCCGAAGCCCTGCAGCGCGCGGAAGCCGATCAGCCAGCCGATGTCCCACGAGACCGCGCACAGGCCGGAGCCGAGCGTGAAGATGAAGAGGCCGGCGATGAAGAACTTCTTGCGCCCGAACTGATCGGCGAGGCGCCCGGCCGTGATCAGCAGCACGGCGAAGACGAGGTTGTAGGCGTTCGCGACCCAGGAGACGGTCGTCAGGTTCGTCTCGAAGTCGTGCTCCAGCTCGGGGATCGAGATGTTGACGATCGACACGTCCATCAAGGACATGAACCAGCCGATCATCATCACCGCGAAGATTCTGTTGCGGTGCGCGTACAGCCACTCGGTCGGCGGGTTGCGACGCTCCTTCACCGGCTTGCGCGGGCGACGGCGGACGGGGGCGGCGGCCTCGGCGCTCATCGTCAGCCTCCCTGCGCGACGCCGAGGCGCTGCGCGTCCTGTTCGTCCTGGTTGAGCGTGCCGTCCGAGGCGACCGTCGTCTTCTCGTCCGGCTTGTTCGGTCGCACCGCGGCCGTCGTGCCGAACTCCGGCAGCGTGCCGCCGGCCGCCCAGATCGCGTACTCCTTGAGGCTCTGCAGTACGGTCGGCGCGGTCACCGTCTTGTCTTCGATGTCGTCCGGCTTGTCGGTGTCGTCGAGGTGGTAGAGACGCCAGCGGTCCTCGTCCGTGCGCCCGAGCAGCAGCCACTCTCTGTCGCCCGCGACGATGTGCGTGTCGATCGCGGTGGTGAAGTACAGGCGGCCCGGCAGGTCGTCGTCGTCGAGCAGCGTCGTCAGATCCTCGCCGGCCATCTTGCCGGGGACGACGATGTCGAGGTAGGAGAGGATCGTCGTCGGCACGTCGTGCGTGGCGGCGTACCACGAGCTCTTGTCGCCGGCCCAGCGGCGCCGGGGATCGCGCATCAGCAGCGGCGCCTGGTAGACGCGCCGGTGCCACATCCCGGCAGGGTGGCCGAAGGTGCCCTGCTCGCCGAGGCCGATGCCGCCCTCGCTGACGAAGATCACGACCGTGTTGTGCCCCAGACCGGCGGCGTCGAGCTGGTGCAGGAAGCGGCCGACCGCGTCGTCGACCTTCCGCGCCTCTCTCGCGTACAGGTCGCGCACGTCGTCGGCGAGGTGCTTGCTGGCGTTCTTCACGTGCACCGTCTGCTGATAGCTGTGGTACGCGGGCAGCAGCGACGACAGCTCGTTGACCGGCCCGTCCCCGAGCACGTACTGACGCGGCATCTCAAACGCGTCGACGGGGTCGAACGCGTCGAGCGCGAGGAAGAACGGCTGTCTGCGCTTCAGCTCCCCGAGCAGTCTCGTGCCGACGTCGAGCACCGCCTGCGTCGGCTCTCTGCGCGCTGGCGCCTTCCGCAGCGGCTGGAAGTAGCTGCGCTCGGTCGAGACGTGGCCGGCCGAGCGCGGCAGCGTCTGCGTCCGGCGCACGAAGTCGAAGCGCGGACCGCTCAGCAGCGGGTTGTCGGTCACCCACACGGTCTCGACGCCGCTCGCCTTCACCAGCTCGGGCATCAGCGGCTGGTAGTCCCAGACCTTGTGCCAGCCGGGGATCGGCGGCACGCCGGCGGTCGCCTGCCAGTCGCGGAACGGGTACGAGCGCATGCCGGTCATCAGCGCGCGCCGGGCCGGGATCGCCGGCAGGCCGTCGGGCACGAAGTATCTGAAGCGCAGACTGTCGTCGGCGAGCGCGTCGAGGCTCGGCGTGTGCGCCGAGTTGGGCAGCGCGTCGTCGTAGGACTTGAGCGCGTCGGCGCGCAGGCGGTCGGCGACGATCAACACGACGTTGGGGCGCTCGCGCGGGTCTCTGCCGCTCGCCGCCGTCGCGGACCCGACAAGTCCGGGCAGGCCGCCGAGCGCGGCGACGCCCGCCGCTCTGCCGACGCCGGCGCCCAGCAGGCCGCGGCGCGTGAGGCGACGGCTCATCCGCCCACCACGCCGATGTGCTTCTTGAACTCCGGCAGCGTGCCGCCCGCCTCGTCGGTCAGCACCGCCCACAGCTTGTCGGTGATGTCCGTGTTGCCGGCCGAGATGTCGTGATTCGCGCCGGGGTCGACGCGCAGGTCGTACAGCTCGCGTCTGGTGCCCTCGGTGTTGGAGATCATCACGTAATTGCGATCGCCGGCGATCCATGTCTCCTGATAGCAGGCGGTGTAATAGGGACGCGCGGTCGGCTGCCTGCCGTCGAACAGCTGTGTCAGGTCCTCGCCGCTCATCAGCCCCGGCGCGCGCACGCCGAAGTACGACAGGATCGTGCGCGCGACGTCGTAGGAAGACGCGAAGTACTCGTTGCGCGTGCCCGCGAGCCGCTTCGAGGGGTCGCGGATCATGTACGGCACGTGGTGAATCTCGGGGTAGGGCCGCGGCGTCGACTTGCCGATGATCCCGTGCTCGCCGAGCGTGATGCCGTGGTCGGAGAGGTAGTAGACGACGGTGTTGTCGGCCAGCCCGAGGTCGTCGAGCTTGTTCAGCAGCTTGCCGATCCACACGTCCGTGTAGCTCAGCTCGGCGGCGTAGAGGTCGCGCACCAGCTCGAGCGTCTCCGGATCGATGTCGACGCTCTTGAGCGTGGAGGCCGGCGTCAGGAACGGCTGGATCGGCAGGATCCCCTTCGTCCGCTGGATGCCGAGCTTTCTGCCTCTCTCCTCGATGTTCACGTACACCGGCGGCGCGTCGAACGGCTCGTGCGGGTCGAACGAGTCGACGCCGAGGAAGAACGGCTGCTTGTGCTTCAGCTCGTCGAGCGCGTCCATCCCGCCGCGCATGACGCGCGCGGCCGAGTAGTTTCTCTCGCCCACGCGGTAGAGGCTCGCCCAGCCGACGTGGCTCTCCAGGCGGTCGACCTCCAGCGTGTTCGAGAGCGCCGGCAGCAGGTACTTCTCGATCGCGCTGCGCGGCGCCGGTCGTCTGAAGGGCGTGTTGAGCGCACGGTAGGCGCCCTGCGAGAAGTCGGGCCGCGCGATGTCGAGCGTGCGGCGGAAGTCGATGTAGCGCGGGCCGATCAGGAACGGGTTGTCGGTCACGTACGCGGTCGTGACGCCGGCCTGCCCCAGCACCTCGGTGATCAGCGGCTGGTGCGGCAGGATCCGCGTCCAGCCGACCTCGGCCGGCAGCGGCGGCGAGAGGACCCAGTCGCGGCAGGGGAAACCGCGCATGCCGGTCAGGATCTCGCGGCGCGTGAGGCCGGTCGGCATCGCGCCCGAGACGGAGTACTCGAACAGCGTGCCGCTCTTGGCGAGCGCGTCGAGGTTCGCCGTTCTCGCGCGCGTCTGCGGGTTGTAGGCGCCGACGTAGTCCGCGCGCGTGGAGTCGGTGATGATCAGCAGGACGTTGGGCGCGTCCTTCGCCTTCCCGACGGTCGTGGCGTACTCCTCGCCGCACGCGCTGAGGCCGAGCGCGGCCGCGCCCGCTGCGCCGGTCTGCAGCGCACGCCGTCGTGTCAAGCGGGGTCCTCGGGCCATCGTGCTCCTTCTTACACGGCGCGTCGGTCGGGGAATTTCGGCGATCGGGGCGCCGTGGGGGAGGCGGACCCTACCGGCCCCGCAACACGACATGTCCGGCCGAAGTTGCGGCCGCGCCGCGACTTCACAGTGACGCGAGTGTTTGAATGGCGCCATCCGCGTGCCGCCGCTGCCCACCGTCTTCCGCATGCTCGTCGTGGCGATCGGCGTCGCGACGCTCGCCGCGCTCGCGCTGATGTGGCCGGGCGCTGCGCCGCGCCGCTTCCAGTCGGTCGTAACGCCGAGCGACCGCGCGACGGTGACCGGGATCATCGACCGTCCGTGCGGCGCCACCGTCTCCGACGACTGCAAGCGGGTGAGAATTCACCTCGACAGCGGCGACGCGCAGGGCACGAGCGGGATCATTCAGTGGAACGCCAACGGTGACGACCCGCCGGTGCACCTCGGCGACAAGATCCGCGTCGTCTCGGCGCCGCCGGTGCCCGGCTACGACCAGGAGAACGTCGCCTTCTACACGCTCGTCGACTACCAGCGAGGGGGTGCGCTGATCGCGCTGTTCCTGATCTTCGGGCTGCTCGTGATCGCGCTCTCGCGCTGGCGCGGCTTCCTCTCGCTCGTGGGACTCGGCGCCAGCCTCGCGGTGATCCTGCTGTTCATCGTGCCGGGAGTGCTGAACGGCAAGCCGCCGGTGACGGTTGCGATCGTCGGCTCGATGGCGGTGATGTTCGTCACCGTCCTGCTCGCGCACGGGGCGGGACCGAAGTCGATCGCCGCGCTGCTCGGCACGACCGCGACGCTGCTGCTCACGGCGGGACTGGCGGCCTTCTTCACGCACCTCTCACGTCTCACCGGCCTGGCCGGCGACGAGGCGTTCGCGCTGCGCCTGGCCGACCCGAGCGTGTCGCTGCAGGGGCTGCTGATCGCCGGGATGATCATCGCCGCGCTCGGCGTGCTCGACGACGTCACCGTGAGCCAGTCCTCGATCGTGCTCGGCCTGCGCGCGCTGAACCCGGAGATCGGCTACCGCGAGCTGGTGCGACGCGCGATGCACGTCGGCCGCGACCACGTGAGCGCGACCGTCAACACGCTCGTGCTCGCCTACGCCGGCTCCTCGTTGCCCGTGCTGCTGATCTTCGCCTCGGGCGCGCTGCCGCTCGGGCAGGCAGTGAACCTGGAGTTGGTGTCAGAGCAGGTCGTCGCGACGCTCGTCGGCTCGATCGGGCTGATCGTCGCGGTGCCGGCGACGACCGCGCTCGCCGCGCTGCTCGCGCTGCGGCTCCCGCGCGACCAGCTCGACGCGGCCGCCTCGCACGGGCACTGAGCGCGCGGCGGTCAGCTCAGCTCACGCCGCCGAAGAACGGCAGGCTTCTGACGTTGGCGGAGTGGAGCACGCGCTGGTAGATCGTCTTCAGCACCTGCGGGTGCGCTCTCGCGACGCTGTTCAGCTCGCCCGGGTCCTTGTTGAGGTCGAACAGCTCGCGGCCGCTGTCGTTGCCGTCGGCGATGAAGGCCCAGTCGTCGTCGCGGTAGTAGAAGTGGTTGGCGTAGCCGCCGAAGCAGAAGCGGCGCGACAGCCGCGGTCTGCCGCCCGCCAGCAGCGGCGAGACGTCGACGCCGTTCATCACGTCGGGCGTCGGCACGCCCGTCATGCCGAGCAGCGTCGGGCCGACGTCGTGCGGCGAGACGAAGTAGGGCGTCGTCTGACCGGCCATCCGCCCAGCCGGGTCGCGCAGCAGGAACGGCACCTGGATCAGCTCCGGGTGCAGCTCCAGCGCCGGCTTCCCGGTCCAGCCGCGGTCGCCGAGCATGATCCCGTGGTCGGAGAGGAAGACGACGACGGTCTCGTCCTGGAGGCCGCTCGCGTAGAAGCGGTCGAGGAAGTGGTGCAGCCAGGTGTCGGCGAGCGTGACGGAGGCGCCGTAGACGGTCGGCAGCTGCTTGACGGCGGCGGGCGCCATGTAGCTCGAGTGCGCGTACTTGACGTTGCCGGGCCAGCTGCCGTCGTAGCCGGCGCCGCCGTAGAGGTCGAGGTACTTCTGCGGCGGCGTCCACGGCTCGTGCGGGTCGAACGAGTCGACCACGAGCGCGAACGGCTTGTGCCTCATCGCCGTCAGCAGCGTCTCGACGCCGTGGATGAAGACGCGCGCCGCGCACGAGTCGCGCTCGTCGCGCGCGCCGACGACGTTCGCGAGGTGCTGGCGCATGCCCTTCAGGTAGCGCTCGCTGCGCATCCCTCTCGGCAGCCAGTGCAGCACCTGCGCCTCCGAGATCGTCGCGGCCGGGCGCAGCGCGCCGACCTGACCGCCGATGCGCTCGAACTGGCTGAGCGTCGAGCGGAAGCCGCCCCACTCCGGCGCGAACGCGAGGAACGGGTTGTCGGTCACGTAGCCGGTCCAGTAGCCGTGGCGGCGCAGCGTCGTGAGCCACGTCGTCGTCTGCGCGCTCATGCCGGTCCAGCCCGGCGAGCCCGGCAGGTTGCGCGTCGGCTTCCAGTCGTGCCACGGGTACACGCGCCGTCCCATCATCAGCGAGCGGCGCGCGGGCACGGTCGGCATCGCCTCGGGGAACGAGCGCGTGAAGCGCAGGCTCTCGCGCGCGAGCGCGTCGATCGCCGGGGTTCTGATCCACGTGTTGCCGTAGGCGCCGACGTAGTCGTGACGCAGCGAGTCGAGCACGACGACGAGCACGTTCGGCCCGTGCTGCGCCGCACGCGTGCGCGCGGCGAGCGCGGCGGCGCCGGGACGCCACGCCGTGCTCGCGACCGCGCCGGCGCCGGCCACGCGCAGGAACGTCCGCCGGTCGATTCGCTGCTGCACTCGCCCGTCCGCCTCCCGTGTCGCCGTCTCGCGCTGCTCCGAAGAAACGCCCGGCGAGCCCGAAAGGTGCGCCGTGCGACAGGATTCTGTCGCGATGCGTGATCACCTCCCCCGTCTGGACGTCCGCGAGCTGACGGCGATCTTCCTCGGCGGGACGCTGGGCGGGCTGGCGCGCGTCGGCCTCGCGGAGGGGTTCCCCCACCACCCGGCGGCGTGGCCATGGGCGACGTTCGCCGTCAACCTCGTCGGCGCCTTCGTGCTCGGCTGGACGGTCGCGCGGCTCTCGCCGGCCGGCTACGGCCGTCCGTTCCTGGGGATCGGCGTGTGCGGAGCGCTGACGACGTTCGCGACGCTGCAGCTGGAGCTGCTGCGGATGCTCGAGGCCGGCGCGGTGGCGCTCGCACTCGCGTACGTGGCCGCGTCGCTCGCGGGCGGAATGGCGCTCGTGAAGGCCGGGCTCGCGCTCGGCGCGGCCGGCGACGGCGCCCGCACGCGGCGGGACGCGGCGTGAGCGGCGCGCCGCTGTGGATCGGCGTGGCGGCGCTCGGCGGCGTTGGCGCGGTCGCGCGCTACCTCGTCAGCACCGCCGTCGCGCGGCGCGGCGCGGGGTGGTTCCCGTGGGGCACGCTGGCGGTCAACCTGTCGGGGACCGCGCTGCTCGGCCTGCTCGCCGGGATCGCGCTGCACGGCGACGCGCTGACGCTCGCGGGCGGCGGGCTGCTCGGCTCCTACACGACGTTCTCGACGTGGATGCTCGACAGCGACCGGCTCGCCGAGCACCACAGCGGCCGCGCGCTGGCGGCGAACCTCGCCGGGAGCCTGCTGCTCGGGCTGGCGGCCGTCGCGCTCGGGCGCGCGCTCGGCCGCATCTTCTAACCGGTTACGCGGCCGCGGGATCGCGGCGCGCGGCCTCCCACTCGTCGTCGCTGACGCCCTCGTCGCGCGTCGCGGTGGGGGCGGTCGCGATCTGCGACAGCGTCACCGGCTGGCGGGAGGCGAGCTTCACGCCGCCGGCCTCGTCGGCGAGCACACCGTCGCGCTTGAGCTTCGAGACGGTCGTCGCGACGGTCGGCTTGGGGATCTTCGTGACCGAGGCGATCTCCGCGACCGACACGCCCGGCCGCTCCTCCACGATCGCGAGGATCGCCGACTGGTTCGCGCCGCGCGGGGCGCGCCCCTCGTCCTCCTCCTCGTGCACGCCGTTGCGCGAGGCCCCGCCGCGCGCGCCGGCCAGCGGCGTGGACGCGGCGCCGGAGCGCAGCTCCTCGCGGAAGCCGTTCGCCGCGCGCGAGCCGCCCGCGCGCCGCGCGCGTCCGACCGCCGCCGCCTCCGCCAGCAGCGCGTCCTTGGCGGCTTCGAGGCGCTCCGCCTCCTCGACGAACGGCCGCAGCTCGGCGACGCGCGCATCGATGTCGCGCTTCAGGCGGGGGAGCAGCGGCTCGAGCATCGGTGGGACCTCCGGCGGCGATCGAGGGGAAGCGGGGAAGGAGCTTCGATGTTAGCCAGCCTCGCGGATCGGGCTCTGGCCCAGCTAAAGCAGCGACCGCACGTCGCGCGCAAGGCCGCGCGCGTCGAACGGCCGGCCGGCCGACACCTTTGCCGTCAGCCGCCCCTGCGCGTCGACGACCCACACGATCGCGGTGTGCGCGCTCTCCGGGTCGCCGGGGATCTGCGGCGCCGCGTACCACGCTCTCCACACCGGCGCGAGCTCGCGCTGCGTGCCGAGCAGGTAGCGGAACTCGCGCGGCTCGCGCTGGCGCGAGAGCCATCTGCGCACGGTGGCCGGAGTGTCCCCGCGCGGGTCGACGCTGACGGCGACGACGCCGACGCGACGTGCGTCCCCGCCGAGCTGTGCGAGCGTGTCACGCAGCTCGGCGCCGATCAGCGGGCAGACGTCCGGGCAGTTCGCGTAGAGGAACGTCACGAGGTACGGCCGGCCGGCGAGCGTGCGCGTGTCGAACGTGCCGCCGCGCGCGTCGGCGAGACGGATCCGCGGAGCGGGTCTGCCGGCGAGGCCGGTCGGAAGCGGCTCGGCGACGGCGAAGTGCCTGGCTCCTGCCGCGGTCGCTCCAACGCCGGATCCGCCGCCGCACCCGGCCAGTAGTGCGCAGGCGACGACGAGGAACGCCGCGACGGCGGCCGGCGTGCGGCGCTCAGGCAGGTTCGCCCTCCGGCTCCAACAGGCCATGCGGTCCGTCGGTCGCGAGCAGCGGCTCGCCGGGCGCGCGCAGCGCGCGGATCGTCGCGAGCACGGCGATCGAGGTCATCACGATCGCGCTGCCGACGCACCACTGGCAGATCGCGTGGATCTGGAACAGCTCGAGGCTCGTCAAGTAGACGCTGAAGGCGAAGCCGCCGAGCGCCATCCCGGCCGTCGCGAGGCGGGCGGCCTCCCCGCGCACGAGCAGGGAGGCGAGGATCGCGACGTAGCCGACCAGCCCGATGACGGGGACCGGCACGCCCCCCACCTTCGCGTATCTCGACGACTGCACCTTCTCGCAGCCCTCGTTGATCGCGCAGATCGGGCTCAGGCCGCGGTAGTGGACGTACGTCAGATACGTCGCGATGCCAATCCCGGCGAGGGCCAGGACGAGCAGCGCACGGTGGAGGGCGCGGTCCTTCATCTCATCTCACGAGCCCTTCTGCTGCAGCGCCGCGTCGATCGCCTTTCTGAACGGGCCGGGCGTGAACGAGCTGAACTGGACCGCCTGCAGTCTGCCGCCGGTCGGGCCGACGAGGAAGGACGGCGTCCCCTGGAACCCGTTCAGCTGCATCTGCGTCTGCGCTTCCGTGAGCTGCGTCTGGATCTTCGGCAGCTTGCGGTCGATCATCGCTCTGCTGACGTTGAGCCCTGTCACCGCTCTGCCGATCTTCTGCAGGAACGCGTCGGTGATGTAGCCGCTGTGCTCCTCGCCCTGGTTGGCGTAGAAGATGTCGATGTACTGCCAGAGCTTGTTCTGGAGGCCCGCGGCGGCTGCCATTTCCGCCGCGAGATGCGAGTCCTGGTCGATTATCGTGACGTTGCGGAAGACCATCTTGACCTTCCCGCTTCTGACGTACTGGGCCACGAGCGTGGGCATCACGGTTTCGGTGTACTGCCTGCAGAACGGGCACTGCAGGTCGGCGAACTCGACCATCGTGACCGGGGCTCTCGGATTGCCGAGCGTGATCCCCTGCTGCGGGATGCCGGCGAAGCGGGCGTTCGACTCGACCTGACCCGGCAGCTCACCTGACTTCGCCGCCTTCGTCGCGGTGCTGCTGCCACCACCGCCGCTGGCGATCGCGACGATGGCGACGACGATCGCCGCGAGCGCGAGCACCCCGCCGAGGATCCACAGCCGCTGACGCTGCTGTGCTCTGGCGGCTGCCGCCCGATCGCGCTCCGCGCGCGCTGCGGCGCGCCGCTCCGATCGTGTCTGGCCCGAACTCTCCATCGCGCGTGTGCCTCACTCTCCGTATCGGTGCTCCAGCGACCCCCGTCGCCGGCGGTTCGCGCCCCCGGCGCGTGCGGCCGATGGTAACGGGTGCCAAGCATGGCCGAGAAACCTCAAACAGACCTCAAGAAGCGCGCAATACTGCGGAGAATGCGTCGCCTCGCGCCGGCTCTGCTCGTCCTCGCGGCGGTGGCTGCGTCGACGACGGCAAGCTCCGGCTGCGGCGGCGCATCGTCCGCCGCGCAGGCGCCGGCTCCGGCGGCGAGCGCGCCGCAGGCCGTCGACCGGCTCAAGCCGCATCCGCGCGCGCTCGATCCGGCGGCGGGCGTGCCGGCGGGACAGAGCGGCGTGCTGGCACGCGAGAGCGCGTCGCTGCCGAAGCCGCAGACCGACGCGGAGATCCGCCGCGAGCTGGCGGCGAGCGGCATCCCCTCGGGCACGGCCGCGTCGCTCACCAGCGACGGGCTGGCGGTGGCGCCGCTCGACGCGCCGCCCGCCGTGCAGGCGGTGATCCAGGCCGGCAACCAGATCGCGCGGCTGCCCTACCGCTACGGGGGCGGCCACGCCACCTGGGTCGACACCGCCTACGACTGCTCGGCGTCGATCAGCTTCGCGTTCGCGGCCGCGGGCCTGATCTCCGCGCCGATGGTCTCCGGCGACCTGGCTCGCTGGGGCGCGCCCGGGCCTGGCAGATGGATCACCGTCTATGCGAACGGCGGCCACACCTTCATGTTCGTGGCCGGCCTGCGCTTCGACACCGGCGGCCTCGCCGCGACCGGCTCGCGCTGGCAGGCGAGCACGCGCTCGGTCGCGGGCTTCGCGGTGCGGCACCCGGTCGGGCTGTAGGCCGCTCGCGCGGCCGGGCGGTCAGGCGACGGCGTGCAGGTGCCGCCGCGCTCTGCGCTGCTCCGGCGTCTCCGCCGTAGCCGTCAGGAAGTCGTCGAGCAGGCGCCACGTGGTGCCGCGCGCGGCGCGGCCGGTCAGCACGCCGAGGTGGCCGCCGGGCGCGCTCGCGATCCTCACCTGCGGCGCGTTCGGCAGCAGCTCGGCGACGTGGTGGACGGCCGCCTGCGGCGCGATCCCGTCGCCCTCGCCGGCGATCGACAGCACCGGCACGCGCACGTCGGCAAGGTCGATCGTGCGTCCGCCGAGCGCGATGCGCCCGTCGGCGAGGTCGTTGCGGCGCAGGAAGCGGTGATAGATCTGGCCGAACGTGCGGCCGGGATGGGCCAGCATGTTCGCCATGAAGGCGTCGACCGCCTCGACCTGCGCGAGGAAGTCGCGGTCGTCGAGGTTCGTCGCGAGCGCGATCGGCTTCATCACGTACTTGTCGAAGCCGGCGAGTCTGTACATGCGCTTCACGAGCGGGGCGGGCGCGCCGCCGAGCAGCTTGTAGGCGAGCGTGCCGACGCCGCCGCCGGCGAGGTTCACGAGCGGGCGCAGCGGCGCGATCATCGGCACCGCCGTCACGTCGAACGGGCTCGCGACGACGGCGACGGAACGGATCGGCCGCGCGCCGCTCGCGGTCGCGAGCAGCGACATGATCCCGCCGAGGCACCAGCCGACGAGCTGGACGTCGCTGCCGCTGGCGTCGGCCGAGACCGCCGCGACCGCGCGCGGGATCACCTCGCCGACCCAGTGCTCGAGACCGAGGTTGCGGTCGCCGTAGGCGATCGGGCCGTAGTCGATCACGTATGGGCGGCGGCCGCTCGCGAGCAGGTGCTCGGCGAGGCTGCAGCCGCGGCGCAGGTCGAAGCAGGTCGCCGGCGCGGCGAGCGGGGGAACCAGCAGCACGGGCGGCGCGCCGTCGCCCTCGTGTGACGTGGCGCCACCCCGCTCGTCCGCTGGCAGGTACCGCCGCACGGTCCGCTGCGGCCCCTCGTCGACGATCGCGGTCGGCTGCGGGCGCAGGTCCGCGAGGCCGCCGCGCAGCACGCGGTCGAACACGTTCGCGGCAGCGGCGCCGAACTGCTCGGGGGTCGGGACGAGGTCCATCGGGACGCGGATTGTGGCAAACGCGCGCCGTCGCCTGGCCATCCGGCCAGTAGCCTCGCCACGCCGGCGTCAGGCTGCCTGCGCGAGCGGCGCGTCGTCGTGGAGCAGCAGCTCGACGACGCGGTCCGGGTGCTCGATGTGCGGCGAGTGCCCGCAGCGCTCGATCAGCTCGAGCGTCGCGCCTGGCACCGCCGCCAGCAGACGCTGGGCGCCGCGGTGGAAGACGAGCCGGTCGCAGTCGCCCCACACGAGCTGGACCCTGCAGTGGATCGCGCCGAAGTCGAACGGATCGCGCAGCTCCGGCAGCAGCCGGCGACCGGAGGCGAGCATGCGCACGAGCGCGGCACGGTCGGGATGGTGCTTCGCGAACGCGCGCGCGACGCCGGGCTCGACCGCGTCGGGATCGGCGAACGCGAGCGACCGGTACACGCGCGCGACCGCGCCCTGGACGATCCAGGCGGGGAACGGCACGGGCGCGTGCACGAGCAGGCGCAGCACCTGGTCGTGCTCGATCAGCGCGAGCCAGCGCGCCATGTCGAGGCCGGCGGGCGCGAGCGCGACGACGCGCCCGACCGCCTGCGGCGCGCGCTCCGCGAGGCGCAGTGCGACGCAGCCGCCGAGCGAGTTGCCGACGACCACGCCGCCGGCCGCTCTGCGTCGGCGACCACCTCGCTTTGCGCCGGCGCCGGCGTAGGCGAGCGCAGCGACGGCGAACTCGTCGAGCTGGGGGAGCATCGGACCGGCGGCCAGCGGCGCGGCCGTGCCGAAGCCAGGCAGGTCGACGGCGATCGCGCGCCGCTCCTCGCGGCCGAGCTGCGCGAGCACGCAGCGCCAGGTGTCGGCGCTGTCCGACCAGCCGTGCAGCAGCACGATCGGATCGCCCCGACCCTCCAGCTCCAAGACGCGCGTCTCGTAGCCGGCGAACTCCATGCGGTGCTCGAACAACGGCTCCATGGCCTCTCCTATCCCCCGGAGTGCTTGTAGCAAACGACACCAAAAGCCCAACAACCCGGTTGTTTGAACGCTGACGTTTGACGCGGACGGAATGCGGGAACGTTCAACGGTTCGGCGCTACAGGTCGCCTTCGATCAGCGGCACGAAGCGGACGGCGTCAAGCGTCGTGCGTCGCAGCACCTCACCCTCGTCCCGCTCGACCAGCACCAGCTGCTGGCCGCTCGCGCCGACCGGCGCGACCAACCGTCCTCCGGGCGCGAGCTGGCGCTCAAGCGCCGGGGGGATCTCGGGCCACGCCGCTGCCGCGACGTTGATCGCGTCGAACGGAGCCTCCTCAGGCAGTCCGCGCGAACCGTCGCCGACGACGAGCGTCACGTTCCCGACGCCGGCGCGATGCAGGTTGGTCGCTGCCTGCCGGCTCAGCGCGTCGTGGCGCTCGATGCTCCACACGTGCGCTGCCAGCTGCGCGAGCACCGCCGCGTGGTACCCGGAGCCGGTGCCGACGTCGAGCACGCGATCGCCCGCGCGCAGGCGCAGCAGCTCCGTCATGCGCGCGACGACCAGCGGCTGCGAGATCGTCTGCTGCTCGCCGATCGGCAGCGCGACGTTGTCGTACGCGCGCGAGCGCAGCGCGCGCGGCACGAACGCCTCACGCGGGACCGCGCGGATCGCGCCGAGCACGCGCTCGTCGCCGATCGCGCCGCGCAGCTCCTCGATCAAGCGGTCAACAGCACGCCGCATCTCTGATAAGCATGCCCGCCGATGGCGGAATCCCCCACGCCTCCGGAACGGCGCTCGCGCACGCTCGCGATCGGCGGGCTCGCCGCGGCGCTCCTCGCCGTCCTGATCGCCGTCGTGACGGCGCTCGGGTCAGGCGGCGGCGGGAGCGGCGGCCCCGCGTCGGTCGCCCAGCGGCCGACGACGCACAGCTCGACGACGACCGGCACGACCCCGCATGCCAGCGCGACGCCGGTCGCGGGCCCACGGCGCGACATGGGCTCGCCCGGCCCGCCGCGAGCGGTCCCGATCCTCATGTACCACGTCATCAGCGACCCGCTGCCCGGCTCGCCGTACCCGGAGCTGTACGTCCCGAAGGACGAGTTCGCCGAGCAGATGCGCGCGCTCAAGGACGCCGGCTACACGGCCGTGACGCTGCAGGAGTGGTGGGACTCCTGGCACGCCCACGGCCCCCTGCCGGCGAAGCCGGTCGTCGTCAGCTTCGACGACGGCTACCACTCGCACCTCGCGAACGCGCTCCCGGTCCTGCGCGCGCTCGGCTGGCCGGGCGTGCTCAACCTGGAGCTGAAGAACATCCGCTCCGACTACGGGCTCACGGCGCCGCAGGTGAGAACGCTGATCGACGCCGGCTGGGAGCTC
>JBQCIQ010000234.1:0-5890 GCA_051953595.1 Conexibacter sp. | reverse complement strand
TTCCTGTTCCAGAACGTGATCCTCGTCGCGCTCGCGTTCGTCGTCTGGTGGGGGACGTTCTTCCCGCTGATCTCCGAGGCGGTGACGGGGACGCGCGCATCGGTCGGGCCGCCGTGGTTCGACAAGTACATCGTCCCGTTGGCGTTCGTGCTCGTCGCGCTCTCGGGCATCGGGCCGTTGGTGCCGTGGCGGCGGCTGACGCTCGCGAGCGTGCGGCGCGGGTTCGTCCTGCCCGGTGTCGCGGCGGTCGTGACCGTGGCCGTGCTGCTGGCGGTCCCGGGGGCGTGGGCCGAGCCGAAGGCGGCGGCGTTCGCCGGCGTCGTGGCGTTCGTGCTGACGAGCGTCGGACAGGAGCTGTGGCGCGGGATGCGCGCACGACAGGCGTCCACGCGCGAGTCCGCGCCGGCCGCGCTCGCCGGCGTCGTGCGCCGCAACCGCCGCCGCTATGGCGGCTACGTCGTGCACGCCGGCTTCGCGACGCTGCTGCTCGGCGTCGCGATCTCCTCGTCGTTCCAGCACGCGAAGGACGTCTCGCTGAAGCCAGGGCAGAGCGCGCGCGTCGGCGGCTTCGACATCAAGTACGTGCGCGCGACCTCGCGCGCGAGCGCGGAGAAGATCTCGCTCGGCGCCGTGCTCGACGTCACGAAGGACGGCCGCCACGTCGCGACGCTGCGCACCACGCGCGGCTTCTACCCGTCGCAGGACGTATCGGAGGGGATCGTCGGGCGCTTCTTCGGCGGTGAGTCGGTCAGCGAGGTCGGCCTGCGCGC
The DNA here is from genome assembly GCA_051953595.1 of Conexibacter sp. Lineage (GTDB taxonomy): Bacteria > Actinomycetota > Thermoleophilia > Solirubrobacterales > Solirubrobacteraceae > Conexibacter. The sequence continues at coordinate 5,120 of JBQCIQ010000234.1, read as the reverse complement.
CGGCCTGGGACGCGACATCTGGACCGTCATCAACCCGAACATCACGCCGCTGGCGCCGATCATCGAACAGGGCAACCGCACGTTCCGCAGAGCGATGGTGGGGATCATGACCGGCCCGGCGCGAGACCGCCAACAGGCCGTGGGGCAGCTGTTCGCGCTGCGCGACGCGGCCGTCACGGCCGTCGCGCGGAGGTTCGTCACGTCGCCGTGGCCGGCCGACTTCCGCTTCATCGTCTCGCCGCTCGCGACGTGGATCTGGCTCGGCGCGATCGTCACGTTCCTCGGCGGCCTGCTCGCGCTGTGGCCCGCGCCGGCGGCGGCGCGACGGCGCGTGAGCGCCGGCTACGCGGCGCGCGTCGCGCGCGAGCTGGCGCGCACCACGCAGTGATGGAGCTGCTGATCGTCTTCCTCGTCGTGCTGGCGATCGTCGCCATCGTCGGCGCGCCGCTGCGCGGGCGGGCTCGGGGCGTCGATCCCGACGCTTCCATGCGCGCCGAGCTGGCCGACCTGGACGCTGCGAAGGAGGCGAAGTACCGCGAGATCCGCGACGCCGAGCTCGACATGCGCACCGGCAAGCTGTCCGAGGAGGACCATCGCGTGCTCGACGGGGAGCTGCGGGCCGAGGCGGTCGCGCTGCTGAAACGGATCGACGCGGTGAGAGCGCGCGTAAGCGCCGACGCGCCGCCCGTCGCCCCGCCACCGGCCGTCGGCTAAGGGCCTATCCCGGTAGGAGCGCGAGTCGAAGGAGGCCGGGCCGTGGATGCCGGGTGCCGGCCGGTTGCGCAGCCAAGGCCGGTGGCCTTGGCAAGCGGCCGGATGGTGCCCGGCGCCGCGGAACGGTCACCTTCGGCAGCGGTCCTACCGGGATATGCCCTAAGATCGGCTGCGCATGTACACGATCCTCGGCGCCCTGCAAGTCGTCATAGCCGTCGTCCTGATCCTGCTCATCCTGATGCACTCGGGGAGAGACACGGGTCTGTCGGGCGCGTTCGGCGTCGGCACCGGATCGGGCCCGTTCGGCGGCGGCTCGCTCGTCGAGCGCAACCTGAACCGCTGGACCGTCTTCTTCGCGGTCCTGTTCGCGGTCAACACGATTCTGCTGCTCAAGATCTAGACGGCCGCCGCCGTCAGATCTGTCAGGCGAGCGCGACGCGGATCTCGTCGAAGCGCGCGTCGGGGATGTCGTCGAACGCCTCGGCGACGGTCGGGTCGAACTGCGTTCCCGCCGCCTCGGCGATCACGCGGCGCGCGTCTCTGAACGACGCAGCCGCGCGGTAGGGGCGGTCGCTCGTGAGCGCGTCGAACGTGTCGGCGACGGCGAACACGCGCGCGGCGAGCGGGATCTGCTCGCCGGCGAGGCGATCCGGGTAGCCGGCGCCGTCCCAGCGCTCGTGGTGCGAGCGCACCACCTGCCGGGCGCCGGCGAGGAAGTCGATGCCGCGCACGATCTCCTCACCGATCAGCGGGTGGCGGCGCATCGCGTCGCGCTCCTCGTCGGTGAGGCGGCCGGGCTTGTAGAGGATCGCGTCGGAGATCGCGATCTTGCCGATGTCGTGCAGCAGGAAGCCGAACTCGAGGTCGGGGTCGTCGGCGCCGTCCAGCCCGCAGGCGCGCGCGATCTCCAGGCCGTAGGCGGCGACGCGCTCGGCGTGACGGGCGGTGTAGGCGTCGCGCGCCTCGACCGCGTCGGCGAGCGCGCGGACGGTGGACTCGTACGAGGCGCGCAGCTTGCGCTCCCGGCGCTCGGCGGCACGGTCGCGCGCGGCGAGCTGCGCACGCAGCCGCGCAAGCTCGACATGCAGCTCCTCGACCTCCTCCGCCCGTCGCGTGCCTGAGCGGCTGAGCGGCCAGTGCCCTCGACGTGGAAGTCCCATGGAGCTGTGGACTTCAACGCAGGTGCCGCGGTTCCTTGCCGGCGCGCTCGCGCCGCCGCGCTGAGACTGCGGCATGCGCTTGCCTCGTCGCCGCCGAGCCACGATGCTTCGAGAAACTGACCGCTGGGAGGCGCTCATGACTGCGACGACGTCGGTGTCCGTCACGCATCACCCGAAGGGCGACACGGCGAGGGACCTGCGGGTCGGCGACTTCCTCCTCACCGGCGTGAAGGCGCAGGGGATCGTGTCGTGGGGGATCAAGACCGGTGCGCTGCTGCGCGGCTACCCGAAGGAATGCCGCCGCTTCTCGCACGCCGCGCTCGTGATCGACTCCGACGGCACGCTCGCCGAGGCGCTGGCGAGGGGCGTCAAGCGCTCCCCGATCTCGGACTACGAGCCGGCCGACTACGTGATCGTCCGCACGCAGGCGTTCGCGATGATGTCCGCCGACCTCGCAAGGTACTTCCACGCGCACAGCGAGCGGTCCTGAGGGAACTCGGCCGGCGCCCGTAGCGCTGCGGCGTCGAATGCGATCGAGTGGACTCGAACCACCACGGGCCATACGGCCCACAAGGCCCTCAACCTTGCGCGTCTACCAATTCCGCCACGATCGCAGGCGCGCGGCGCAGTATAGGGAAGCGGGCGTTGCGGGTCCGTCCGACGGCGCTGTACACTGGTCGAACACACGTTCGTCTTGGAATCCGCACTGGGAGCGCGTCTGCCCGATGGTCGACCTCACGAAGCGCCAGCAGGAGATCTTCGAGTTCATCAAGCGCTACTCCGCGCGTCACGGCTACCCGCCGACGGTGCGCGACATCGGCAAGGCGGTCGGTCTCGCCTCGTCCTCGACGGTCCACGCCCATCTCGCGAACCTCGAGAAGCTTGGGCTCGTGCGGCGCGATCCGACGAAGCCGCGCGCGATCGAGCTGCTCGACCGTGCGGTCGAAGGCGTTCGCAACGCGGTCAGGCCGCCGGGGCTGCCGCTGCTCGGCCAGGTTGCCGCCGGCCAGCCGATCCTCGCGGAGGAGAACGTCGAGGACTACATCCAGACGCCGGGGATCGTCGGCGGCGAGGACGGCGAGTACCTGCTGCGCGTGCGCGGCGAATCGATGAAGGACATCGGGATCCTCGAAGGCGACCTCGTCGTCGTCGCCCCGCAGGACACGGCGCGCAACGGCGAGGTCGTCGTCGCGCTCGTCGGGGAGGAGGCGACCGTCAAGACCTTCTACAGAGAGGCGGACCACATACGGCTCCAGCCGGAGAACGACGCGATGGAGCCGATCCGCACGCGCGAGGTGCGGATCCTCGGCAGAGTGGTCGGCCTGATGCGGAGCATGTGAGAGGCCATGCTGCTGGCGGAGCGCATCGAGCGGCCGGCGTCGCTGTTCGGGCCTTCGGATTCCGAGGCCGAGGTGCGCACGCCGGCGGACGCTGCCGCGCCTGAGCGTGACGGCGGCCTGAGCGGCAGGCTGACGCTCGACGACGCGATCGTCGGCGTATGGGAGGGCCTGGCCGCTCGGGTCGCCGTCGCGTGTCCGCTCTGCGGCGGCGCGCTGCGCCCGCATGCCGCGCCCTACGCGGTCGGCGGTCGCTGCGGCGACTGCGGCACGACGCTCGACTGAGCCGCCGCCGCAGCTTCGCATGCACGGGTTGCGCGTCGCGCGCGGGAAGCTAGGCTGACGGTCGCTGACCAAGCCGTCGCGGAGGTTCGTCCTGCGAGGAAAGTCCGGACATCACAGGGCAGGGTGGTCGGTAACGCCGACCCGGGGAAACCCGCGGGAAAGTGCCACAGAAATGACACCGCCTACGTCCGCCTCTCGAGGCGGGCCGGCAAGGGTGAAATGGTGCGGTAAGAGCGCACCGGCGTCGCGGTGACGCGGCGGCCAGGCAAACCCCACCCGATGCAAGGCCAAGCCGGACCGTTCGCAGGTTGCCCGCCAAGGTCCAGGTCGGCCGCACAGATGGATGACTGCTCACGACAGAATCCGGCTTACAGGTCAGCTACGGAGAAGCCCCGCCTCGGCGGGGCTTCTCTATTGACCTGCTGCTGACCCTGAGCGGGAGGTGGCGCGGCTCACGCCTCGAGCACGACGGCGAGCCCCTGCCCGACGCCGATGCAGAGCGCCGCGACGCCGTAGCCGCCGCCGCGGCGGCGCAGCTCATAGGCGCAGGTGGCGAGCACGCGCGCGCCGCTGGCGCCGAGCGGGTGGCCGAGCGCGATCGCGCCGCCGTTCACGTTCACGCGCTCGGGATCGAGCTCGGTCCACTCGGCCAGGCACGCGAGCGACTGCGCGGCGAACGCCTCGTTGAGCTCCAGCACGGCCACGTCGTCCCAGCCGATCCGCGCCTGTCTCAGCGCGCGGTTCACCGCCTGCACCGGGCCGATGCCGAACACGTCCGGATCGACCCCCGAGGCGGCGCGTCCGGCGATGCGCGCAAGCGGCTCGCGGCCGATCGCCTCGGCGGCGGCCGCGCTGCCGATCAGCACTGCGGCGGCGCCGTCGTTCAAGGCGGAGGAGTTACCGGCGGTGACGGTGCCGCCGTCACGGCGGAACGCCGGCCTCAGCTTCGCAAGCGCCTCGACCGACGTGTCCGGGCGCATGATCTCGTCGCGCCGCAGCTCGGTCTCCGGCGCCGGCACGACCCACGCGTCGTAGAACCTCTCGTCCCAGGCGGCGGCAGCCAGGCGGTGGCTGCGCACGGCGAACGCATCCTGAGCCTCGCGGGAGATCCCGTATCTGTCGGCAAGGCCCTCGGTCGAAAGGCCGAGCGAGATCGTCCAGCGCTCCGGCATGCGCGGGTTCACGAGCCGCCAGCCGAGCGTGGTGGAGTAGAGCGTGTCGTCCCCGCGCGGGAAGCCCTTCTCCGGCTTTGCGAGCACCCAAGGCGCGCGGCTCATCGACTCCACCCCGCCGGTCAGGATCAGCGACGCGTCGCCGCACTCGACCGCACGGCTCGCCGCGATCGCCGCCTCCAGCGAGGAGGCGCACAGCCGGTTGACGGTGACGCCCGGGATCGACGTCGGCAGGCCGGCGAGCAGCACCGCCATCCGCGCGACGTTGCGGTTCTCCTCGCCGGCTCCGTTGGCGTTGCCGAGGATCACCTCGTCGACGGCCTCCGGGTCGAGGCCCGGCGTACGGTCGCGGACGGCGCCGAGGACCACCGCAGCCAGGTCGTCAGGGCGTACGCCGGCGAGCCCGCCGTTGAACTTGCCGAACGGGGTGCGGACTGCGTCGTAGACGAACG
>JBQCIQ010000233.1:0-12522 GCA_051953595.1 Conexibacter sp. | reverse complement strand
CGCTGATCGGCTCCCGCGGCGCGGACTTCTTGTCCTGGCGGCTGTAGCCGAACCACGGGCAGACGGCGATGACCCGGTGCGCGGAGGCGCCGACGGCCGCGTCGATCATCTCGAGCAATTCCATCAGCGCGTCGTTCGGGTTGACGCCGGTCGTCGGGTTCCCGCAGGTCGGCTGGATGATGAAGACGTCCGCCCCGCGGATCGACTCTTCGTAGCGGCAGTAGACCTCGCCGTTGGAGAAGGTCTTGAGCGTCACGCCGCCGAGCCCGACGCCGAGCTTGCCGGCGATGTCGTTGGCGAGCGCGGGATGCGCGCGGCCGCTGAACAGCATGAGCCGCTTGTCGTAGCCGATGTCGAGCTGGGTGCTCAGACGCTCCTGCGGCTCGGCTGCGCTCATCTCGGGTGCGAGTCTACGCCTCGGCGGGGACGTGACGGGACTCATCTCTGCGCGCGCTCCTTGACGTGCTCGTCGTAGCCCTGCAGGTTGCGCTGGCGCGCGCGCGCGATCCCGAGCGCGCCCGGCGGGACCTCGTCGGTGATCACGGAGCCCGCGCCGATCCAGGCGTCGTCGCCGACCGTGACGGGCGCGACGAGCGAGGTGTGGACGCCGCCGTGGACGTTCTCCCCGATCGTCGTGCGGTGCTTGCTGCGGCCGTCGTAGTTGGCGGTGATCGTGCTGGCGCCGAGGTTCGTGCCGGCGCCGACGTCCGCGTCGCCGAGGTAGGAGAGGTGCGGGACCTTCGCGCCCTCACCGATGTCGGAGTTCTTGATCTCGACGAACGTGCCGGCCTTGCTGCGCTCGTGCAGGACGGTCTTCGGCCGCAGGTAGGCGAAGGGTCCGACGGTGGCGCCGTCGCGCACCTCCGCGCCGGTCGCGTAGGAGTGCGGGATGCGGACGTCGCTGCCGAGCGTCATGTCGATCAGCGTGGTGAGCGGGCCTATGTCGCAGTTCGCGCCGATGCGCGTGGCGCCCTGAATGCTGGTGAACGGATGGACGGTCGTGTCGGCCTCGATCTCGACGTCGGCGTCGATCACGGTGGAGCCGGGGTCGACGATCGTCACGCCGTTGGCGAGATGGCGGTCGTGGATGCGCTGCTGGGCGATCGCGCGGACCTTCGCGAGATCGCCGCGGTCGTTGATCCCGAGCGCGAGCGCCGGGTCGTCGACCGTGTGCGCTGCGACGACCTTGTCCTGCGCGCGCAAGATCGGGAGGACGTCGGGGAGGTACAGCTCGCCCTGAGCGTTGTCGGCTCTGACCTGCGCGAGCGCGCCGAGCAGGTCGCCGCCGGCGAACGCGTAGACGCCGCCATTGACCTCGCGGATCTCCAGCTCGGCGGGGGTGGCGTCGCCCGGCTTCTTCGTCTCCACGACGCGCTCGACGGCGCCGTCGGGGCCGCGCACGACGCGGCCGTAGCCGGTCGGGTCGTCGAGCAGCATCGTGAGCATCGTCGCGCTGGCGTTGTGCTCGGCGTGCGCCTGCGCGAGCGCGCGCAGCGCCTCGCCGGTCATCAGCGGGACGTCGCCGCAGATGACGATCACCGGCGCGTCGCGATCGATCTGCTCGGCGGCGCTCTGGACCGCGTCGGCGGTGCCGCGCGCCTCCTGCTGGACCGCGAGGACGACGTCGCCGCCGGCGCCCGCCGCTTCGGTCACGAACGGCTCCAGCGCGCGGTCGGGGCCGCCGACCACGACGACCTTCCGCGCGCCGGCCGCGCGCGCGGCGGCGATCGGCCACGCGATCACCGGGCGACCGCAGAGCGGATGCAGCAGCTTGGGCGTCGCGGAGCGCATGCGCGTTCCCTGCCCGGCGGCGAGGATGACGACGACCGGCGCGGTCACGCGCGCATGGTAGCCGCGACGGCGCGACGCCGCGCGGACGCCTTGGCGCGGCCCCTAGAATCGACCGAGCCCGTTGGGGGGTCGTCTAATGGCAAGACTCCGGCCTTTGGAGCCGGCTATCCGGGTTCGAGTCCCGGCCCCCCAGTTTCTGGAAGCTTGAGCCGAGCGCGTCAGCGGCGGTCGGCGTCACGCCCCCTCCCCCTCCACCTCCGGATAGCGACGGTAGAGCGCCTTGGCCTGCTCGAATACGCGCTCGGCGAGGCTGTCGAGTCCGCCGCTCTGCTCCGGCACCGCGAACCTGTTGCGACGGAGGATCCGCTTGATGCGGCTGCGCACCTGCGCCTCGACGTTGCCCCGCTCCGTCCAGTCGATCGCGAGGTCTCTGCGCACCTGCATCACGATCTCCTTGGCGAGGTCTTTGAGGCGCGGGTCGTCGGTCCATCCGTCCCCGCTGCTGGCGATCGCGTCGTAGAACGCGGTCTCCTCGCGCGAGAGCCCGAGCTGCTGGTTGCGGAGGCGCTCCTCACGCAATCTCTTCGCGAGCTCTACGAGCGCCTTGATCGCCTCCGCGGAGGTGACCTGCTGCTCGTTGTAACGCGCGAGCAGCGCCGCGAGCTTGTCGCTGAAGCGCTTGTGCTGCGTGCGGTTGGCCGACAGACGGGCTCGGATCTCTCCGGCAAGCAGCTTTCGCAGCAGCGCCAACTGCAGCTCCGGTCGTCTCACCTTCGCCCCGAGGTCGTCGAGGAACTCGTCCGAGAGGACGGAGATCTCCGGCCGATCCTCGCCTGCCATCTCGAACACGTCGACGATCTCGCCGCCCGCGAGCCCCTCCGAGAAGAACTGCTCGACCGCCCGGCGCGCCTCGCTCGACGGGCGCGCATCGTCGTCGCCGTCCTGCACGCTCGCGCGTCGAACGATCTTCGCGACCGTCGCGAAGACGTCATGGTCGTAGCGCTGCTCGACCGACGGCTCGTTCGGCGAGACGAGCGCGAACCATCTCGCGTACTGCGCCTGCTCGTCGAGGTATCGCTGCGACCGCTCCGCGTCATCGACGAACCGAGCGGCGGCCTCCTGCGCCGCGTTCGAGAGCAGCGTCGCCCGCTCGGCGTAGCTCGCGTCGTCGGACGGCCGGAAGTCAATGCCGTGGAGCAGGTCGCACATCACCTCGTGCTTCTCGCGCAAATGCCGGCGGGCGACGTCGAGCGGGATGACAGCGTCCTCGACGTCATCCCGTGCGTATGCCTTGAGGCTGGCGCGGAGGTCGTCGCCGATGCCGATGTAGTCGACGACCAGGCCGCCGGGCTTGCCCTCGAAGACGCGGTTGACGCGCGCGATCGCCTGCAGCAGGCCGTGATCGCGCATCGGCTTGTCGATGTAGAGGGTGTGGAGGACGGGTGCGTCGAAGCCCGTCAGCCACATGTTCTTGACCACGATCACGCGCAACGGGGATTCCGGATCTTTGAAGCGCGCCTCGACTTCCTTCATCTGCTGCTTAGACTTCCGGAAGTCGCTGATCGGCCGCTCGTCGGTCGCGGCGGCGTTCATGACGGCGTCGACGGCCTCTTCGCCGAGCCGCGCGCGCAGGCGCAGCGCGTACTCGGCGGCCGCCCGGCGGCTGTAGGCGACGACCATTGCCTTGCCGGGCAGGGTGCGGCAGCGGTCGGTGAAGTGAGCGACAAGATCGTCGACGACGCGGTCGAGACGCTCGGGCGAGCCGACGATCGCGTCCATGCGCGCGAACTCGGTCGTCGCCTCGGTCTGCGCCTCGTCGCTCTCCTGGTCGACGATCGCCTGCACCCGCTCGAGTTCGTTACGGTCGGCCGCGACCGGCACCTGCCGCGACTCGTAGTAGATGGGGACGGTGGCGCCGTCCTCCTGCGCCTGTGCCATCCGGTAGACCGAGATGTAGTCGCCGAAGGTCGTGCGCGTGGAGCGGTCCGCCTTCTCGATCGGCGTCCCGGTGAAGCCGATGCGCGTCCCGTTCGGCAGGGCTCGGGCGACGTTCTGCGCGAGCCTCGCGTACTGGCTGCGGTGCGCCTCGTCGGCGACGACGATCAGGTTCTCGCGCGCCGAGATCACCGGCATCGGACCCTTCTCGCTCTCGCGGCGCGCGAACTTCTGGATCGTCGTGAAAACGATCCCGTCGGCCGGTACGTCGAGCAGGCGATAGAGACTGCCCTGGCCCTGCTGGATCGAGTCCGCTTGCGCGACGACCGACGCAAGGTGTGCTTGACGTGCGAACGTCTCCGAGAGCTGGTTGTCGAGGTCGTTCGTGTCGGTAACGCAGACGATCGTCGGATTCGCGAAGCGGCGGTCGAGTCGCAGCTTCGTCACGTAGAAGACCATCGAGTAGCTCTTGCCGGCACCCTGCGTGTGCCACACGACGCCCGCACGACGCGATCTGTCCGCCATCGCCTCGGCGGTCGCCTCCACGGCGCGGTTCACGGCGTCGACCTGGTGGTACTTCGCCATCACCTTCCAGGTCTTGGCGCCAGAGGTCTCGAACAGCACGAAGTTGCGGACGAGGTCGAGCAGCCCGGCGGGCGAGAACACCCCGCGGATGAGGATCTCGAGCTGCGACCGGTCCTTCATCCCCGCAGGGTCCATCGTCTTCCACTCGGCGAAGTGCTCGGCCGGCGTGGTGATCGTGCCGACCCGCGCGTGGAGCAAGTCCGAAACGCCGATGACCTCGACGTAGCGGTAGAGCCCCGGGATCGTCGTGCGGTAGTGCTGGACTTGGTTGACGGCCTTCCTCGGACCGTCCTCGTCGAGCGACGGGTTTTTCAGTTCGAGCTGGCCGAGTGGCAGGCCGTTGACGTACAGCAGAATGTCGGGCCGCCGATTGTGTCCGCCATCGACGATCGTCAGCTGGTTCACGGCTGTGAACTCGTTGTTCGCCGGCGTCTCCCAGTCAACCAGCTTCGCTCTCGTCGCACGCTCGCCGTCGTGCTCGTCGATCCATGAGACGGGAACACCGGCCAGCAACGCCTCGTGGAACGCCTGGTGGTCGAGGATCAGGTGCGGCGAGGTCGACGTCAGCGCGCGCTCGGCGGCCCGCCGCACCGCCTCGGGCGGCAGCTCGGGGTTGAGCCGAGCGATCGCCCGCTGGAACGTCGCATGAAGCACGACGTCGCCGTCGCTCTGCCGCTCGGGCGCGTCGGGCGCCGCGATCTGATCGCGGCCGTGCCGATGGTCCCAGCCAACTTCGCGCAGCCATTCGAGCGCCGGCTGCTCCGCGTACGCGTCCTCGGTGACCCGCTCCGTCACGCCAGCGCCTCGACCGCTGCGCCCACCTGCTCCTCCGGGTCGTTCGACAGCGGAACGCGGATTTGGCCGGAGACGAGCTTGGGGAGCAGGGCGTCGCGGATGGCGGTGAGGGTTCGGGATTCTTGAGCGAGGGCAGCCCGATATCTCGCGGTCGCCTCAGCACGAGCGGCGTGCTCCTCCTGCACTTCCCGCGGAGGCAACGTCACCGGAAGGGATGCCAGACGCGCTCTCGTCAGTTCGGTCTGTCCGGTGCTCCCATGCCCCAGTGCCACGATGTCATCCTCTCGGGCCAGCAGCTCGCTGACGAGCCACCAAGGAGCGACCTCATGAGGAGCAGCCCGAACCACGGTAACGTGAGAATCAACGATCACGTGATCCTCGGGCAGCCACTCGACAGGCGCTACCCGCCCAAGCGTCCCAACCCCGGTGGAGTTGACAAGAAGGTCGCCGATTTTGATCTCTCGTCTCCTTGTGGATCGTCGAGTCTCATCGTGGCGGCGCGCGAAGTCGAAGTTCAAGGAATGCTCACGGATACAGCGCTGGTTGAGCACCAGCGTCCCCGAACCGCTCTCGGTGTATCTCGGCCCGATCCCACGATGCAGAGCCACGACGATGTCCCCGAGCGCGCGATGACCCGTACCTGATCGTGCGCGCCCGAGGTGGTCCAGCGCGAGCAATCTCCCAAGTGCATCAGACATCCGGTGGTTGCTTTCGATCTTGTCGTCGAGCGCACCGAGTGTCGCGACGATGGCGTCCTGCTCAGCGCGTCGCGGCATCGCGACCCAAAAGGCCTTTACCTCTGGGAAGTAGATCGTCTGATGCGTCGTGCCATGTGCGTAGCGCAGCAAAGCTTCGCGCTCGGCGAGCAGCACGTACATCAAGAAGCGCCAGTGCAGCGCCTCGCTGCACACCCAATTGACGAAGTCCTGACTCGTGGCCATCGGAACACCCATGGCGACGACATATCCCACGGAAGCAGTCCGCGACAGACAAATCGTGTTCGCCGGCAGAACCCGGGCCGAAGAGTTGTCGATTCCCGCTTGCGTCACGGACTGCAACGTCTGCGTGATTCGTCTGCCGTGGTTTCCGGTCGCATCACGCACTCCGATCCACGGGATCCGGCCATCCCAGTAACTCGGCACGCGGCGGCTCGGCGTGTGACCGGACTCCAACCGAGCTACGTCGGTCAGTCTGACCCATGACCATCCGCCGGGAAGGTCGACCGGAGGCCTGCCGACTGAAAGCGCAAACCGCCCGGGAATCACAGCAGCCGTCGCCGCACGCCCGCGCTCTCGCACCGGAGCTCCCCTAGCCCCCATATCCCAGCCGCCCCAACGCCGTGCGGACGACGCCAGCCAGCCGCTCGTTCTCGGCCATCTCGGCCTCGAGCTGCTCAACCAGCCCGGCCATGCGCTCCTCGAAGGCCACCTCGTCCTCCTCTTCCTCGGGCGCGCCGACGTAACGGCCCGGCGAGAGGGTGAAGCCGCCGGCCTCGACATCCGCGAGCGCGACGGAGGCGGCAAAGCCGGGCTCGTCCTCATAGGGCTCGGTGTCCGGCTGGCCGCGCCAGGCGTGGTACGTGTCGACGATCAGCCGCAGCTCCTCGTCGCCGAGCTCGATCTGCGTGCGGCTGATTCTCTGTCCCATCGAGCGGGCGTCGATGAAGAGGATCTCGCCGCGACGGTCGCGCTCGGCGCTCGAGGCCTTGTTGCGGTCCAGGAACCACAGACACACCGGGATGCCCGTGGTGTAAAAGAGGCCGGGCGGGAGGGCAACGATGCAGTCGACGAGGTCGTCGCGGATCAGTGCCTCGCGGATCGTTCCCTCACCCGACTGCGTCGATGTCAGCGAGCCGTTCGCGAGCACGAAACCGGCGCGACCGTCGGGGGCCAGGTGAGAGGCGAAGTGCTGGATCCACGCGTAGTTGGCGTTTCCGTCGGGCGGCAAGCCCCATTTCCAGCGCGCGTCGTCCTTCACGCCCGCGGCGCCCCATCGCTTCTGGTTGAAGGGCGGGTTGGCGATCACGAAGTCGGCCTTCAGCGTCGGATGCTGGTCGTCCAGCAGCGAGTTCTCCAGCCGGATGTCCCCGTCGAGGCCGTGGATGGCGAGGTTCATACGCCCGATCCGCCAGGTCGCGTGATTCATCTCCTGCCCGAAGATCGACAGCTCCTCCGGCCGCCCGGCGTGCGCGCGGACGAACTCCGCCGACTGGATGAACATGCCGCACGAGCCGCAGGCCGGGTCGAAGATCCGACCTCTGTAAGGCTCGAGCATCTCCACGAGCAGCCGCACGACGTTCGCCGGCGTGTAGAACTCGCCGCCGCGGTGCCCCTCCGCGCGCGCGAACTCCTTGATGAAGTACTCGTAGACGCGTCCGAGTACGTCGCGTGCCGTCTCGGGATCCTCGCCGAAGCCGATGCGCGCGATCGTCGAGACAAGCTTGCCGAGCGTCTCTGCTCTCATCGGCGCCGTCGAATAGATCTTCGGTAACGCGTCCTTGAGCGACGGATTCTCACGCTCGATCAGATCGAGCGCTCTGTCGAGCTTGACGCCGAGGTCCGGCTGCGAGCCAAGCGCGAGGATCGCGTCCCAGCGCGCCTCTCTCGGAACCCAGAAGACGTTCTTCGCGCCGTACTCGTCGCGATCCTCGAGGATGTCCGCGCGGACGCCGTCGTCATCCGTGAACCACTCGCTCCCCGGGTCTCGGGTGAGCTGCTGGAGTTCGTCCCGGCGCACGGCGAAGCTGTCCGATACGTACTTCAGGAACACGAGTCCGAGCGCGAGATGCTTGTACTGCGCCGACTCGACGCTGCCGCGCAGCGCATCGGCGGCGTCGAAGAGGATCTTCTCGGCCGGTATGTCGCTATGGCTCACGTGTTGCCCTCATTACCACGCGCATTCTGCCGCATCTACCTGTCAATCGCGCGTGCATACGACACCGCGCCGAAGGCGCGCGAGCTGCGCCTTCGCGTCGGCTAGCAAGGTGGTCGGCTCCCCCATACGAGCGTCACTTGGACCGCGTCGGCGTTAGTCACCTGGGCCGATAGACATCTGCGCGATGCGCGACCGCAACGACGGAGATCGTCCGCATCTCGTCGTCGATGCGGTAGACGATCCGGTACGGCCCGCGGCGTGCGGACCAGTGGCCCTCCAGCTCGAATCGCAGCGGCTTGCCGAGGCGGCGCGGGTTGCCGGCGATCGCGCCGAGCGTCTCGACGACGGCAGCAGCGACCGAGATCGGCAGGCGGTCGAGCTGGCGGCGTGCGGGCGCCGTCAGCTGCACCTCCCATGGCTTCTCGCTCACGCCGTGGCGTTGCGCCGTCGGGCCTCGAGCTGCGCCTCGATCTCAGCGAGTGAGGTGGTCGGCTCGCCCGCCGCAAGCGACCGCTCGCTCTCGCGGATCTGCTCCATGGCGACCGGGTCCGACAGGATCGCGAGCGTCTCCTCGAGGCTCTCGAGGTCCTCCGGGCTGACCAGCACGGCGGCCGGCTTGCCGTTGCGGGTCACGACGACGCGGTCGTGCTGATCCTCGACGCGGTCGACGAGCTCGGACAGATGTGCCTTGACAGAAGAGAGCGGAAGCGTCTCTGACATGACCAACATTCTAGTCACGAAGCAAGCGGCCCGCAAGCCACCGATCTCTCCAGCCGTCCGGCCGCTGCGATCGGGAAGTCGAAGTAGGTGTCCGGATACGGCTCGTCTTCGAGCGCGTAATGCCACCACTCGCACTCGTAGGAGCGGAAGCCGCAGGCCTCCATCAGCGAGCGGAGGCGTCGCCGGTTGCTCGCCTCGGCCTTCGCGAGCCCGCGGGCTCCGTGATGCGAGACCGCATCCATCAGGTCATGGCCGCCGCCCATGCGGGCAAGCTCGCCGGTGGCCAGGTGATAGAGCGTCAGGTCGACGGCGCCGCCGCGCGTGTGCCCCGACTTCGCGGCCACGTACCCCTGCTCGAACAACTCGGCCTTGTCGATGTTGGGGTAGTGGCGAAGCTTCGTCCGCCCGTCCTCCGGCTCCTGCGCCCACCGCAGGAAGCGGTCCACCGCGCGCTGCGGGCGATAGCCGTCCCACAGCAGCAGGCCGAAGCCGGCGGACGCGGCCTCGTCCCGCGCGTGCTCCAGGGCGGCGCACAAGGGCCACGAGCCGACGATCCGATTGGCCAGATAGCCGTCCACCGGCCGGCCGGTGAAGTTGTCCCACGTCGCATACTTCGCGTCCCAGCGGATTCCGGCCACGTGCGCGTCGACGAAGACGAAGCCGTCGTTCATCGCCCGCTGCCCGTCAGCGCCAGCGACACCATCCGGTCAATCACCTCGGCGAGCGGCAGCCCCGCGGCCGCCATCATCCGCGGGTAGCGGCTGTACGAGGTCAGGCCGGGCAGGGTGTTGACCTCGTTGAGCACGACGGTTCCATCCCGCGTGAGGAACATGTCGACCCGCGCCAGGCCCCTGCAACCGAGCGCGCGGTAGACGGCCTTCGCCGTCTCCTGGACACGCGCGCGCGACGCCTCCGAGATGTCGGCGGGAACGATCGGCGTCGCGTTGTCGGAGCCGCGCTCCGGCTCGTCCTCCTGATGGATCCTGAAGAAGCCGTGCGAGAGCGCGATCCGATCGACCTCGCCGACGAGCAGATCCGACCCGCTCCCCAGAATCGCGCAGCCGACCTCGCTGCCGACAACCGCCTCCTCGATCAGCACCTTCGCGTCGTATCGCCGTGCGGCCTCCACCGCGCTCGGCAGCTCCTCTCCGCGAGACGCCTTGCCGACGCCGAACGACGAGCCCGAGCGAGCCGGCTTCACGAAGACGGGATAGGTGAAGCGGTCGGGATCGACGGTCTCGTTCGCGGTGACGGTCCAGAAGCGGGGCGTCGCGATCCCCGCGGCCCTGACGACCAGGTACGTCAGCGACTTGTCCATGCACAGCGCGGAGCTCTGGATGTCGCAGCCCGCGTAGGGGATCCCGGAGAGCTCCAGCAGACCCTGAATCGCGCCGTCCTCGCCGAGCTTGCCGTGGAGGATCGGCAGCGCCACGTCGAGCCCGATCGTGCGACACCGCTCGCGCTCGAACACGAGCAGCCCGCCGACGCCGCGGTCCGGCGACAGGACGACCGGGCGTCCGTTCTCCCAGCCCGCCTCGGGGCCGTCGCAGAGCTTCCACGCGCCGCGAGTCGTGATCCCGACGAAGTACGGCTCGTACTTCGTGCGATCGAGGTGGCGGGCGACCTCCCGCGCCGACTTGACGGAGATCGGATGCTCCTCGGAGCAGCCGCCGAAGACGATCCCGACCTTCAATTTATTCATGTCGACCTCCGCCCGCGAAGCGCAGGCAGTTGAGGAGCGTGCTCTCGACGGTGTCGCGCAGCGCGTGGTCCGTGTAATAAGCGGTGTGCGGGCTGATCAGCACGTTCGGCAGCGCGTGCAAGCGCAGCAGCAGCCGGCTCTCGACGGGCCGCTCGCTGCAGTCGGCGTAGAAGATCCCTTCCTCTCCTTCGAGGACGTCCAGCGCCGCGCCGCCCAGGCGGCCGCGCTCCAACGCCGAGACGAGCGCTTCGGTGTCGAGCAGCGCGCCGCGTCCGGTGTTGACGATCACCGCCCCCTGCTTCATCCGCTCGATGCGGGGACGATCGAGCAGATGACGCGTCTCGGCGGTCAGCGGCGCGTGGAGCGTCAGGACGTCGCTGCGCTCCAGCAGCTCGCCGAGCGAGACGTAGTCGACGGCGGCCCTGGGCCGCGCGTCCCAGGCGAGGATCCGGCAGCCGAACCCGCGCAGCCGGTCGATCACCGCGGCGCCGATGCGTCCGGTCCCGACCACGCCGACCGTCAGGTCGCGCAGCTCGCGCCCGCGCACGTCGTTCAAGCGGTAGTCGTGGACGTCCGCGCGCCTGATGGTGGCCTTGGCGTGTCGCACCGCCATCAGCATCAGCATCAGCGTGTAGTCGGCCACGCTGTCGGGCGAGTAGGCGACCGTCTCGACGGCGATGCCCAGGCGCTCCGCGCAGTCCACGTCGATGTGGTTGCAGCCGACGCTGCGCGTGGAGACGTAGGTCACGCCGGCTTCGCCGAGTGCGCGCAGCGTGGCGTTCGCGACGCGCGTCTTGTGACCGACGCTGACGCAGCGGTTCCCGCGCGCCAGCTCCACGTTGCCCTCGGTCACCCCCGCCTCGGCGATCGTCGGCACGATGCCGAAGCGCGGCGCCAGCGCTCGGAAGACGGCGGCCTCGTCCTGCCCGCACCCGTAGATCGTGATCCCCAGAGTCATGCGGGCTGCCTTTTGCGGAGCCGCTCGACGAGCTGGCCGGCGGCGGACAGCCCAGCGTCGATCAGGTCGTCCCCTCTCTGCCCGAGCACCACGCCGACGACCCCTCTGTGGCCGCTCTCCGTCGACCACACCGCCCGGAACATCAGGCAGCCGCCGGCCGCCTCGCGCGAGCCGGTCTTCATGCCGACGAACCCGTCATGGCCGAGCAGGGCGTTGGTGTTGGTCACCTCGCCGGCGACCGGCAATCGGTAGCTGCGGGTCGCCATCATCGCCGCCAGCGTCTCGTCGCCGGCGACGACCTGTGCCAGGCGCAGCTGGTCGAGCGCCGTCGAGACGGTGCGGTCGTCGTATCCGCTCGGATCGGTGTACGTCGTGTGGGACATCCCCAGCGCACGCGCCGTACGGTTCATCTCCGCGACGAAGGCGGGAACGCTGCCGGAGACCTGACGCGCGACGAGCAGCGAGACGTTGTTCGCCGACGGCAGCAGGATCGCCATCAGGGCATCGCGCTCGGTGAGCTGCTCGCCGGCGCGGACGTCGACCACCGACTGACCCCCGCGGCGGCGCGCGTCCGTGTCCACGACGTCCTCCGGCGAAACCGCGAACAGGGGTCCGTTCTCGCCCGCGTGCAGCGGGTGGTGCTCGAGCACGACGTAGGCGGTCATCACCTTCGCCACGCTGGCGATCGGGACCGGTCGCTGGTGCGGGCTCGCCGCCGGCCGGCCGCCGTCGAGCACGTACGCCCCCTGTCCGTGACGCGGCCACCCGTCCGTCGACAGGTAGCTGCGATCGTGGCCGTCGAGCGGATGGCCGAGCGCCGCGAACGCCGTGACGGCGAGGAGGAGGACCAGGACCGCGCCGAGCAGGACGCGGCGACGGCGGCGGACCGCTGTTCGTGCCGACTCACGGGAGGTCACGCCGCCATTTCAAGCGGCGCGACGTTGCCGGCGGGTATGCGGATCTTGATATGCCGGCGATATGCGCAAGCTCGTAGCATCCGAGCGTGCGCGTCTTGGTCGTCGAGGACGAGCCCTACATGGCCGAAGCGATCCGCGACGGGCTGCGGCTGGAGGCGATCGCGGCGGACATCGCCGGCGACGGCGACGCCGCCCTGGAGCTGCTGGGCGTGAACGACTACGACATCGCCGTCCTCGACCGGGAC
>JBQCIQ010000232.1:0-4627 GCA_051953595.1 Conexibacter sp. | reverse complement strand
CCCCCCGCCGGCGCCGCCGCCGGCGCGTGCGGTCCTGCAGACCGACGAGGAGGAGCGCGAGGGGATCGTCGCGGAGGGCATCGCGCTGCTCGTCGCGATCGTCGCGGTGGCTGCCTGGGCCGGACCGCTCAGCCGTCAGCTCGGCGCCGCGACGCTCGAGCACGCGCTGCGCGTGGCGCTGCCGCTGACGCTCGCGCTGCAGTGGACGCTGCGCAGCCGCTACCTCGGCCGCAGAGGCGGCGTGCGCTGCCTCGCGGAGGAACGCGTCGCGGTGCTGCTCGCGACGCTCGGCGTGGGGGGCGCGCTGGTGGCGATCCCCGGGGTAGGCGCGCTCGTGGCGCTGTTCGTGCTGACGTGGGTGGGGGGCGCTGTGCTGGCGCGTCGCGGGTGGGGGCTCGCGTACGCCGCCTGCGTGGCCGGCGAGGCGCTTGCGCTCGAGGCGGGCGCGCCGGCGCACGCATCGCTCACAGCGCTTGGGGGAACCGTCCTGGCCGCCTGCGTCCTCGCCGTCGCCAGCTCGCGCGGCGCAGTGACGCAGGCGCCGGGGCGGCTGTCGCGCGCGCTCGCGGCCGGCGCGATCGGCGCGCTGCTCGGCGGGCTGCTGATCGGCGACGGCAGCCTCGGCTGGGGCGTGCACGGCGCCTTCCCCGGGCTCGCGCTGGCGCCGTCGGTGATCGGCAGCCTGTGGGGCGGCTACCACCTGTGGCAGTTCCACGCCGCCGTGCCGCGCGGCCTGCGCGGCGTCCCGCTCGCGCTCGCGAGCGACACGATCCGCGGCGGGCCGGCGGCGCAGATCCTGATCGGCGCGCTCGTGCGGCTCGTCGGCGTCACGACGCTGCTGTCGCTGGCGGTGCTCGCGGCCGCGCGGTGGACGCATGGCACCGACCACCTCGGCCTGTTCGTCGCGTTCGGCTCCGCCGCGCTGTTGAGCCTGTTCGTGAGCCTGCACGAGTCGCTCGGCTACGCGCGCTGGGCGTTCGTCGTCGCGCTGGCGAGCCTCGCGGTCGAGCTGGCGCTCGACCGCTGGCTGCTCAGGCCGCCGCCCGGCTTCGCGCTCAGCGCGGCCGGCGCGCTCGGCACGACGCTCGCGCTCGCGCCGCTCGTGCGGCAGCTGCGCTCGCCGGGGCGCATGCTCGCGACGGCGCTGTGGATCAAGTAGCGGCGCGTCAGCAGCGCTCGCGCCAGGCGCCGAGCGCGAGGCGCTTGCGGATCGCGGCGATCCCGAGCCGCTGCGCGGGCGCGCAGAAGGCCGACGTCGGCAGCGCGTACTCGGCGTCGTAGACGGCCTTCCCGGCGCGCAGGAAGGGGCGCGCCTTGGCGCACTCGTCGTACTGGAAGCACTGCTCCAGCACCGCGAAGTCGAAGTCGCGCGCGAGCGCCGGCGCCTGCTCGAGGTCGTTCTTGAGCGCGACCGCCATGCCGTCGGCATGCACCGCGCGCGCGACCCAGCGGTTGAAGCGCAGCTGGTCGGCGGCGGTGAGCGGGAAGCCGCTCCCGTTCGCGTAGCCGTCGACGTTGTCGGGCTCGACCGCGTCGAAGCCCTTCGCGCGGCAGCGCGCAAAGCGCGCCCGCAGCAGCGGCGCGAGCGCGTCGATGCGCCGGACGTCGAGCCAGCGCTCGCCCGGCCAGCCGTTGGAGGCGCCGAGCAGCGCGCGCGGAAAGCGCGCGGCGTCGGGGCGCCAGCGCTCCCACGTGCCGACGTCGACGTAGCAGACGACGTAGCGGCCGGCGCGGTGCAGCCGCGCGACCTGCGCGCGGCTCGTGTCGAAGCCGTCGACGTCGTAGACGCGCGCGCGCACGCTCAGGTCGAGCTGCCCGTCGAGCTGCCACTGCCAGCCGCCGTGCCCCGGCGGCGGGTGCGGGCTGCGCGCGACGCGCGCGCCTGGCGCGGCCGCGCCGCAGGCGGCGAGCAGCGTGAGCACGGCGAGCAGGGGTGCGGCGCTTCGCCTCACGGGCGGCGACCGTATCAACCGCGCACCGACGTTCAGTGCGTTGAACGGCGCAACGGGTCGTCTGACCCATTGGTCGGTGGTCGATCGCTCGGGACACTGGCTCGATCCGATCGCGAATGGGGGAGTCGCCATGCGACCGAAATGGACCTTGGGCCTCGGCCTCTGCTGCCTGCTGCTCGCGCTCGCGAGCGCGCCCGCCGGCGCCGCGCAGCGCATCGACATGCGCGTGCTGCTGCTCGGCGCCAGCGGCGGCGAACCGACCTTCCAGGCATGGGAGGCGCAGCTGAGGCGCGAGGGGGTTCCCTACACCACGTTCGTCGCGAGCAGAGGGCACACGGCGCTCAGAGCCGAAGCGCTCTCCACCAGACTCGAAGGCGGGATCGAAGAGGCGAGGTACCAGGCCGTGATCGTCGCGGTCGGCAACCTGCCCCTCTGCGAAGCGACGTGCGTCTCGGCGCTCTCCTCCGAAGAGTGGACCGTCCTGACCGAATACGAGAGAACCTTCCACATCCGCCAGATCAGCCAGTACGCCTATCCGGAACCGGGCTTCGGGCTCAACTGGCCGAGCAGCGGCGGCGCGTTCGAAGGCGTCTCGGCGAGACTCACCGCCGCCGGCGAAGCCATCTTCCCCTACCTCAGAGGACCGGTCTCGATAGGCGGCGGGACGTGGGGCTACCTAGCGACTCCGCTGGAAGCCGGCAGCTTCACGACGCTCGTCACCGACGGCGGCGGCAGCAACGCGCTGCTCGGGATCTACAGGCACGCCGAAGGCCGCGAAGAGATGGTCGGCACGTTCGACGGCAACCAGTACCAGGTCCAGTCGCAGCTGCTGCGCCACGGCGAGCTGGCGTGGGTCACGCGCGGCACCTACCTCGGCGATCAGCGGACCTACTTGGAGCTGCAGGTCGACGACGTCTTCCTGCCGGACGACATATGGGACGTCGAAGCGAACAGAACCGACTACGCCCCCGAACACGCGGTCCGCATGAGCTCCGAAGACGCGACCGCGGCGGTCGAATGGTCCAACAGCAGGAGACTGCGACTCGACATGGTCTTCAACGGCGGCGGCAGCGTCGAATACAGGAACGAACACGGCGGCAGCGACCCGCTGCTGACGACGCTGAGGGAAAGAGCGTCGACGTTCGGCTGGATCAACCACACCTACGAGCATCCGAACCTCGACTGCTCGACGCAGAGGTTCATAGAAGAACAGATCGACAGGAACGTCACCTGGGCCGGAACCGCCGGCCTGACGGTCAACTCCGGCGAGCTGGTGACCGGCGAGCACTCCGGGTTCGCGAACCTCGTGCCCGGCAACCCCGGCACGATCGATCCGCCGTGGCAGGAAGAACCGAACGTCTCCGCCAGCGGCGGGACGCTGGCGGCCGGCAGATGGGAATACGGCGTCACGGCGACGAACGCGCACGGCGAGACCGTCCCCGAGATCGAGACGGTCACCACGAGCGGCAGCACGAGCGAAGTGAGGCTGGCGTGGGAAGCGGTCTGCCACGCGACCAGCTACACGGTCTACCGCCGCAGCTCGCCGAGCGGAACGTGGTACAGGCTCGAAACGATCAGACAGCCGGAACCGGCGTTCAGGGACGAAGGGCCCGTGCTCGTCAGATACGCCGACAAGGGCGCGGCGGGCAGCGCCGCGTCCCCGCCGAGCACGAACGGCGCGAGGCTCGACCCGTACGGCCAGAACGCGTCGTTCGCCGCCGCGCTCGAAGGCTCGGGGGTCGAATACGTCGCCACCGACGCCTCGAAGCCCTACCCGCAGACGCCGACCGAATCGAGAGGCGCGACGTACCCCGCCGGCGCGACGTGGGTCGACGGCAGAGCGCGCGCCGTCCCGCGCTACCCGACGAACGTCTACTACAACGTCGCGACCAGAGCCCAGCTGCTCGACGAGTACAACTACCTCTACCTGCCGCCGGAACTCGGCGGCGTGTGCGTCAACACCGAAGTGACGACGTGCCGGTCGAGCGCGGCGACGTGGGAAGCATTCGTCGAACTCGAATCGCAGCTGATCTTCAGCCACATGATGGGCAACGATCCGCGGCCGCACTACTTCCACCAGACCAATCTCGCGCAGTCGAGATCGAGAGAAGGCGCGGTGCTGTACCCGGTGATCGACGCGACCGTCGCGCTCTACGAAAGATACTTCTCGACCACGAGCGCGCCGATCCAGCAGCTGACGCACTCGCAGATCGGCGACCTGCTCGGCCGCCAGTCGAGGTGGGCGAGCGCCAACGCGGCGACCGTCGTCGGCTACATCGAAAGGGAAGAAGTCGTCGTCAGGAACGGCGAAGCGAGCGCGATCGAGGTGCCGCTGACCGGCACCGAAGTCGGCAGCGCCTACGCCGGCGGCAGATCCGGCTGGGACAGCGCGCCGGCGGGCACGACGAGATACAGGGCCGCTACCGCCTGGCCGTAGGCGGGACGACCGGCACGCCGAACAGGACGGTGTCGACCGGCGTCATCGTCGAGCACTGCAGATACCACCGGTAGGCCAACCCAAGCCCGGCGATCAGGTCCGGAATCCGGACCAGGTCGTCGGGCTTGTGGTAGCAGGCGAGCGCGAGCCGCGGGGGGGGGGAGAACCACGGCGGAGACGCCCCCCCCCCCAACACGCCCACGACCCCCGCCACCACAAACAAGAAATAAAAGAAAAG
>JBQCIQ010000231.1:0-26917 GCA_051953595.1 Conexibacter sp. | reverse complement strand
CGGCGCGGTCTGCTGCTGCTGCTGGAACGGCGACTGCGTCGGATCGGGCGCCGCGGCCGCCAGCCCCGCCGCGGGCGCCGCGGCGAGCACCGCGACGACCATCAGCGCGACGATGCGAGCCATGCGCCGACGATAGCGGCGGCGCATGGGTCACATGACAGTTCTAGGAAGCGGCGGCCTCGGCGGCGGTCTCCGGCGGCGCGTCCTTGTACGGGTAGGGGTTGGCCTCCTCCTCCCCGTGGTCCTCCTCGTGGTACACGCTCTCGGCGTTGACCGCCCAGATGTCGTGCCGCGCGCCGTCGCACAGGTTCTCGACCGCCCGCATCGCCGTCAGCATCGAGTGGTCGGAGTTGTTGTAGCGGTGCAGCCCGTTGCGCCCGACCTGGATGAAGTTCTCCAGCGGGTCGAGCCACGTGCGCACCGTCTCCAGCCGCTCGCCGTATTCGGCGTCGTAGACCGGGTAGGCCTTGTTGACGCGCACGACGAAGCCCTTCTTGACTCTCGACGGGTCCGCGAGGCCGGTCTGCCCCAGCTCGCGCGTCGCGAACTCGACCAGCTTCTCGTCCTCCATCGTCCACAGTCTGTCGCCGGCGAAGCAGAAGTACTCCATGCCGATCGAGGTCTCGTGGTCGTTCGGGACCATCCACGGGCTCCACGAGCGGAAGTTCTGGATGCGGCCGACCTCGACGTCCGGCTCGTGGATGTAGATCCACGTGTCGGGGAACAGGTCGGGCCCGTCGATCACCAGTGACACGGTGAGGAAGTCGCGGTAGCGCAGCCCGCGGCCGGCGTCGCGCACGTCGACCGGCAGCTCCGGGTCGGCGATCTTCGTCGTGACCGAGATCGGCAGCGAGGAGATCACCCCGCGGCACTCGATCGTCTCGCCGCCGGCGACCACGCGCACCGCGCGGTTGCCCTCGAACTCGACCTTCGTGACGGGCGCGTGCATGCGCACCTCGCCGCCTCTGGCCTCGATGTCGGCCTTCATTCTCTCCCACATCTGGCCCGGGCCGAATCTGGGGTAGTGGAACTCCTCGATCAGCGATCTGATCTTGTTGCCTCTGTTGCCGAGGAAGGCCGCCTTCGCGGCCGAGAAGAACGACAGGCCCTTGATCCGCTGGGCGGCCCAGTCGGCGCGCAGCTCGGTGCACGGCACGCCCCACACCTTCTCGGTGTAGGTCTTGAAGAACTGCTGGTAGAGGTACTTGCCGAAGCGGTTGGAGACCCACTGCTCGAGCGTGTCCTCGCGCTGATTGGGGCGCAGGCGCATCTTCAGCGCGGCCCACAGATACGAGAAGCCGGCCTTCATCAGGTTCACCGGCCCGAGCTTCTTGATCACGTCCATGCCCTCCAGCGGGTACTGGAGGTACTTGCGGTGCCAGTAGATGCGCGAGAGGCGCGGGCGCAGCAGGAACTCGCCTCTCATGATCTCGTGCCAGAGGTCGTCGACCTCTCTCACCTTGGTGAAGAAGCGGTGGCCGCCGAGGTCGAAGCGGTAGCCGTCGCGCTCCTCGGTGCGCGCGATGCCGCCGACCATGTCGGTCGACTCGCAGACGATCACGGGCTCGCCGCGCTTGGCGAGCAGGTAGCCGGCGGTGAGGCCGGCCGGACCGCCGCCGAGGACGACGTAGGGGCGGGAGTCCTGCGAAGCGTTCTCGGTCATGTGCGTGGGCTCTAGGGAAGTTGGGATCTGGCGGTCTTCTCGTACAGCACGGCGCTGTTGCCGACCGTCGAGGCGCCGCGGTAGAACTGCGGCGCGACCTGGATCTGCCGCAGCGATGCGTCGCTCGCAAGGATCGCACCCCACTGGGCCGATCGGCGCCGCACCAACTGCGTCCAGGGGGCCTTCCAGTTCGTCACGCCCTCGGTGAGCGGCCGCACGAACAGGACCTTCTGGCCGGGCCGCAGGTTAGCAAGCAGCCCCGGCAGCACTCTGTCGGGCTGGGCGGCTTCGAGCTTGTCGAGCGCGTCGACCCAGTCCATGTGCCGCGGATCGCCGACCGCGCCGATCGTGTCGGCGTAGCGCAGGCCGCCGGGCATGTAGTACCAGACGAGCGGCGTCTGCTCGGGCTGCCCGACGAGCACGAGATCGCCGCTTCGCATCTGGCCGCCGACCTCGGCGCCGATGTCGCGCACGTCGCTCTTGTAGCCGTCGACGTACTGCGTCGGCTTGACCCAGAAGGCGCAGATGAGCAGCAGCGCGACGATCGCCAGCCGGCCGGCGCGCGCGAGGCCGAGCGCGAGCAGCAGCAGCAGCGGCCCGACCATGGCCGCGAAGTAGCGAGAGGCCCACGCCGGCGAGATCTGCGAGAGCAGCCACGCGAGCGCGAGCGTGACGACGGCGATCCCGGCCAGCACGAAGACCGACTGGCGCTCGCGGTCGCCGCGCGCGCGTCTCGCGCCGAGCAGCAGCGCGAGCCCGAAGCCGCCGACGAGCACGAGCGCAACCGCCGGGCCATAGCCGCCGAGCACGTCTCTCGCGATCTGGATCGGCACGCCGAAGCGCGGCTTGTTCGCCCACGGCGCCCCGGTGTGGGCGCTCTGGTAGAGCAGCGTCGGGACCCACGGCAGGTACAGCACGGCCGCGCCGCCGAACGCGAGCGCGCCGTCGCGCAGCAGGCCGCGGCGCTCGGGCTTCGGCGCGGTCCACCACAGGTACGCGAGCGCGAGGAACGCACCGACGCCGAAGAAGATCCCCCAGCTGTGCGTGTAGAGCATCAGCGCCTGGCCGATCGCGTACGCGACGAGGTAGCCGCGGCGGCGGTAGACGAAGGCGTGCAGGAAGAACGCGCTCGTGAGCAGCGCCAGCAGCGCCATCAGCGCGTACATGCGCGCCTCCTCGCCGTAGGCGGTGAGGAAGGGGATCAGGCTGCAGAGGACGGCGCCCATGTAGCCGGCGCGCTTGCCCCAGAGCGACCAGGCCGCCCACATCGCCGCCGGGATCGTGAGCAGCGCCGCGGTCAGTGAGAGCCAGTGCACGGCCGTCTCGCTGCGGCCGAACACGTCCATCCAGACGTGCAGCAGCAGGTAGTAGAGCGGCGGCGAGCCGTCCTGTCTGAGCACGCCCGGGATCGCGCTGAAGGCATGCGAGGAGATGCCGACCGACAGGCCCTCGTCCATCCAGAACGAGCCGCCGATCGCGCGCGTGCGGACGTAGGCGGAGAGCGCGATGAGCGCGATCAGCGTGAGGCCGGCGAGCAGCACGTCGGAGACGCGCAGGTCGGGCAGGCGCCTGGAGCGGGAGACGGTCACGGTGGTCATCGGGCGGTGGTCGCGTCGCAGGTCGAGAACAGGGTCGTGGTGCGGACGGTCTGGACGGGCTTGTAGCCCGGCGGGTACGGCTGCTCGGGCTGCGGCTTGAGGCTCGACTTGTTCGTCGTGCGCGCCGCGACGATCAGGCCCTGCGGCTCCGGCGCGAGCCCGACGTCGAGCGTGTGCTCGTGCAGGTACCAGGCGACGAGCGGGACGCTGAACTTGCCGGCGGTCGCCTTGCCGCACTGCTTGAAGGCGCTGGCGCCGCCGGCCTTCGCGAGCGCGTCGCGCAGGTCGAAGCGCAGCTCCGCCTGGTAGCGCAGCGCCTTGTCGAGCTTGCCGAAGTTCTTGAAGCGCGGCGCGGCCCAGTGCACCGTCGCAAGCGACAGCACGGCGAACGCGGCGATGCCCGCGGCCAGCGCGAGGTGCGGCCGCGTCGGGCCGAACGCACGCTGGACGAGCGCGCCCGCGAACTGCACGACGCGCCCGAAGCCGACGCCGCCGCAGACCGCGAGCAGCGACGTGCCGAGGATGATGTAGCGCGGGTTGCCGGAGAAGCCGGCCTGGGTCATCAGCGCGATCAGCACGATCCACGAGAAGCCGAGCAGCCCGACCGCGAGCACGGCGCCCTGGCGGCGGGTGCGGATCCAGTCGATCCCCGCCAGCACGAGCGCGAACGCGGCCGCCGCCTTCACCGGCGTGATCACGAGCGGCCACGTGTCCTGGATCACTCTCACGAACGGATGCTTCGCGAACGCGGGCGAGTTGGGGTTCGGCTGCTGGGCGCGGTCGGCGGCGCGCATGAGGTTGCCCGAGCCCCAGTACTCGGGCAGGAACCACAGCGCGATCGTGGCGACGCCGAGCGAGACGACGAGCATGAGCGCGCCGCG
This sequence comes from Conexibacter sp., assembly GCA_051953595.1. Classification (GTDB taxonomy): domain Bacteria; phylum Actinomycetota; class Thermoleophilia; order Solirubrobacterales; family Solirubrobacteraceae; genus Conexibacter. The sequence continues at coordinate 22,775 of JBQCIQ010000231.1, read as the reverse complement.
GTCGATCAACAGCAGCCACAGCCCGTAGAGGCCGAGGAACAGCCAGATCTCCGGGCGCAGCAGCGAGGCGAGGAAGACGAGCACGTACGCCTGGCGGTACTTGCCGTCGAGGTGACGCTCGACCGCCCACAAGGTGAACGCCACCATCAGGCCCTCGGAGTTGCCGAGCGACATCGTGCGCACGAACTGCGAGCTGATCACGAGCGCGACCGCCGCGATGAAGCCGGCGGTCACGGAGGCGACGCTCCACTCGCGGCTCGTCAGCCGCGCGCCGAGCCGGAACGCGAGCGTCACGGCGAGGATCGCGCCGCCGCGCGCCATCACGAGCCACAGGTCGGGCGCCGCCTGGCCGAACAGCGAGAAGACCGTCGTGAAGATGACCGGAAACGGCTTCCACGACGGGCCGCCGGTCGTCTGCAGGTCGATGTGCGCGATCTCGCGGCCCCAGATGATCCAGGCCCACGGGTCGTACGTCGGCGTGCTCGGGTAGAGCAGCGTGAGCGCCGCGAGCGCGAGCGCGACGGCCGCGAGCAGCGCGTAGACGCGGCCGTCGGTCACCGCCTCGCGCGGCGCGACGCTCGGCGTCAGCCGTGCGCGCAGCGTCGCGAGCCAGTGCGGTGAGGAGCCGAGCTCTGCGGTCGACGTCGCCATGCGCGCCTAGGCGGTCGCCGTCGCGGTCTCGGCTCTCGCCGCGTCCGCTCTCGCGGCCGCGCGCGCCGCGCGGATGCGCGACAGACCGCCGTAGCGGACCACGAGCAGGCCGAAGCCGACGACCGTGATCGGGATGAAGAGGACGAAGCGCAACAGCAGCAGGTAGGAGAGGATCGAGGCCTTCGCCGCGTCGCTGACGGCGCCGACGGCGAAGATGACGGCGGCATCGTACGTGCCGATGTACCCGGGTGCCGCCGGGATGAGGGCGGCCGCGTTGGTGAAGGCGACGACGGCGAGCCCGTCGCGCAGGCTGAGCGTGACGTCGACGGCGTGGCCGACGGCGATGTACACGCTCGCCTCGACGCACCAGATCAACAGCGAGACGACCAGCAGCACGAGCCCGAAGCGGCTCAGCAGCTGCTTGCTCGGCGCTGCCATCGGCGCGAGCGCGCGCAGCACGAAGATCAGCCGCTCGCGGTAGCGCAGGAACGCGACCGCCGCGACGAGCAGTGCGAGCACGAGCAGCGCGACGCCGGCGAGCACGAGCGCCTCGTTCGGCTTCGGCAGTCTCTCCAGCAGGCCGGCCGCGAGCACGACGAGGATCACGCCGAGCGCGACCGCGTCGAGCACGCGCTCGGCGAGGATCGTGCCGAGGATCGTGCGCTTCGTCGCGCCGGCTCTGCCGCCGAGCAGGAACGTGCGCAGCAGCTCACCGCCGCGCGCGGGCAGCACGTTGTTGCCCATGTAGCCGACCGGCACGAGCGCGTGCGCGTCGGCGCGCGTGGCGTCCTTGACGTCGGCGCGGTGGAGGATGTGGAACCAGCGCTCGCCGCGCATCAGGGTCGCGACCGCGTACAGCGCGACCGCGCCGACGAGCGCGAGGATCCCCTTCGCGTCGCTCGGGAAGGTCGGCGCTCTCTGCTTCGTCGCCCACCACACGACGCCCGCGATCGGGATCACCCAGACGACGAGCAGGAGCAGGCGGCGTGTACGCGTGGACACGGTCGGCGCTCCGCTCAGTATCTCGAGCCCTGCGCCTGGAGGCAGGTCTCGATCGCTCTGAGCTCGTCGTCGCCGAGGTGGCCGACGGTGAGCAGGTGCGGGCCGATCACCTCGGCCCCGGGCGCCTCGTTGCGCAGCTGGCGGCCCTGCGCCTCCGCGGGCGTCGAGGCGAACTCGACGTAGGCGCCGCCGGACGCCGGCAGGACGTCCAGTCTGTCGGTCTGCCTCGCGTCCTTCTCGGCTCTGATGCCCTTGGCGGCGAGGCACCCGAGCGGCGCGTCGCGCGGGTCGAACGCGGCCGCCTGCACGCCGCGGGGCGTGGCGGCTGACGGCGCCGCGTCGTTGCCGCCGCCGACGGTCGTGCCGCCGCTGCCACAGCCGACGGCTGCGAGCGCGAGCAGGGTGGCGAGCAGCAGCGCTGCTGCCGCGGGGGGACGGCGAGACCGCATCCCGCCACAGGCTAGAGGATCGCGCCCCCGGCACGGTCTAGACTCGCCCCCGCGATGATGCCGCTGTTCGCCCTTGCCGGTCCCCTCCCGAAGGTGGGCGCGGTCGTGGCGGTGCTGCTCGCCGCCGCTGCGCTGCTCGCGCGCGAGCCGCGGCAGCGCGCGCTCGCGATGCTCGGCGCGCTGCTGCTCGCGCCGGTGCTGCTGCTGGCCGACATCTGGGACTCGCCGCAGCTCGCGGTCGTGCGCGACCATCCGCTGCCGTCGGTCGCGGGCGGCGTCGTGGCGGTCGGCGTCGTGCTCGCGCTCGCGTGGGCGATGGAGCGCAACGCGCTCGTGCTGCCGCTGCTCGTGCTGGCGGCGCTGCCGTTCCGCGTGCCGATCCAGGTCGGCGGCACGACATCGAACCTGCTCGTCCCGTTGTACGTGGTGATCGCGGCGGGCGCGATCGGAGCGATCGCGCGTGGGCTGCGCGAGGAGGGCGCCGTGGCCGCGGACGGCGCGGTGAGCTGGGCGCCTGGCTGGCTGGAGCGTCTGCTCGCGCTGTCGGTAGCGCTGTACGGGATCCAGGCGACCTACTCGGCCGACTTCGACAAGGCGCTCCAGCAGATCGCCTTCTTCATCGTGCCGTTCGCGCTGCTGTTCGTGCTGCTGGCGCAGATCGCGTGGAACGAGCGGCTGCTGCGGCTGTGCCTCGGCCTGCTCGTCGGGCTCGCGCTCGCGTTCAGCGCGATCGGCTGCGTCGAGTACGCGACGAAGCACGTCTTCCTCAACCCGAAGCTGATCGCCTCGAACGACCTGCACACCTACTTCCGCACGAACTCGGTCTTCTTCGATCCGAACATCTACGGACGCTTCCTCGTGGTCGCGATGCTGGCGGTGGCCGCGACGATGCTCTCGGCCGCGCGCGCGCGGACCGTGTGGATCGGCGCGGCCGCGCTCGCGGGGCTGTGGGCCGGCTTGGTGCTGACGCTGTCGCAGTCGTCGCTGGGCGCGCTGCTCGTGGGCCTCGCGACGCTCGCGGTGCTGCGCTGGGGCGCGCGCCGCGTGCTGCTGCCGGCGGCGGCGGTGCTCGCGGTGGCGCTTGCGGCGGTGCTGATCACTCCGAGCACGTTCGGCGTGAACCTGCACAACCTCGACAGCACGTCGAGCGGGCGCACGCAGCTCGTGCGCGGCGGCGGCGACCTGTTCGCGGCGCGGCCGATTCAGGGCTACGGCAGCGGTGCGTTCGTGCGCGAGTACCGCCGGCACGAGCGGCGCCACCTGTCGACCGACTCGGCGACCGCCTCCCACACGATCCCGGTGACGATCGCGGCCGAGCAGGGCGTGATCGGCCTGCTGGCGTACGTCGCGCTGCTGGCGGCCGCGTTCGGCCGGCTGCTGGGGCGCGCCGCCGGGTCCTCGGTCGCCCGCTCGGCGGTCGCCGCCGCGTTCCTCGCGCTGCTGTTCCACACGCTCGTCTACGCGGCCTTCCTGGAGGACCCGATGACGTGGGCGCTGCTGGGGCTCGGGACGGCGCTCGCGGCCGCCGCCGTGCCGCGGCCGGCGCGGACCGCTGCCACGACGCCCGCCCGCGAGCCGACCGCCGCGGAGCGCTCGGCTGCGCGGCGGGCCGGACTCGGGACCGCTTAATTCATTGACCCTATATTAGGGTCACTGTTATCGCCGTCGTGCTGTTTAGGACGGTGAGCGTGTTGGACGTGCCGGCGAGCGTGATGTTGAAGCCGCAGCTGCTCGGCAGCGTTCCGCCGATCCTGGCGCTCGTCAAGGCGCCGCCGCCTTCACGCGACAACGTGAGCGTGACCGGTTCTGTCGCGTTGGACCTGATCGAGCAGAAGATGCCGAGCGCTTCCCTGAGGCTCACCGCGTATTCGACGATGTCGAGCCCCACTGACGTTATGTTCGGTAGCGTGCCGGTGAACGACCTGTAGCGCAGGTGCCAGGGCAGCGTTTCCGCTAGCACTATCGCGGATCCCGCCCCGCACGCGGCGGCATGCGATGCCCTCGTGACGTAACCGATTAGCGCACCTGCGGTCTTCGCGACGTTCCTCGAATGAAGCGTGCCTTCGAGCGTGAGTGCGCACCTCACTGCGTTGAAGGCGCCCGTATATTCGACGTTTGGAAACGTCGTTCTCCACGTCTGACTTGAGTACGACAGAGTCCTTGCGCTTGCGACGCTGACGAGCGCAGCGAGCGCGACGACGGCGACCATCGCCGTGAGCGACAGCTTGACGGAACGCATGAGACGAATCCCCCTTTCGTCGATGAGGCTCCGACGCTAGGTCGGCAAAGCACCGCTGTCAAGGAAAACGGGCGAACCGGCGTGCCCGCCTTGGCGTTCCCCTAGCGTCCGGTTCATCGTGAGGCGGATCGTGCTCGGAGTCGTGGCGGCGCTCGTGGCGCTCGTGGTCGTGCTGAACTGGACGTGGGGCCGACTGCCGGGCGAGCCGCACCGGACCGGACGGCTGATGCGACTCGGCGACGCGACCGTGCGGGTGCTCGAGCACCGCGGCGCGGATCCGGCGGTGGTGCTCCTGCACGGCCTGCCGGGCACCGCGCAGGACTTCGACGCGGTCGCGGCGCGGCTGCGCGGCGTGCACACGATCGCGTTCGACCGGCCGGGCTTCGGCTTCTCGAGTGGGGGCTACCACCCGCTCGCGGACCAACTGGCGACGATCCGACAGCTGATCGAGTCGCTGGGGTCGCGACAGGTCGTGCTGGTCGGCCATTCCTACGGTGGGACGCTCGCGCTCGCGTACGCCGAGCAGCGCCCGCAGGACGTGCGCGGACTCGTGCTCGTCGACGCGGCCGCCGCAGGCCAGCGCTCCGGCGCGTTCGAGCGGGCGCAGTCGCATCTCGTGCAGGCGCTGTCGTGGCCGGTCGTGCAGCCGCTCGCCGACGCGACCTTCTCGCAGCTGCTGCGCACGGCATCGGCGAAGCAGGGCGACGCGCGCGCGTTCGACCCGGGCACGGTCGACAGCACGCACGAGCACCGCCTGCTCGCGTTGAACATGCAGCACGACGACCTCGACGCCTACGCCGGCGAGCAGCTGCACGCCGACGACGCGATCGCCGAGGTCGACCGCGGGCTGGCGCGGATCCGGACGCCCGCGGTCGTCATCCAGGGCGTCGGCGACAAGCTCGTCGAGCCGCAGTTCGGGCGCAGGCTCGCCGCCCTGCTGCCCCACGCCCACCTCGTGATGGTGAGCGGCGGCCACATGGCCCCGTATGTGCACCCGGCCGTCGTCGCGGCGGCCGTGCGCGACGTGCTGCGATCGCGGTAGCTCCCTCAGGCGCGTCGGCGCGCTTGTCAAGCAAGCGCGCGATCGGCAAGGATGCGCGTGTGCTCGCTCGCTTCGCGATCACGTGGGCATTCAACGTCGCGGCCCTGTGGGTCGCCGACAAGCTGCTCGACGGCGTCGCGGTCACCGGCGACCACACGTGGGTCACGTTCGTGCTCGCGGGGCTCGTCTTCAGCGTCGTGAACATGGTCGTGAAGCCGATCGTCGCGATCCTGGCGATCCCGCTGATCATCCTCACGCTCGGGATCGCCTACTTCCTCGTGAACGTGCTGATGATCTTCCTCACGAGCTGGATCGTCGGCGACTTCCACGTCGACGGCTTCTGGGCCGGCGTCGGCGCGGCGATCGTCGTGTGGATCGTCAACCTGCTGCTCGACGCGCTCGGGCGGCGGGTCGCCGAGGCCTGAGGAACGGCCGCGACCGCGCCGGAAGGGAGGCGCGGTCGCGGGAGGGACCGTGGGGGCTACGCGGCCTCGCGCAGCGCCGCGAGCGTGCTCTCGCGCGAGAGGCGTCTGAGCGCCTGCTCCTCCAGCTCGCGCGCGCGTGTGGAGCTGAGGCCGAGGCGCCGGCCGACCTCGCTGAGCGTCTGCGGCGGCTCGCCGCCGGTGCCGAAGCGCAGGTGGATGACCGTCCGCTCCTTGTCGGGGAGCGTGGCGATCGCCTTCTGCACGGCCTCGTGGCGCAGCGTGTCGGCGACCTCCTCCTCGGGGCCCGCCTCGTCGGTCGCGATCAGCGCGCCCAGCGAGGTCTCGCCGTCGTCGCCGACCGGCAGGTCGAGGCTCGTCGGCTCGCGGTCGGCCTTCGCCGCCTCGAGCACCAGTTCGAGCTCGAGGCCGGTCTCCTCGGCGATCTCCTCGTCGGAGGGCTCGCGGCCCAGCTTCGCCGTCAGCTCGCGCCGTGCGCGCGCGACCTTGCGGGCGCGCTGCCCGACGTGGACGGGGAGCCGGATCGTCCGCCCGCTGTTCTCGAGCCCGCGCTGGATCGACTGCCGGATCCACAGCGTCGCGTACGTCGAGAAGCGGAAGCCCTTGCGCCAGTCGAACTTCTCGACCGCGCGGATCAGGCCGAGCGTGCCCTCCTGGACGAGGTCGCCCATCGAGAGACCCTGCCCCTGGTAGCGGCGCGCGATCGACATCACGAGGCGCAGGTTCGAGTTGACCATGCGCTCCTTGGCGACGAGGTCGCCGCGCTCGATCTGCTTCGCCAGCTCGATCTCCTCGGCGGGCGTGAGCAGGGGCCAGTTGCGCGCCTCCCGCATCAGCAGCTGGAGCGCGTCGAACGTGGTCTCCTCAGGGGCGAGAGCCTGGGTATCTGGAGTCTTCGTGGTGTTCCTTTCGTCAATACCTACTTGCACGCTAGGTATTGTACGCCTGGGTCGTTGCTTCGTCAACCACCTTTACCCGTATCTTCACGGGGAAACCTCTCCCTGCCATAAACCTGCCCGTAACAGCGTGCCCGCCGCGACGACCCACAATCACCCGCGATGACATCCGTAGCGCCGTCGGACCTGCCCTCGTTCGCGCGCGACTCCGAGCTGGTCGCGGGTGCCTGGCAGCTGGCGCTGGAGGCCTACCGCGGCAACGCCGAGGGGAACGCCGCCGCCGACGTCGAGCACCCGGCGATCACCGCCCGCCTCGTGCACGACGCCGACTGCGACGAGACGGTCGTCGCGACCGCCGTGCTGCACGACGTGATCGAGGACACCGGCCTCGACGCCGGTGCCATCGCCGGCCGCTGCGGACCGGAGATCGCCCGGCGCGTCGAGGCGCTGACGGAGCGCTCCGAGATCGCCGCCTACGCCGACCGCAAGCGCGAGCTGCGCGCCCGCGGGATCGCCGCAGGGCGCGAGGTCGCCGTCGTGATGGCGGCCGACAAGCTCGCGCGCGCCACGCGCGCCGCCGGCGGCCGGCTGCGACCCGAGAAGCTGCGCCACTTCCAGGCGACGCTCGCCGAGCTGCGCGAGGCCTACCCCGACCTGCCGCTGCTGGAGCCGCTGGCGAACGCGGTCGAACGGCTGCGTCCGACGACGAGCGAAGCGGCCGCCGCCGTCGGCGACCCCTCGCTCTACGTCAACCGCGAGCTGTCGTGGCTCGACTTCAACGAGCGCGTGCTGCAGCTCGCCGAGGACCCCGACCGGCCGCTGCTGGAGCGCGTGAAGTTCTGCGCGATCTACAGCTCCAACCTCGACGAGTTCTTCATGGTGCGCGTCGCCGGCGTGCACGACCAGGTCGACGCCGGGATCGAGGCGACGAGCGCCGACGGGATCCCGCCGAGCGAGCTGCTGGACCGCATCGGGGACCGCGTGCGCGAGCTTGGCGCGCGGCTGGACGGCTGCTGGGAGCGCGGGCTGCTGCCGGCGCTGGAGGAGCACGGCATCCGCGTCGTCGCGCCCGACGCGCTCGGCGAGCAGGAGCGCGCCGCGCTCGACGACCGCTTCCGCCGCGAGGTCTTCCCGGCGCTGACCCCGCTTGCCGTCGGACCGGCGCAACCGTTCCCCTACATCTCGAACCTGTCGCTGAGCCTCGGCGTGCTCGTGCGCGATCCCGCGACCGACCAGACCCGCTTCGCGCGCGTAAAGGTGCCGAAGGAGGGGCTGCCGCGCTTCATCGCCGTCGGCGATGGGCGCACGCTCGTGCCGATGGAGGCGGTGATCGCGGACCACCTCGACCGCCTCTTCCGCGGGATGGAGATCGTCGCGCACACGACGTTCCGCGTCTCGCGGGACGCCGACTTCACCGTCTCCGACGAGGCCGACGACCTGCTGGAGGCGGTCGAGGCGCAGCTGCGCCGGCGGCGCTTCGGCGAGGTCGTGCGGCTGGAGCTGAGCGCCGGCACCGACCCGGTGCTGAGAGCCCGCCTGATGACGGAGCTGGAGGTGGAGGCCCGCGACGTCTACGAGGTCGGCGGCCTGCTCGACCCGGTCGACCTGTGGCAGATCGTGAAGCTGCCGGGCTTCCGCGAGCTGCGCGACCAGCCGTGGACGCCGCTGACGCCGCCCCCGTTCGAGCAGGACGGCAAGCGCGCCGACCTGTTCGCGCTGCTGCGCAGAAGGGACCTGCTCGTCCACCATCCCTACGACTCGTTCGCGACCGTCGAGCAGTTCGTCAACCAGGCGGTCAACGACCCCGACGTGCTCGCGATCAAGCAGACCGTGTACCGCACGAGCGACGACTCGCCGCTTGTCCCGGCGCTGATCCGTGCCGCCGAGCGCGGCAAGCAGGCGGTCTGCCTCGTGGAGCTGACGGCGCGCTTCGACGAGCGCGCGAACATCACCTGGGCGCGCGCGCTGGAGCAGTCGGGCGTGCACGTCACCTACGGCATGCCGGGGTTGAAGACGCACGCGAAGGCGGTGCTGGTGGTGCGCCGCGAGGGCGACGGCGTGCGCCACTACGCGCACGTCGGGACCGGCAACTACCACCGCGGCACCGCCGACCTCTACACCGACTTCGGCCTCTTCACCGCGCGCGAGGACCTGACCGGCGAGATCGCCGAGCTGTTCAACCAGCTGACCGGCTACGCGCGGCCCGAGCACTACCGGCGCGTGCTCGTGGCGCCGCTGAACCTGCGCGAGCGGATCATCGGCGAGATCGACGCGACGATCGACGCGCACGAGTCCGGCAAGGATGCGCGCATCCGCATGAAGATGAACTCGCTCGTCGACGCCGCCTGCATCCGCGCGCTCTACCGCGCCTCGCAGGCGGGCGTCCCGATCGAGCTGAACGTGCGCGGCGCCTGCTGCCTGCGTCCCGGGGTGTCCGGCGTCTCGGAGAACATCCGCGTCGTGTCGATCGTCGGCCGCTTCCTCGAGCACTCGCGCATCTACGCCTTCCAGCGCGGCGAGCACACGGCCGTCTTCGTCGGCTCCGCGGACCTGATGCCGCACAACCTCGACTCGCGCGTGGAGCTGGTCGTCCCCGTGGACGACGCGGACGCGCGCGCACAGCTGCTCGACACGCTCGAGCGCTGCCTCGACGACACGGAGAACGCGTGGGACCTCGCCGCCGACGGCACGTGGACCCACCGCCGCGTGCCGTCGGACGGGCAGCCGCGCGACGTGCACGCGGAGCTGATGCGCGCGCACCTCGCGCGTGCGCAGCTCGCCGAAGCGTGAGCCCGACGCGCGCCGTCGTCGACCTCGGCTCCAACAGCTTCCGGCTCGTCGTCTTCACGACCGGCGAGGGCGGCTGGTGGAGACGCACGGACGAGCTGAGCGACATGGTGCGGATCGGCGGCGATCTGACCCCCGAGGGGTGCCTGTCGGAGGCGCGTATGGCGCACGCGCTGGAGACGCTGCGCGTGTTCGCGGCCTTCTGCTCTACGAGCGGGATCGATCTGGACGACGTGGACGCGGTCGCGACGAGCGCGATCCGCGACGCGCCGAACGGCGGCGCGTTCGTGGAGCGGGCGCATGCGGAGACGGGGCTGCCCATCCGCGTGCTGAGCGGCGAGCAGGAGGCGCTGTACTCCTACGTGGCGGCGACGAACTCGACCGCTTTGTCCGACGGGGTCGTGCTGGATCTCGGCGGCGGGTCGCTGGAGCTGGTGGAGGTGCGCAAGCGGCGCGCCGGCGCGATCGCCTCGTGGCCGCTCGGCGCGGTGCGCGCGACCGAGCGCTGGCTGCCCGGCGACGGTCCGGTCGGCGGCAAGGCGCTCGCGAAGCTGCACGCGCGGACGCTTCGTGCGTTGTCGGAGGATGGGCCGTGGGTCGCCTCGGCGGGCGCTGACGGCGCGCGACTCGTCGGGCTCGGCGGCAGCGTGCGCAGCCTCGCGGCCGCGGCCGTGCGGCGAGCCGAGCTGCCGCTCGACTCCGTGCAGGGGTTCCTGCTCACGCGCGACGCGCTCGACGAGCTTGTGGACGAGCTGGCCGGCCGGTCGGTCGAGGAGCGCGAGCGCGTGCCCGGCATCAAGCGCGGACGCGGCGAGGTGATCCTGGCGGCGGCCGTCGTGCTGCGGGCGGTGCTGGAGGCCAGCGGCGCCGACGGGATCGAGGTGACGGAGGCCGGCCTGCGCGAGGGGATCTTCCTGTCCGGGCTGCTCGCGCCGGCCGATCCGCCGCTCGTGGACGACGTGCGCACCGCGAGCGTGCGCAACCTCGCGCGCCAGCACGGCGTGGACCTCGTGCACGCGGAGCACATCGCCGGGCTGGCGCATCAGCTGCTGGAGGCGCTGCCCGGCGCCGGCCTGCCGGAGCCGGACGAGCCGGAGCTGGTGGAGGCGGCGGCGCTGCTGCACGACGTCGGGATGGCGGTCGACTACGACGACCACCACAAGCACTCGTCGTACCTGATCCTCGGCTCTGGGCTGCCGGGCTTCACGCCGCGCGAAGTCGCGCTGATCGCGTTGATGGCGCGCTACCACCGCAAGGGCACGCCGTCGCTGGGCGCCTTGGCGCCGCTGTGCCGCGAGGGCGACGAGCAGCTCGTGCTGCGCGGCGCCGCCTTGTTGCGAATCGCCGAGCAGCTGGAGCGCAACCGCGACCAGGTCGTGCGCGCGGCGCGGCTGACGCGGCCCGGCGGCGCCGACGGCGACGTGGTCGAGCTGGAGCTGGACGCGGTCGGCGACGACACCGTCGCCCGCTGGGGCGCCGAGCGGCAGGGCGAGCTGTTCGAGCGCGCCTTCGGGGCGCCGCTGCGGGTCGTCGCGCGCTAGCTGCGCGGCGGCAACGGCTCCCTCAGCGTGCTTAAACAAGGCTTGAAGTACCTGAATCCACGCGATAGCGGGGATTTATTTGACGTTGTGTGCATCGATTGAAGGATCCTGCGCAAATCATCGAAGAGGAGCAGTGAATGAAGATTCGCTTGGCTCTCGCCGCAGCGCTTGTCCTGGCAGTGTCCGGTGCCGCCGCAAGCAGCGCGTCCGCCGGAAGCTACTTGTACGGATGCGGCGTCATCGCCCCCAACACCTGGTGCTTGGCGAGCCAGATCCATACGTACGATGGAAACATCGCCACATATCCGGGCAGCGGGAGCATCAATTTGTGCTCCAAGCTCACGATGCCCTATTCAAATCCGGAGTATCTTTATGCGCGGCGATGCGACCTGGCTCAGAGCGTGGTCGTTTACTCCGATGGCGGCGGGAGAGCGCCCTATCCGAATGGCTCGGTCGACATGAATGCATTGGTCGCCAACGGCAACAATTGCTGCGGCCACACGATCGACGGCGACGGGGTCTACTGATGCGCAGCCCATCGATCAGACGATCTCGAGGCGTTCTGCTCGGCGTGGTCACGGCCGTGGCGCTGTCCGGCTCCGCCGCCGCGATTGCACTCTCGGGCGGTTCGTCCCCGGTTCCCGCCGGGGAGCAGCCGCACACCGTGCAGGCGACCGGGACGCCGCCCGCACCGAACGCGGAGGCGGCGCCGACCGACGTGCCGCGCATCGCTCTCGACGCGTTCGAGGTGCTCCGGCGACCGGCGCAGCCGGCAGATGCCCTCCCACAGACGGTCGCCTCACGGCTCAACGTGGTCGCCGGCAACGCCTCGCTCGCGCGTCGCGTGATCGGCGGTCCGTCCCCGCGCTGGCTCGTCCCAGCGAGTGGCGACCGGATCTGCGCGGTCGCCGCGGACGGCGCCTCGATCAGCTGCCTGTCGGCGGACCTGCTCGCACGGCAGGGCACGGTCGGATCCGATGAGTGCGGCCCGGCGATCCCGGTCGACCGCATGGTCGTTCACGGCATCGTGCCGGACGGCGTCGACGCGGTCACGCTCACGTCGAGAGTCGGGTCGACGTCCGTGCCGGTCTCGGGCAACGGGTGGTCGGCCACGACCGTGCGCGTTCCCGAGGACGAGCGGCCGTTCGCCGTCTCGTGGCAGGCCGGTGGTACGACGCATGAGCTCGCGGTGCCGGTGTCTCCAGACGTGAACCAGGGCTGCGGGTAGGCGTCGGCGCGTCGCTGCGGTGACGTACGAGCCTCCCGAGCCGACGGTTCGGGAGGCTCGCCCGTTCGGCGTGTCAGTCTGCGCTCGGCGCGGTCACAAGATTGGTGGTCGCGCAAGAAACCCGATCATGCGCGCAGATCTCAGCGACGACGACCTGCTGGAGCGAACGGCCCGTGGCGATGGGGACGCGTTCGCGTGCTTCTATCGTCGGCATCTTCCGGCGATCGTCGGCTATCTCTTGAGGCGCACACGCGATCCAGAGGTCACGGCCGATCTGACCGCGGAGGTGTTCGCCGCGGCACTGCTCGCCTGCGGGCGCTACAGGCCGGGCGGCCCGCCGGCACTGGCGTGGCTCTACGGGATCGCTGCCAACAAGCTGCGAGAGAGCGCTCGGCGGGGCCGCGTGGAGGAGGCGGCGCGCCGCCGGCTCGCCTGGCAGCCGCAGGAGCTGCAGGACGAAGATCTGCTGGCCGTCGAGGAGATGGCCCGGCACGATCACGAGCCGCAACTGCTCGCAGCGGTCGCGTCGCTGTCGCCCGAGCAGCGCGAGGCGATCCTCTCCCGCGTCGTCGATGAGCAGCCATACGACGAGATCGCCGAGCGGCTGCACTGCTCGGCGGCAGTCGTGCGACAACGCGTGAGCCGGGGCCTGCGCGCACTCCGTACGCAACTTGGGGAGGCACGATGAGCTTTTTCGACGATGTCGAGCGCCGGCTGCGCGAGGAGACGCCGGAGCGCTACGGAAGACGACTTCGCGAGGAGGCTGCGCCCACACGTCGGCACGGGCGCGCGAGCTTCGTCCGTCGTCACCGCCGCGTGCTGCTCGTCGCGGCGGCGGCGCTCGCCGGACTGACCGTTCCCGCGCTCGGCGCGGTGAGCGGTCTCTGGCAGCCGGACGTCAGACCGTCGCCGCCGATGAGGACCACCGCAGGCACCGGCTTCTCATGCAGTCAGGAGCCCAGCGGGAGCATCGACGCGGGTCCGCGCGTCGGACCTGTGTTCACCTCGGTGCTCGCTGTGCTCGCGCGGCCACGCACGACAGCCGACGTCCTCGATCGCCGCTACCTGCGGGTGCCGTTCGCGCACGACATCGACGTCCACGGAATCCGCTACCTCGGCACCGCACCCGACGGTCGGCGCTACTACGTCATCCCAGCCGGCGGAAGCGGCTCGTCTCGACCGGCCGATGACTGCCTGCGCAAGCTGCCGTCAAAGATCCGACGCGCCGACGCCCGCTCGCCACGACACGAGCCCACGATCTGCGTCGTCGGCGGCGGCGCAGGCGGCTGCGGACCGTTGGCCGACGTCCGCTCCCACGGCTCGTGGAGCGCAAGCGGCATCGGCAACCACTCGACCGTCGCCGGGGTCGTACCCGACGGTGTCCGTGCGATCCGTGTGACGTACGGCCGCTCGACGCGCTCCTTCCCGGTCGAAGGCAACTTCTTCGCTTTCCGCGTTGCGCTGCAGGCTCCGCAGGCCGCGAGTCCCGACCGCCTGGAGTGGGAGCTCGCTGACGGGAGCCTCCGCGACGTCACCCGCCGGTCGGGCGCGTCCGTGCGTCGCGATCCGTGACGCGGCTGTCGGGCTGGGCGTCTCCGAGGCGCGGGAAGGACTGCCGGCGTCACGGCATCTGGAGGTGTGAAGCTCGCCCGCGCCCACCGGAGGAACCCGATGCCGATCAAGCTCCGCCGCCTGCTCCCGCTCGTCGCCACCGCCGCAGCGCTGCTGGCCGTCGCCGCCTCAGCCGCCGGAACGCTGCGGATCTCGACTGCGCAGAACGCGACGCTGCACGAGCGCGTCCTCGTCACAGCCAGCGGACGCACGCTCTACTCGCTGAGCGCCGAGACGCACGGCCGCTTCATCTGCACCGGATCGTGCCTCTCGACGTGGCCGCCACTGATTCTCAAGCACGGCGCGAAGCCGGTCGGCGTGCGCGGGCTCGGCACGATCAAGCGCCCCGACGGCCGCCGCCAGGTCACGTACAAGGGCAAGCCGCTCTACCGCTTCGCGAGCGACGCGAAGAAGGGCGACGCCGGCGGCGAGGGCTTCCGAGACGTCGGTACGTGGCACGCCGCGGTGGCGCCGAAGCGCTGAGAACGCAGGGTTGAAGACCGACGGGTCACACGAGCCGGCCGGCCCGGCCGGCGCCCGCCGGGTGAGCTACGCCGGGACCGGCTCCCCCACCGCCCGACTGGCCGCCGCCATCTCGGCCTGGCGCGCGCGGCCGGGGACGAAGAGCGCGACGAGCGCGCCGGCGGCGAGCACGGCCGCGCCGACCCACACCGCCTGCGTCATGCCGTCGGTGAACGCCTGCGGCGAGGCATAGGAGCCGGCGCCGGCGAACACCGTCGAGAGGACCGAGACGCCGAGCGCGCCGCCGATCTCGCGGAACGTGTTCGTCGCGCCGGACGCCTGGCCGGCCTCCTGCGGGCGCACGCTCGACAGCACCGCGTTCGCGGCCGGGGCGAAGACGAGCGCCATCCCCGCGCCTGCCATCGCGAACGGACCGACGAGCTGCGCGTACGGCACGTCCGGCGTCGAGACGAGCGCCAGCAGCGCCATCGCACCCGCCTGCAGCGCAAGGCCAAGCGTCATCAGCGGCCGCGAGCCGATGCGGTCCGACAGGATCCCCGCGATCGGCGCGACGAGGATCGTCACGCCCGTCCACGGCAGCGTCCGCAGCCCGGCCTCCAGCGGCGAGTAGCCCTGCACCGTCTGGAAGAACTGCGCCAGCAGGAAGATCGAGCCGAACGTGCCGAAGAACATCGCGACCGTCACGCCGCTCGTGGCGGTGAAGCCGCGCGAGCGGAAGAAGCGCATCGGCAGCATCGGCTCCGGTGCGCGCAGCTCCCACGCGACGAACGCGGTCAGCAGCAGCAGGCCGGCGATGCCGGTCGCCAGCGTCGTCGTGCTCGTCCAGCCGTAGTCGGCCGCCTTCACGATCGCGAACACGAGCCCGAACAGGCCGCTCGCGGCGAGCGCGAGGCCGCGCCCGTCGAGCCGGCGCCCGGGACCGAACGACTCCGTCAGCCGCGCGACGACGAGCGGCACGAGCACGAGCCCGATCGGGACGTTGAGCCAGAAGATCCAGTGCCACGAGATGCCCTCGACGACGGCGCCGCCCGCGAGCGGCCCGAGCGCGACGCCGAGCCCGCACACGCCCGCCCCGATGCCGCGCGCGCGGCCGCGGCTGCCGGCGGGGAACGCCTCGCTCAGCAGCGTGAGCGACAGCGGCATCACGAACGCGGCGCTCGCGCCCTGGAAGGCGCGCGCGGCGATCAGCGCGCCGATGCTCGGCGCGAGCGCGGCGGCGGCGCTCGCGAGCGTGAACGCGGTCAGCCCGCCCGCGAAGACGCGGCGGCGGCCGAGGCGGTCGCCGAGCGCGGCGGCCGGCAGCAGCAGGACCGCGAAGGCGAGCGTGTAGGCGTTGACGGTCCAGCCGAGCTGCGCGAGGTCGGCCTTGAGGTCGACGCGGATCGACGGCAGCGCCGTCGTCACGACGAGGTTGTCGAGCGTCACCATGAAGAGCGCGACGCTCGTCACGATCGAGGTCCAGATCTGTCGCGAGCGGGTCGTCATTGCTTCTCCCCGCACAGCTCGCGCGCCCACGCCGCGTCGATCGACGGCGCGTCCATTCCGGCGAGCACCGTCATCAGCATCCCGCGGGCGACGAACGCGCGCAGCTCCTCGCCCTCGGCGCCGCTGATCCGCTGGATCAGCTTGACGAGGTCGCCGTAGCCGCGGCGGACCGCGTCGCGGATCGCGCGGTCCTCGCCAGAGGCGGCGGCGAACGCCTGCAGCGTCGCGCGCAGCGTCGTCTGGTCCTGCAGCAGCGCGGCGTAGGCGTGGCCCATCCGCTCCAGCACCGACTCGCCCGGCGCGCGCTCGTCCTCCGCAGCGGCGCGCATCGCCTCGCCGAGGCGCCGGTAGCAGCGGTCGACGGCCGCGACGTACAGCTCGGACTTCGTCGGGAAGAGGCGGAACAGGTACGCCTGCGAGATGCCGGCGGCCTTCGCGATCTCGGTCGTCGGCGTGCCGTGGAAGCCGTGCTCGGCGAAGGCGGCGACGGCGGCCTCGACCAGCGCCTCGCGCCGCTCGGCGGCGGTCGACAGCTGGCGGGTGGTGGCGGGAGGCGGGATCACGATAGGAGTGAGTATGCACTCACTCACTACTGGTGTCAAGTGGGCGGCGGGCCGGCCGCGATCGACCGGCCCGCACGCTCGTCAGCCGCGCAGGCCGTGCGTCGAGTAGCGAATCAGCGTCATCGTGGACGAGACCGTCTGACCTCTCACGAGCGCGTTCATGACGGTCGCCTTCACGCGCATCGTGCCGCGCTGACGCAGCAGGCGCTGGCCGAGGTCGTTCAGCGCAATGTGCACGAAGCCGCCGTCGTTCTGCCGCAGCGTGTACGTGCTGCGCACGCCGAGCTCCTTGCCCCCGCGCGAGAGCGTCAGGCTGCCTCTGCACGCCGCGCTGCCGAAGCAGGCGACGAAGACGCCGCCGATGCCGTGCTGGTCGGCGAACGCCGTGTGGCCGAAGAGGCCGAGCCGGGTGCTCGCGGCGCCGGCCGTCGCGAACGTCTTGTCGGCGCCGATCGAGATGGCGCCGTTCGGACCGACCGCGACGAGGCGGTAGTGGTAGGTCGTGTTCGCCGCGAGGCCCGACAGCGAGCCCGACACCGAGAACGCGGAGGAGCCGGATCCGGCGCTCTGCGGCGGCGTCTGCTCGCCGTAGTTCGCGGTCGTGCCGAACTGGAAGTAGTAGGAGCTGGCGACGCCGTTGGGGTTGACCGACCCGCTCAGCGTCGCGCTCGCGCCGTTGACGTCCGCGCCGCCGGTCGTCGCGCTCGGGGCCGGAGGCGGCGGCGGAGCCGTGCCGGTCGTTCTGAACGTTCTGTCGGCGCCGACGGTCGTGCCGTCGGCGTTCGTCGCGATCACGCGGTAGTGGTAGGTCGTGCCCGGCGTGAGGCCGGCGAGGTCGGCTCTCACCGGCGTGTCGGCGGTGCCCGAGCTGGCCGAGGTCAGCGCCGTCTGCTGGCCGTAGGCGGTCGTCGTGCCGTATTGGAAGGCGTAGCTCGTCAGCTGGCCCTGCGGGTTGACGGTGCCCGCCACCGTGACCTGCGTGTCGGTGATGCCGGTCGCGTCGCCGGTGACGGCGGTCGGCGCGGTGGCGAGCGCCGGGACCGCGGCGAGGGCGAGCAGCGCGATCGTCGTGAGGCCGAGTGCGGTGAAGCGCCGCATTGAGGGGAACCTCCGTTGTCGTTCGTCGCGTACGGAAGGTCGGAACCCATGCCCGCCCCGGCGAGTTTCGGAACACGGGCGGTGCTCTGACATCGGTCGGCTAGGCTCGGGCGGGTGTCGACCGCCTGCGAGATCCGCCCGGCCACGCGCGACGACGCGCCACTGCTGCTGGAGCTGATCGGCGCGCTCGCCGACTACGAGCGCCTGCGCGATCAGGTCGTGCTCGACGCGGCGCTGCTGGAGGAGCACCTGTTCGGCGAGCGGCCGGCGGCGGAGGCGGTGATCGCCTCGGTCGACGGCGAGGCCGTCGGCTACGCGCTGTTCTTCTCGACCTTCTCCACGTTCCTGGGACGGCCGGGGATCTGGCTGGAGGACCTGTTCGTGCTGCCGGACCGCCGCCGCGCCGGCGTTGGCCGCGCGCTGCTGCTGCACGTCGCGGGGCTGGCGCTCGCGCGCGGGTGCGGACGGCTGGAGTGGTCGGCGCTCGACTGGAATGAGCCGGCGCTCGCGTTCTATCGCGGACTCGGCGCGCGCGTGCTGCCGCAGTGGCACCTGCACCGGCTGGACGGCGCCGCGCTCGCGGCTGTGGCACGCTCCAAGGCATGACCGCCGCGATCGAGGCCGAGGGCCTGATCAAGACGTACCCCGGTGACGTGCGGGCGCTCGACGGCGTCAGCTTCCACGTCCCCGCCGGGACGATCTTCGGCCTGCTCGGCCCCAACGGCGCCGGCAAGTCGACGACCGTGAAGATCCTCACGACCCTCTCGCGCGCCGACTCGGGGACCGCGCGCGTTGCCGGCATCGACGTCGTGCGCGATCCCGTCGGGGTGCGTCGCGCGATCGGCGTCGTCGGCCAGAAGAACGCCGTCGACGGCGAGGCGACCGGGCGCGAGAACCTGCTGCTGCAGGGGCGGCTGTACGGGCTGCGCGGCGCGGCGCTGACCGCGCGCGTGGACGACCTGCTGGAGCGCTTCCGCCTCGCCGACGCGGCGGACCGCTTCGCGAAGGGCTACTCGGGCGGCATGCAGCGGCGGCTCGACGTGGCGTTGGGATTGGTGGCGCGGCCGCAGGTGCTGTTCCTCGACGAGCCGACGACCGGGCTCGACCCGGAGGTGCGCGTCGCGATGTGGGAGGAGATCTCCACGCTCGCGCGCGAGGAGGGGCTGACGATCCTGCTCACGACGCACTACCTGGAGGAGGCCGACCAGCTCGCCTCCCAGCTGGCGATCGTCGACCGCGGACGGATCGTCGCGGAGGGGTCGCCGGAGCAGTTGAAGGCGGAGCTGCGAGGCGACCGCATCTCGGTCGAGCTGGACGGCGACGGCCCCGGGTCGGGCGCCGCGGTGCGGGACGCGCTGGCACGCGTGAGCGGCGTGCGCGAGGTCGCGCTCGAAGGGCGCATGCTGCGCGCCCGCGCCGACCAGGGCGCGCGCGCCGTGCCGGCCGTGCTGGCGGCGCTGGAGGCCGAGGGCGTGGCGGTCGCGGCCGTGACGGTCGCGCGCGCGTCGCTTGACGACGTCTACCTGCGCCACACCGGGCGCACGTTCGAGTCCGCCGACGGCGGCGGGTCGTCTGCCTCCTCGTCTCCGAAGGCCGAGACCGCTGCCGCGGGAGGGCGCTGAGCGATGCCGATCGTGCTCCGACACTCGTGGTTCATGGCCGCGCGCTGGCTGCGCGCGCTGCTGCGTCAGCCGGCGTGGATCGTCGTGACGCTCGTGCAGCCGGTGATCTGGCTGCTGCTGTTCGGCGCGCTGTTCAAGTCGATCGTGAACCTGCCGGGCTTCGGGGCCGACAACTACGCCGACTTCCTCACGCCCGGGATCGTTGTGATGACGGCGCTGTTCTCCGCCGGCTGGTCCGGGGATGGGGATGCTGCAGGACTACGAGCGCGGGATCCTCGACCGCTTCCTGGTGACGCCGTCCGCGCGAATCGCGCTGCTGGCCGGGCCGCTGGTGCAGCAATCGCTCGTGACGATCGTGCAGTCGCTGATCATCATCGGGCTCGGGCTGGCGGTCGCGGGCGCGTCGTTCCCGGGCGGCGTGCCGGGGGCGTTGGTCGTGATCGTGGCGGCGATCCTGCTGGGGATGGCGATCGGCGCGCTCTCGAACGCGCTGGCGTTGGTGGTGCGCAAGGAGGAGACGGTGATCGCGACGGTGACGTCGCTGACGCTGCCGCTGTCGTTCCTGTCGGGGACGTTCATGGACCTGAACCTGGCCCCGTCGTGGATCGCCGAGGTGGCGAAGTTCAACCCGCTGCAGTGGGCGGTCGTCGCCGGGCGCGAGGCGCTGACGTCGGCCGACCCGGACTGGGGCGTCGTCTTCTCCCGCCTCGGCCTGCTCGCGCTGCTGCTGGTCGCGTGCTTCGCCGTCGCGACGCGCGCGTTCCGGGCGTACCAGCGGGCGGCGTGATCAGCGCCCGCTGAATCTCGCGGGGCGGCGCTCGACGAACGAGCGCATGCCCTCGGCGCCGTCCTCGCTCGCGAACAGCGGAACCGCGTCGGCCTGGAGCTGGGCGGCCGCCGTGTCATGGTCCTCGTAGATCGCGCGGTAGGCGGAGCGCAGCGTGGCGGCGACGCCAAGCGGCGCGGCGGCGGCGGCGATCCGCTCGGCCAGCTCGATCGCGCGGTCGCGCTGCGTGCCGGCCGGCACGACCTCCTGCACCAGCCCCATGCGGTGCGCCTCCTGCGCGTCGAACGGGTCGCCGGTGAGCAGGTGCTTCATCGCGTTGCCCCAGCCGGCCTCGCGCGGCATGCGGATCGTCGCGCCGGCGAACGGATAGATGCCGCGCTGGACCTCGAGCTGGGCGAAGCGCGTGTCGTCGGCGGCGATCCGCACGTCGGCGGCGAGCAGCAGCTCGATCCCGATCGTGATGCACCACCCCTGCACGGCGATCACGACGGGCGTGGTCCACGGGCCGTCGAGCCGCCACGGCTGGCGACCGCCCTCGGGCACGGGCAGCCCGGCGCCGTCGCCGTCGATCACGGCCGGCGCGACCTGGGCGAGGTCGAGGCCGCCGGTGAAGTGGTCGCCGTGAGCGAAGAGGACGCCGCAGCGCAGCTCGGGGTCGCTTTCGAGCTGCCCGTAGGCGAGCGCCAGCTCCTCGAACATCCGGAGCGTGAAGGCGTTGCGTCTGGCCGGGCGGTTGAGGCCCATCAGCAGCACGTGGCCGCGCCGCTCGATCGTGACCGTCGTCTCCTCGCTCATCGTGCCTCCGCTCGCTCGTGCTGCGCCTGAGCGGCGCATCTTAGGACTAGCCTTCGGTGCGATGAGCAGCACGACCGAGGCAGCCGCCGCCGGGACGTTCGAGCAGGCGACCGCCGTGTCCGCGCTCGGCGAGGGGCGCTTCCGCGCGTCGGTGGACCCCGGCTGGTCGACGCCGATCGCCGCGAACGGCGGGTACCTGGCCGCGATCCTCGTGCGGGCGATCGAGGCGCACGGAGCGCTCGGGACGGATCGGCAGCTGCGGTCGTTGACGTGTCACTACCTGCGCCCGGTCAGCGGTGGGCCGCTGGAGGTGTCGGTCTCGGTGCTGCGCGCCGGACGCCGGATCTCGACGGTGGAGCTGACAGCGTCCCAGGACGGGAAGCAGGCGATCCGCGCGCTGGCCGCGCTCGCCGTGCTCGACCTTCCGGCGGCCGGGCAGTGGGAGCCGGAGCCGCCAGCCGTCGGTCCGCCGCCGGCGCGGGACGCGCCGTTGATCGCGCCCGACGACTACCGCCGCTCCGGCGCCGACGGCTGGCTCGGCCCGACGCCGACGATGCCGCCGATGTTCAGACGCGTGCGGGTCGCGCCGCGGATCGGCGGGGTCCCGTTCTCCAACCGGCCGCTGCCCACGGGCGAAGCGCCTGAGACCGGCGGCTGGATCACGCTGCCCGAGTCGCGGCCGATCGACGCGGCGTTCATCGCGCTGTGCACGGATGTGTGGTGGCCGCCGGCGTTCCAGCCGCTCGGCCGCCCCGCGATCGCTCCGACGATCGACTTGACGATCCACGTGCGGGCCGACGTCCCGCCGGAGGGCCTGCCCGATCAGCCGGTGCTCGGCTGGTACCGCTCCACCGCCGCCCACGGCGGCCTGATGGAGGAGGACGCCGCCCTGTTCCTCCCAGACGGCACCCTCCTCGCACACGCACGCCAGCTGGCGATCTTCATGCCGCTGGAGCGGTGACTGCCGAGCGGCGCGGGAGCAGCCGCACCGCCCGGTCAGTTCAACCTATATTAGAGTAATCGATATTCTGGTAGTCGAGTTTAGGACCGTCACGCCGGCCCTGTCGGAGAGGAAGCCGCCTCTGCCCGACAGGCATTCCGCGCCTGAGGTGACTATGCCGCTCAGTTCTGCGCTTGTGATCACGCCCGTCGTAATTTCGCGCGCCATGGTTATCACGCCGGGTTCGGCGGCGGTGGTCACCGCTAGGCAGACGAAGCCGCCGCCTTCCCTCACCCGCAGCGCGGCACCGACCACGTGGGCCGTTATCGCCGTTATGTTCGGTAGCGCGCCGGTGAAGCCCTGATAGCGCACGTGCCAGGGAAGCGTTTCGGTTAGGATCGTCGCCGTGCCTCTCGAGCATGGTCCGAGCGAAACCCTCGTGATGAGGCCGCTTAGCGTGCCGACGACCTTGGCGATCGTCCTGCTGTGGAACGAGCCTTCAATCGTCACCTGACACACGGTGTCCGCGTTCGGAAAGTTGAACTCCAATTCCCTGAATACTGCTCTCAGGGTCTGACTTGACGTCGACAGGTTCCTTGCGGCGGCGGCGCTGGCAAGCGCCGCCATCAACACAGCTGCACCTGCGAGTGCGACGAGGAATCTTCCCCATCTCATGGCGACCTCCACGGTCGGGTTCGCATGCCCCTGCGACCCCCGCGCATGCAGGAGGAGCCGGCTTAATTGGACGTGTGCGCCGTGCGAGCGCCTAAGCGAACTCTTCAGAGGTACGCGAAGTAGGAAAGCTGCTTAAGGCCCCCCTGGCGGACGCCAGTGTACCGTCTTCCGGGCTAGCGGGCAAGCGCCAGAAACGCCGACGGCTCTACACGCGGCCAGCACGCTGCCGTCGCTGACGGGCCGCGGCGTCCACCACCACCGCCGCGAGCAGGACGCCGCCGGTGACCATGTACTTGGTCGACGAGGGCAGCGCGAGCAGGTCCATGCCGTTGGAGATCGAGCCGATCACGAGCCCGCCGAGCAGCGCGGACCAGACCGTGCCGCGGCCGCCGAACAGCGACGTCCCGGCGATCACAGGCCCCGCGATCGCCAGCAGCA
>JBQCIQ010000230.1:0-6805 GCA_051953595.1 Conexibacter sp. | reverse complement strand
GGCTGTGGTCACCGTGGATCCTGCTCGCGAGACGGATCGACTGGCGCCCGCTCGTGCCGACCGCGCTGTTGACGTCGGCGGCGATGACGGCGATCAGCGTCGGCTCGGTCGTCTACATGCCCGAGGCGATCGGCCGCGCGGCGACCTACTACGGCTCGATCGGGATCGCGATCGCGCTCGTCTCATGGCTCGTCGGGATCGGCTTCGCGCTGACGGTGTGCGCGGGCGTCGGCGCGGTGCTGGGCGAGGCGACCGGCCCGGTCGATCTCAGCGACTGAGCGGGTTCACCCAGCGGACGCCGGGAAAGCGCGAGAAGTCGCGGTCGGTGCTGCAGACCGTGAGGCCGTGCTCGATCGCGAGCGCGGCGAGGTGGGCGTCGTTCGCGATGTCAGGACGGGTCTCCCCGTCGAGCAGGTCCGCGAGGATCTGCTGGTGGCGCTCGGTCGGGACGGGGATCCACGCCTGCGGACGGGCGAGCCAGCCCTCGACGCGGGCCCACGATTCGCGCAGCGCAGCGGGTCTGCCCGCTGCGTGCGGGTTACCCATCAGGCGGAGGAAGGCCAGCAGCGTCGACCACGGGAAGGCGACGCGGTCGGGGCCACTCATGATCTCCTCGAACCAGGCGCGCGCGGGCCGATGATGCGGCGAAGCCGAGGCGTACGCGTAGACGAGCAGGTTCGCGTCGAGCAGGATCACAGCCGCGGCGGATCGATCAGGTCGAGCGCCGCCGTGACGTCGTCGATGTTGATCAGCAGCTCGCCGACGTCAAGCGGCTCGACTCTGAACGGCTCGGGCGCGGCCGTTCTCGCCGCCTCGCGCTCGTGCTCCAACCCCACCCGCAGCAGGTGGTTCACCTCGGCTTTGAGGGAGCTATGCCGTTCCCGGCGACGCTGGTCAAGCTGCGCTGCGACGTCGGGCTCAAGCGTCAGAGTGGTCCGCATGCATCAGAGCATAGGCCGATTGATGTCTTGATGCAACGCGTCAGCGCCCCGCCTGGAAGACCGCGTTCGGGGTGCCGCCGTCGCGGCGGACGGCGCCGTGTACCTGCACGACGACGCACCAGGCGCGGGCGTGGGTGGGGTCGGGCGCGCAGGTGCGGTAGACGCTCCCCGGCACGACCGCGACCGTGTCCGCCAGCGCCAGGTGGCGGCGGAACGGCGCCGGCGCGTAGGCGCCGATCCACGCCACGCCGCGCGCATGCGCATCCGCCATCGCTGCGGCGTTGCGCCGCACCGTGCCGTGGTGCAGCGACCCGGCGACGACGATGCCCGCCGTCACGAGCAGCACGAGCACGACGCCGGCGCGATCGCGCGCGACGATCGCCGGCAGCTGCGGCCGCGCCCGCCTCCACGCGACGCCGACGAGCGGCGCCAGCGCGGCGACCGCGACGAGGTTGAGGAACGCGGCCAGCAGCAGCGCCGCGACGAAGCGGGTCGGGCCGTCGCCGGCGAGCGGGCGCCAGTGGATCAGCAGCGCGTCGACGAGCGTGAGCAGCGCGACGAGCGGCGCCAGCCACGCGCCGCGCAAGCGCCACCGCAGCCGGGAGGCCCACACGCGTTCCACATGTCGAGGGTACGGGACCGCTCAGGCCACGCCGACGACCTGCCACGGCCGCTCGTCCGGCCCCGACAGCGCCATCGTCCAGCGCTCGACCGTGGTCGTCTCGCGCTGCTTCGAGCCGGACAGCACCGACGCGTCGTCGCGGTCCTCGACGTAGCGACGGCCGCGCACCTCCACCTCGACGGTCATCGTCGGCGGCGTCGCCGCCGGGTCGAGCGCGGTGATCCGCAGCCCCCGCACGCGCGGACCGCGGATCACGAGCCGGGTCTTCTTCGACGGGTCGTCGGGGTGCAGGAGCGCGTCGGCCGCCTCGGGCGTGGCGACGTCGAGCAGGTCGCGATCGGCGCCGTCGACCGCCTCCGCCCAGGCGGCGACGGCCCGGCGTGCGGACGCCTCCAGCACGTCCGGCGCCCAGCGCCCGTCCGCGAGCGAGAGGTCGAGCGCGGCGGCGCGCGCGTCACCGGCGTAGTCGAGGTCGGCGACCTCGGCGGTCGCGACGCCGGCCGGCAGCTTGTCGGCGACGGCGACCTCGACGAGCGACGCGTCGCGCATGCGCTGCTCGTCCTGCCACGGCGTCGCGACGATCTGCTCGTCCAGCACGTGCGCGCCCTCGGCGTCGGACTCGATCGAGGCGACGATCCACTTGCCGTCGCGGCGGGCGAAGGTCCAGTACTCGGTGAGCACGATCAACGATCCGCTTGTGCCGGTGCGGTTGATGCGCGCGCCGGACTCGGTCTCGACCCAGTCGTTCAGGCGCGCAGTGATGCGGCAGCTGACGCGGTCCCCCTGCTCGCCGTCGCGGTTCACGAGCCCGAGGTACTCGACCCACCGCACGTTGAGCACCTCGACGCGGTTGTGCCAGCCTCTGTCCGCGAAGTCGGTGAGGCGCCGCCGCCACTCGACGAGCAGGTCGGGGCTGAGCAGTTCCTGCAGGCGTGCGTCGTCGCGCGCGTCCCACGCCGCCTGAGCTTCGCGGAACAGCCGCTCGGCCATCGCGCTGACCGCATCGGCCGAGAGCTGGGGATCGTCGTCCGCCGCCTCCGCCGACGCCAGCTCGATCGCCCGCCGCCGCGCCGCGCGGTGCTCGCGCTCCCTGCGCACCTTCAGCCCCGTGTAGAGCGCGAACAGCACGAGGACGAGCACGACCACGAGGTGCAAGATCCAGTTGCCGCCACCTCCCCGGCCCCCGGCGCCGCCGCCGAAGCCGCCGCCTCCGCCTCCCCCACCGCCGAAGCCGCCCGATCCGCCGCCGGCGGAGGCGATCAGGGTCACGAGCGCGAGCGGCTGCATGGGCGTCACGCTAGCGCGCGGAGGCCCGTGCCGACGCGGTCCTCCGGGCGTATACGTGGCCGTTCACCCACCCGATCGGGGGGATGGCCGAGAAGTACCGTTCAGCGCACGATGGAAGCCCTGTCGCGCGCGGATCGCGTCGAGCTGCTGCGCGCGATGCTGCTGATGCGGGCGATCGAGGCGCGTGCGCTGGCGCTCTACAAGCAGGGCAAGGTCCCCGGCTCCTTCTACGACGGCTTCGGACAGGAGGCCGTGTCGGTCGGGGCGGCGTTCGCGATGGGCCCGCGCGACCGCCTCTGCCCCCTGCACCGCGACCTCGGCGCGCACCTCGTGCGCGGCGTCGAGCCGGCGCGGATCCTCGCCCAGTACCTGGGCCGCGCGAGCGGCGTGACCGGCGGCCGCGACGGCAACGTCCACTTCGGCGACCCGGCGAGCGGCGTGATGGGAATGGTCTCGATGCTGCCCGACATGATGTGCGTCGCGACGGGCATGGCGATGGCGTTCAAGCTGCGCGGCGAGGCGCGCGTCGCCCTGACGTGGTGCGGCGACGGCGCGACCTCGCGCGGCGACTTCCACGAGGCGATGAACTGGGCCGGCGTGCAGCGGCTGCCGGTCGTGTTCGTGCTGGAGAACAACCAGTTCGCCTACTCGACGCCGCTGGCGAAGCAGTTCGCGGTCGACCCGGTCGAGCGCGCGCGCGTGTACGGGTTCCCCGGCGTGACCGTCGACGGCAACGACGCCGAGGCGGTCTTCGACGCGGTGCGCGTCGCGCGCGAGCGGGCGCTCGCCGGCGAGGGGCCGACGCTCGTCGAGGCGGTGACGATGCGCATGCACGGCCACGCCGCCCACGACGACATGCGCTACGTGCCGCCGGAGCTGCTGGCGGAGTGGTCGCGGCGCGATCCGATCGAGCGCCAGGAGCGGCGCGTGGCCGCGCTCGGGGTCGACGTGCCGGCGCTGCGCGCGCAGGTGGACGCGGAGGTCGAGGCGGCCGCGGCGGAGGCGCTGGCGGCGCCGATGCCCGACCCGTCCGAAGCGACGCGCGGGGTGTTCGCGGAGGGCGAGGCAGTCCCGCTCGGCGACGGGCGCGCACCGTGGAGCGGGTTCGCCGGCGAGCCCGCCGCCGCCGAGGCCGTCGTCTGATGCCGGCGATGACGTACCTGGAGGCGATCTCCGACGCGCTGCGCTCGGAGATGCGCGCCGACGAGCGCGTGCTCGTGATGGGCGAGGACGTCGGCGCGTTCGGCGGTGCGTTCAAGGTCACCGACGGCTTCGTCGAGGAGTTCGGCGAGGCGCGGGTGATCGACACGCCGCTCGCCGAGGCGGCGATCGTCGGGACCGCGGTCGGCGCGGCGGTCGTCGGCATGCGGCCGGTGTGCGAGATGCAGTTCGCCGACTTCGTCGCGTGCGGCTTCGACCAGCTCGTGAACGTCGCCGGCAAGACGCACTACCGCCTCGGCCTCGCGGTGCCGATCGTCGTGCGCCTGCCGAGCGGCGGCGGCTTCTCCGGCGGCCCGTTCCACTCGCAGAGCCCGGAGGCGTGGTTCATGCACGCACCGGGTCTGAAGGTCGTCGCGCCCTCGACGCCCGAGGACGCTAAGGGCCTGCTGACCGCCGCGATCCGCGACCCCAACCCGGTCGTGTTCCTGGAGCACAAGCACCTCTACCGCCGCGTGAAGGGCGACGTGCCGAGCGGCACGTACGAGACGCCGATGACGGCGCGGGTGGCGCGTGAGGGATCCGACCTCACGGTGATCGCGTACGGCGCGATGGTGCACGCGGCGCTGGAGGCGACCGAGCCGGACGCGCTCGGCGGCGCGTCGGTCGAAGTCCTCGACCTGCGCTCGCTCGTCCCCCTCGACACCGAAGCGATCCTCGCCAGCGTCGCGAAGACCTCCAAGGTGCTGATCGTCGACGAGGCGAACGAGACCTGCGCCGCCGGCGCCCAGGTCGCGGCGCTGATCGCCGAGCGCGCCTTCGAACAGCTCGACGGCCCGATCCGCCGCGTCGCCACGCCCGACGTCCCGATCCCCTTCAGTCCCCCGCTCGAACAGGCCGTGCTGCCGAGCGTCGAGCGCATCCGCGATGCCTGCCGAGACCTCCTCGACTACTGACGTCACGATGCCCCAGCTGGGGGTGTCGGTCGCCGAGGGCACGGTGATCAGATGGCTCGTCGCGGTCGGCGACGAGGTCGTCGCCGACCAGCCGCTGTGCGAGGTCGACACCGACAAGATCGTCACGGACATCCCGAGCCCGGCGGCCGGAACGCTGACAGAGACCCTGGTCGTCGAGGGCGCCACCGTTGAGGTGGGGACCGTGCTGGCGCGCATCGCGAACTCTGGTCATCCATACAGGCATGACCTGCATAGACGACCAGAGTCCCCATTCCACTCGCCGGTCGTGCAGCGGCTGGCGGCGGAGCGCGGTGTGGACCTCGGACGCGTGACGGGGACCGGGCGTGATGGGCGGGTGAGGAAGCAGGACGTGCTCGCGGCGGTCGAGAAGCCGCTGCACACGGAGAGCCCGTACCGCCCGGACGATGAGCCGGGCGGCCAGCTCTCGCGCATGCGCAGAGCGATCGGCCAGCACATGAAGCGCTCGCTGGAGACCGCCGCGACCTGCACGACCTGGATGGAGTGCGACATGGCGCGGGTGGAGAGCGTGCGCAGAGGCGCGAAGGCGAGCAGCCTGCTCGGTGTGACGCCGCTGCCGATCGTCGCGCGCGCGGCGATGGACGCGCTCGCCGAGCATCCGGCGCTCAACGCCACGCTCGAAGGCGACCGCTACACGCGCCATGACGAAGTCCACCTCGGCGTCGCCGTCTCGCTCGGCGAGGACGGCCTGATCGTGCCGGTGATCCGCGACGCGCACACCCTCAGCGTCGAGGAGATCGGGATCGCGATCCGCGAGCTGGCCAAGCGCGCGCGCAAGCAGCAGCTCACCCCCGACGAGGTCACCGGCGGCACGTTCACCGTCACGAACCCCGGGCAGTTCGGCTCGCTGATGGCGACGCCGGTGATCAACCAGCCGCAGGTCGCGATCCTCGACCTGGAGGCGGTCGTCAAGCGGGCTATCGTCATCGAGGACGACGACGGAAACGACGTGATCGAGATCCGCCCGCAGACGATCCTCGGCCTCTCGTGGGACCACCGCGCGCTCGACGGCGCGCAGGCCGCGCAGTTCCTCGCCGCGCTGCGGCGGCGGCTGGAGGCGTGGGATGGCTGAGCTGCGCGTCGTCCGGCTCGGCGTCGTCGAGTACCGCGCCGCGCTGACGCTGCAGGAGGCGGTGCGCGAGCGGCGGATCGCCGGCGAGCTGCCGGACGTGCTGCTGCTCGTCGAGCATCCGCCCGTGTATACGCAGGGCCGCCGCTCGAAGCCCGAGGACCTGCCGTTCGCGCCCGAGTGGTACGCCGAGCAGGGCATCGACGTCGTGCCGGTGCGGCGCGGCGGGCAGCTCACCTACCACGGCCCCGGCCAGCTCGTCGGCTATCCGATCATGCGCGTCGAGGACGTGATCGCCTACCTGCGCACGATGGAGGAGGCGCTGATCGCGGCGCTCGGCGACGAGGGCCTGCACGCGCGCAACCGCCCCGACGACGGGATCGAGTACACGGGCGTGTGGATCGAGGAGCGCAAGATCGCCTCGATCGGCGTGCACGTCTCGCACGGCGTCACGACGCACGGCTTCGCGGTCAACGTCGACAACGACATGCGCCCGTTCGAATGGGCGGTCGCGTGCGGCCTGCACGGCGTGCGCATGACCTCGCTCGCGGACGAGCGCAGCGACACTCAGCTCACGCGCCCGCCGGCGAGCGAACCGCTCGCGCTGCGCCGCGAGCCCTCCCGCGCCCTCGGGGCGCTCGCCGACCACGTCGTCGCGCGCTTCGCCGAGGCCTTCGGCCGCACGCCCGTCGAGGCGGCGCCGGACGCGCTCGGCGTGCCCCTGCCGGAGGCC
>JBQCIQ010000229.1:0-5675 GCA_051953595.1 Conexibacter sp. | reverse complement strand
TGCGTGCTGCACGAGCGGCTGCGCGCGAGCGACGTCGTCGCGCGCATCGGCGGCGACGAGTTCGCGATCCTGCTTCCCCGCGTCGACGGCGCGGGCGCCGCCGCCGTGGCGCGCAGCCTCGTCGACACCGTCCGCGCCGAGGCGCTGACCGCCGACGCCCACGGCGTGACGATCAGCATCGGCGTGATCGCCTTCGACGAGCGCTCCCCCGCGGTGCCCGAAGGCGTGCTGGCCGCGGCCGACATCGCGATGTACGACGCGAAGGCGGCCGGCGGCGACGGCTGGGCCTTCTACACCGAGGCGCGCGTGAGCGCGCGGCCCCGCGGCGCGTCCGAGCCGGCTGCCGGCTACTCGCCCGCCGTCGTCGTGATGTAGGCCGCGACCGCGTGCAGCTGCGCGCGCGTCAGCTTGCCGCGGAAGCTCGGCATCGATTCCTGTATGCCTCTCAGCGCCTGCCGTATCACGAACGCCTCGTTCGGCTTGACTCTGTTGAAGTCGGTCCCCGGGTAGGAGGGCCTGCCGGTCATCTGGCGGCCGCCGATCCCATGACAGCGCTGGCAGTGGCTGTCGAAGACCTCTCTGCCCATCGCGAGCTGCTGCGCGTCGGCACTCGGCCTGGCGACTCTGCTGCCGGAGACGTCGGCGACGTAGGCGACGACCGCGTCGAGCTCCCCGGGTCTCAATTCGCCGACGATCGAAGGCATGTCGAAGCCGCCGCCCTGGACGCGCCCTCTGATGTATTCCGCTCTCGGCTTGACCTCGTCGAGGTTCGGGATCGTCGACTCTATGAACGTCGGGTGCGCGGTGCGGCCCTCGATCGTGTGACAGAGCGCGCAGTGTCTCTGGAAGACGGGCTTGCCGGCCGCGACGAGCCTCGCGTGGCGCGCCGCCGCCTGCGCGCGGGCGCGGGCCGCGGCCTGCTCGTCCCTCTTCGAGCTGTCGCTGCCGCAGCCGCCGGCGAGTGCCAGTGCCAGCAGCAGCGCGCATGCCGTCGCGCGTCGCACGGTCCGTCCCCCTCACGTCGTCTCGTCGGCCGCGCCTCCCCCGGCGCGGCCCGCGCGAGCGAGCCTACCAACTCTAGGTGCGACGGATGCGGCGTACCTGCGCGCGCGTGAGCGCGACGAGGTCGTGCGGGGCCAGCTCCAGCTCCAGCCCGCGGCGGCCCGCGCTGACGAAGATCGTCTCGTACGCGAGCGCGCTGTCGTCGACGAGCGTCGGCAGCGCGCGCCGCTGCCCGAGCGGACTGATGCCGCCGGCGACGTAGCCGGTCACGCGCTCGGCGCGGTCGGTCGGCGCCATCGCCGCGCGCTTGCCGACCGCCTTGAGATCGAGCGTGTCGGCCGATGGCACGATGCAGACGGTGAGGCCGTCCGCGGCGCCGTCGGCCGCCACCACGAGCGTCTTGAAGACGCGCGCCGGATCGAGCCCCAGCGCCTCGGCCGCCTCCAGCGCGTACGAGGCGGCCGCCGGATCGTGCGCGTACTCGTGCAGCGCGTGCCTGATTCCCGCCGCCTTCGCCGCGCGCGTCGCTGGTGTCTCGCGTCCGGCCACCTTGTCCTCCCCCTGTGCGAGAGCCTAGCCGGGCGCGACGCGGCGGCGCGCGCGCACGACGAGCCAGCCGGCCCACGCGAGCGTCGCCAGCAGCGCGAGCAGGCTGAGCGCCGCGCCGGCGCGCAGGCCGGGGACGCGATAGCTCCAGACGATCTCGTGCGTGCCGGCCGGGACGGCGACGCCGCGCAGCACGACGTCCGTCTGCAGCGCCTGCGCGGACCGGCCGTCGACGCGCACGCTCCAGCCGGGCGCCCACGCGTCGTCGAGCAGCACGACGCTCGGTCGCTGCAGGTGCGCTCGCAGGGTGACGCGGGAGTCGTGCTCGTCCACCACGCGCACGTCGCCGCCGCCGCGCTGCGTCGCGT
This sequence comes from Conexibacter sp., assembly GCA_051953595.1. Lineage (GTDB taxonomy): Bacteria > Actinomycetota > Thermoleophilia > Solirubrobacterales > Solirubrobacteraceae > Conexibacter. The sequence continues at coordinate 3,759 of JBQCIQ010000229.1, read as the reverse complement.
CGAACGAACGCGGCAGCTCGTCGCGCCTGACCACGACTTCGCGCCGCGGATCGAGCGCGGGTTCCGTGACGCTTGCGACCTCGTCGCCCAAGCCGCCCGCGACGTGGACGCGGCGCGCCACGAGCGCGCGCGGCAGCGCCGCGTCGTTGGCGACGATCGTCGCGTCGCCGGCGTCGTAGACGGTCCGCCAGCCGGGGAAGCTCGGCGCGCCCGGGTCGAGCAGGACGTAGCGCGTCCCCAGCAGCGAGAGGACGCGCGTCGCCTCGGGGCCGAGCGAGGCGAACGCATACACGTTGTGTCCGGTCTGGCGGGGGCTCATCGTGCGCCACAGCCGGTGAAAGCGCAGGCTCGGCTGCGGCGCGTCGTAGCCGCGCGCGTCCCGCAGCCGGTAGACCGTCGTCCAGTCGGGCGAGAGCGCGTAGCCGCCGGCCGCTATCCGGCCCTCGTCGCGATGGCGCTGGAGGAACGCGACCGCCGGGGTGCGCGGCGGGATCTCGCGCGCCGCCGGACCCATCGTCTGGAAGCCGTGCGCGAAGTGCAGCATCTCCAGCGCGACGAGCAGCGCGGCGGCGGCGCCGAGCGCGCGGCGGCGCTCGGGCACGCGCGCCACCGCGAGCAGCAGCACGGCGAGCGCGAGCGCGAAGATCGCCATCCAGCCCACGCTCGCCAGCGGCAGCACGCCGTCGACGACCGCGCCGGAGCGGTGGAGCAGGTAATGGGTCGCGTCGCCGAGCGCGCCCGGCGCCGTCCTCACGGTGGCGAGCGCGACCGCGGCGCACGCGAGCGCGGCCGCGAGCGCACCCCAGGCGCGGCGACGGCCGGGGCGGCCGTCGAGCAGCGCCTGCAGGCCGAACGCCGACAGCACCGCGACGGCCAGCAGGAACCACAGCAGGATCCGCTGGTTCTGCACCTGGTCGAACAGCGGCGCGTTGACGACCGCGTCGCGGATCAGCGGCGCTCTCAGGCCGACGGCGAGCCCGATCGCGCCGAGCACGACGAACGGCGCCTTGCGCCGCCAGCCGTCGCGGACGACGAGCGCCGCGACGGCGAGGATCAACGGGATCGTCCCCGCGAACAGCGCCCGCTCGCTGTAGTTGGCGGGCCCTTCGACGTAGACGTCCTCGCTCGGGCGGCCCCACCAGTCGGGGAACAGCGCCGCCCGCAGCGCGCCGAGCGAGAGATGCGAGCCGGCGAAGCCGGCGCTGCCGTCGCGCCGCGCGGCCGCACCCGCGGTGTCGATCGCCGCCTGCTGCGCCGGCAGCAGCGTCGCCGCCGCCAGGAGCGTGCCGAGCGCGAGCGCGGCGCCGACGAGGCCCAGGCGGCGCAGCCGGTCGGTGCGCGCCAGGTCGCCGGCGAGCGCAATCCGCATCAGCGCGTAGAGGACGACGCCGACGAGCACGTGCAGCTGCGTGCCGGGATGGCCGCCGGTCGCCACGAGCGCGACGACGAGCACGAGCGCGAGCCCGTCGCGCGCCCCGCCGCGGCGCACGATCCGCTCGACCAGCCACAGCGCCCACGGCAGCATCACCGCGACCGCGACGTGGACCCCATAGCTGAGCCAGACGACGTCGAACGTGCAGAGCGCGAAGCTGAGGCCGGCGACGAGCGCGGGCCAGTGCGACAGCCGCAGCTCGCGCGCGAGCAGGTAGGTGCCGAAGCCGGCGAGCCACAGCTTCACCGCCGCGACGAAGCCGAGCGCCCAGTTGAGGCTCGGGAGGACGAGCAGCGCCCACGTGAACGGGCTCAGCCACGCGACCTCGGGGTTGCCGAGGAACGGCGTGCCGGCGAGCGCGTACGGGTTCCAGGCGGGGAAGGCACCCGCGTGCAGGTCGTGCCGCGCGAGCGTCCACCACGGGTAGTAGGAGGTCGGGACGTCGACGAGCGCGGGGTTGAAGTAGGCGGTCAGGTCGGCGGGGGCGTAGCCGCGCCATGGCGCCAGTTGGTAGAGCCCGGCGGACGGGAGCAGCGGATGCCCTTGGACGAGCGCCGGCCACAGGTAGACGAGCGCGAGCAGCGCGAACGCCGCCGCCGCGACCCAGTGCTCATGCGCCGCCGCGCGCGCGAGGAGACGGAAGCGGGGAGCGCCCGCACGGTCGCGCCGCGCCGTCGCGGCGACCGCCGCGCGCTCCCCCAAGCGGGCGCGGCTGGCCATCGCCTATGAATACCAGAATCAGGTCAATCAGCGGGTGCGAGCGCGACGACCGGCGCCTGCTCGACGGCCACGTCCGGGAGCACGCGCGCGAGCGGACGCGGGAGCCACCAGTTCCAGTCGCCCAGCAGCTCCATCGCGGCCGGCACGAGCACGAGCCGCACGAGCGTCGCGTCGAGCGCGATCGCGACCGCGCAGCCGACGCCGAGCTGCTGGATCGACGGCACGCCCGTCAGCACGAACACGCCGAAGACGCAGCTCATGATCAGCGCCGCGCTCGTGATCGTCTTCGCGCTGCGCTCCAGCCCCTCGGCGACCGCGCGGCGCGAGTCGCCGTGCGCCGCCCACCGCTCGCGGATGCGCGAGAGCAGGAACACCTCGTAGTCCATCGAGAGGCCGAACACGATCGCGAGCACGAGCGGCGGCGTGAGCGCGTCGATGTAGCCGTCGGAGTGGAAGCCGAGGAAGCCGTCGATCCAGCCGAGCTGGAAGACCGCGACGAGGATCCCGTAGGCGGCGCCGACGCTGAGCAGGTTCATCAGCACCGCCTTCAGCGGCAGCACGACGCTGCGCAGCAGGAGCAGCAGCACGAGGTAGGAGAGCGCCAGCACGAACAGCGCGATCAGCACCATGCTGCTCGCGATGCGGTCGGCGAAGTCCTTCCCGAACGCGGGCGAGCCGCCGACCTGCGCGCCCGCCGGCAGCTCGCCGCGCAGCCGCTGCACGAGCGCGCGCGCGGGTTCCGACTCGCCGTCGTGGCGCGGGATTCCGCGCACGAGGACCTGCGTGCCGTCGCGCGAGGTCAGCGGCGGCTCGACGCGCACGACCTCGGGGTCGGCGCGCAGCGTGCGCTGCACGGTCGCGAGCTGCGCCCGCGGCGCGACGACCTCGACCGGGCTCGCGGCGCCCGCGCCGATCACCTTCGCGGCCGCGTCGAAGCCGACGCGCGTCTCGTGGTTGTCGGGGAACTGCTGCAGTGCGCCATTGCTCATGTGCAGCTGCAGCGCCGGGACCGCGAGCGCGAGCAGGACGGCCGCGGAGCCGGCCGCGGCGAGCACCGGGCGGCGCATGATCGCGCCGGTCCAGCGCGCCCAGAACGTGCCGCGCTCGGCGGCGCTGCGGCGCGGCAGCCGTCGCGCGAGCCAGCCGGTCACGCTCCCGACCACGCGCCCCGGCTCCCACGCGCGCCGGCCGGCGAGGCTGATGAGCGCCGGCAGCAGCGTCGTCGCGGCCAGCACCGAGACGGCGACGACGAGGATCGCGCCGAGCGCCATGGAGCGGATCGCGTTGGCGTCGATCATCCATAGCCCGGCAAGCGAGACGATCACGGTCAGGCCGGAGAAGGCGACCGCGACGCCCGACGTCGACAGCGCGACCGCGCGCGCCTCCTCGGGCGTGCGCCCGGCGCGGACCTCGGAGCGGTAGCGGGCGAGCACGAAGAGCGAGTAGTCGACCGCCACCCCGATCCCGATCATCGACGCCATGTTCGTGACGTAGACGGAGATCTCGAAGGAGCGCGAGAGCCCGTAGATGACGGCGCCGCTGAGGAACACGGCGACGAACCCGACTGCCATCGGGGCGACGGCCGCGACGACGGTGCCGAAGCCGGC
>JBQCIQ010000228.1:0-28247 GCA_051953595.1 Conexibacter sp. | reverse complement strand
AGCGCCGCCGCCAGCCCGATCGTCTCGGCCTTCAGGTCCATGCCCGGCCCGCTCGTCGCGGTCACACCCAGACGGCCGCCGAACGCCGCGCCGAGGGCCATTCCGGCGGCGGCGATCTCGTCCTCGGCCTGAATCGTGGTGACGCCCAGATTCGCATGGCGCGAGAGCTCGTGCAGGAGCTCGGATGCCGGCGTGATCGGGTAGCTCGCGAGCAGCAGCGGCAGGCCGCTGCGCACCGAGGCCGCGATCAGGCCGAGCGCCGTCGCGGTCGTGCCGTTGACCTGGCGGTACGTGCCGGGCGCGGCGTCGGTCGCCGGCTCGACGCGGTACTGCACCTCCAGCAGCTCGGTCGTCTCACCGAAGCTCCAGCCGGCGCGGAAGGCGGCGAGGTTCGCCGCTCTCGCCGCCGGGCGCCTGGCGAACTTCGCTTCGATCCAGCGCTCCGTGACGTCGATCGGACGGCCGTACAGCCACGACAGCAGGCCGAGCGCGAACAGGTTCTTCGCTCTCGCCGCGTCGCGCGTGCCGACGCCCTCCAGCCCCTCGGCGGCGCGCGTGGTGAGCGTCGTCATCGGCACGCGGTGGACGCGGAACTCGTCGAGCGTGCCGTCCTCGAACGGGTCGCGCTCGTAGCCGGCCTTCTCCAGGTTGCGCTTCGTGAAGGCGTCCTCGTTGGCGATGATCGTCGCGCCGCGCTCCAACGTCGCGAGGTTCGCCTTGAGCGCCGCCGGGTTCATCGCGACGAGCACGTTCGGCGTGTCGCCCGGCGTGAGGATGTCGCGCGAGGCGAAGTGGATCTGGAAGGCGGAGACGCCCGGGATCGTGCCCGCCGGCGCGCGGATCTCGGCCGGGAAGTCGGGCAGCGTCGCGAGGTCGTTTCCGAGCAGCGCCGTCGCGTCGGTGAAGCGCCCACCGACGAGCTGCATGCCGTCCCCCGAGTCGCCCGCGAAGCGCACGACCACGCGCTCGCGCTGCTCGACCGTCTTGCCCACGTCCGACCTTTCCCCCTCGTGGTGCCTGCGATCGATCGTACAGACACGGGCGCTTAAACACGGAAGGCCCCACTGGCTGCGCCAGGGAGGCCTTCAAGCGTGCGTGACGCGGCTCGCCTAGATGGCGTGGACGTTGACCGCCTTGGGGCCCTTGTCGCCCTGCTCCTCCTCGTAGCTCACCTTCGAGCCCTCGGCGAGCGAGCGGTAGCCGTCGGCGTTGATGCCGGTGTGATGGACGAACAGGTCGCGGCTGCCCTCGTCAGGCGTGATGAAGCCGAAGCCCTTCTCGTCGCTGAACCACTTCACGGTTCCGGTCGGCACGTTGCTGATCCTCCACTGCTGTGTGTGCTGCATGCGCGGAGGGGTGCTGTGAGCAACGGTCCCGCGTACGTCGCACTGCTTTTGCACGGGTGTATCCCCGGCCTTACGCGGCAGAACGTAGCAGGCGCCACAGCGGCCCGCCAGTCGGAGCGCAACTGGTTAACGAGCGGGCCGTCAGTCGCCGAGCCGCGAGATGCGCGCAAGCGCCTCGTGGCACTCGACGACCCGCTGACGAACCGGATCGGACTCCGGCCGGTCGTGCACGAGGTCCCACGTGCGGTCGGCGATCTCGCGCGCGTTCTCGACGGTCGCCGACTCCCACAGGCGCTCGACCAGCAGCAGCTCGAACTGCTCGACCTGCTCGTCGGGCGGACCCGGAGGCAATCTCGGGAGCGGTTCGCCGGTCACCTCGCGCCACATGCCGGTGGCGACGAGGAGGCGGTTGCGCAGGGTCACGGGGTCCATGTCGGCGGCATCCTAGACCGGATCGGGTCGCGTGAGCGCGCCCGACGCGAACGGCCGCGCAGCCGCTTCACGAGACGTTCACCGCCCGCCCGCAGATCGGACATCCGTCCAGAGGGCCGGACGTTCGCCGAAAGCCGGCTCGGCGCGGGTCGATTGCTCGGGCGGAATGGCTCGTTCGCGCCTCGCGCTCATCGTCCTCGGCCTCGCCGCGGTGCTGGTCCCGGCCGGCCCGGCCGCTGCCCAGCCCCACCGGCACCAATATCCGCACCACCGCGCCGTCGGCGCATGCAACGCGTCGCACGCCGTGGTGCGCGCCGCGGAGATCCGCCGCTCGCGAGACGCGACGCTGTGCCTGCTCAACCGTGTGCGTGCGCGCTACGGGCTCCCGCCGCTGCGTCTGAACGCGAAGCTCTCGCGCGCCGCGCGCGGGCACTCGCGCGACATGGTCCGCCACCGCTACTTCGCGCACGAATCGCGCGACGGCCGCTCGCCGTTCGCGCGCATGCGCGCGACGCACTACCTGCCGAGCCGCGGGAGCTGGTGGCTCGGCGAGAACATCGGCTGGGGCAGCGGCTCGTTGGCCGAGCCGGCGGCGATGGTGCGCGCGTGGATGCACAGCCCGCCGCACCGCGCGAACATCCTCTCGCGGCACTTCCGCGACATCGGGATCGGGATCGCCGTGGGCGCCCCCGTCGGCGGCCGCGGCGCGACGTATACGACCGACTTCGGCCGGCACGCGTAGCTCGCGATAGCGTCCCTCCCGTGGCAGCGTTGAACGAGCTGTGGCTCGCGCGGCACGGGGAGACCGCGTGGAGCGTGGCCGGGCGGCACACGGGTCGCACCGACGTCCCGCTGACCGCGCATGGCGAGCAGCAGGCGCGCGCGCTGGGCGAGCGGTTGCGGGGCGTGGCGTTCGCGCTCGTGCTCGTGAGCCCGTTGGAGCGGGCGCGGCGGACGGCGGAGCTGGCCGGCTTCGCGCACGTGCTCGAGCCCGACGCCGACCTGGTCGAGGTCGACTACGGCGACTACGAGGGGCGCACCAGCGCGGAGATCCGCCGCGCGCGGCCCGACTGGGACCTGTGGCGCGACGGCTGTCCCGGCGGCGAGACGATCGCCGAGGCCGCCGTGCGGGCCGAGCGCGCGCTCGCGCGGGCGCGCGCGGCGGACGGCCCGGTGCTGCTGATCGGCCACGGCCACCTCACGCGCACGCTCGCCTCCCGCGCGCTCACGCTCGCGCCCGACCACGGCCGCCACCTCGCGCTCGACCCCGCCGCGCTCTCGATCGTCGGCAGCGAGCACGCCGCCCCCGCGCTGCGGCTGTGGAACGACGCGGGCCATCTGTAGCCTCGCCGGCATGACGGTCCGCGTCGAGCGCAACGGTCCGGTGACGACGGTGATCCTCGACCGTCCCGAGGTGCGCAACGCGGTCGACGCTCCCACCGCTCAGGCGCTCGCCGACGCGTTTCGCGCCTTCGACGCCGACGAGGAGGCGCGCGTCGGGGTGCTGTGGGGCGCGGGCGGCGCCTTCTGCGCCGGCGCCGACCTGAGAGCGATCGGGACCGAGCGCGGCAACCGTGTCGCGCCCGACGGCGACGGGCCGATGGGCCCCTCGCGCATGCTGCTGTCCAAGCCGGTGATCGCGGCCGTCGCCGGACACGCCGTTGCCGGCGGCCTGGAGCTGGCGCTGTGGTGCGACCTGCGCGTCGTGGAGGAGGACGCCGTGCTCGGCGTCTTCTGCCGCCGCTGGGGCGTGCCGCTGATCGACGGCGGAACGGTGCGACTGCCGCGCCTGGTCGGCTTGAGCCGCGCGCTCGACCTGATCCTGACCGGCCGTGCGGTCGGCGCTGAGGAGGCGCTGGCGATCGGGCTGGCGAACCGCGTCGTGCCGCCGGGGGCCGCGCGCGAGGCGGCGGAGGAGCTGGCGGCGCAGATCGCGCGCTTCCCGCAGCTCTGCATGCGCCACGACCGCCTCTCCGCCTACGAGCAGCACGAGCTGCCGCTGGAGCAGGCGCTCGCGAACGAGCTGCGTCACGGCCTGGTCGCGCTCGAGCGCGAGGCGCTTCCGGGCGCCGCCCGCTTCGCCGCGGGCGAGGGGCGGCATGGGGCCTTCTGACGGCCGCTTCGCGCCCAGCCCCACTGGACCGCTGCACATCGGCAACCTGCGCACCGCGCTGCTCGCGTGGCTGTTCGCGCGCAGCGCCGGCGCGCGCTTCCTCGTGCGGATCGAGGACCTCGACCCCGGCCGCTCGCGCCGCGAGCACGAGGCCGGGCAGCTCGCCGACCTGGAAGCGCTCGGGCTCGACTGGGACGGCCCCGTGGTGCGCCAGTCCGAGCGGCGCGCGCGTCACCGCGCGGCGCTGGAGCGGTTGCGCGCAGCGGGGCGCGTCTACCCGTGCTGGTGCACGCGCGCGGAGATCCGCGAGGCCGCCTCGGCTGCGCATGGTCCGCTGCCCGAAGGCGCGTACCCGGGGACGTGCAAGCACCTGAGCGCGGCGCAGCGCGCCGAGCGCGAGCGGTCAGGACGTGGGCCTGCGCTGCGACTCGACGCCGCCGGCGAGCGGGTCGCGTTCGTCGATCGGCTGCACGGTCCGGTCGAGGCGGTCGTCGACGACCTCGTGCTGTGGAGAGGCGACGACACACCGGCGTACAACCTCGCGGTCGTCGTCGACGACGCCGACCAGGGGATCGGCGAGGTCGTGCGCGGCGACGACCTGCTCGACACGACCCCCCGCCAGCTGCTGCTGCAGCGGCTGCTCGACCTGCCGGCGCCGTCGTATGCGCACGTGCCGCTCGTGCTCGGCCCGGACGGCGCGCGGCTGGCAAAGCGCCACGGCGCGGTTACGCTGGCCGACCGCACCGCGCGCGGCGAGACGCCGGCCGACGTGCTCGCCTGGATGGCGCGCAGCCTCGGGCTGGCGCGAGACGGAGAGGCGGTCGAGCTGCCGCTGCTGCTGGAGCGCTTCCGCCCGGACGCGCTGCCGCGCGAGCCGACGACGTTCGCCGATCTGGCGGGCGCTACGGGCTCGCCGTGAACGCGACCGTGTCGCCGCTGCCGCTGCAGGTGACGCTCGCGCGCTCGCCGGCCAGCGTGCTGGTGCAGCTGTAGCCCGCCGCGGTGATCGTGCCGTCGGGCGCGGCACCGCCGTGGACGGCGTCGAACCACGCGCTCGCGACGGTCCGCGCGACGCCGCAGTCGCTCCCGTGCAGGTTGCGGATGAAGCCGCCGACGGCGTTCGGGCAGCTGCCGGGCGCGCCGCCAGAGGGCTGTGTGGTCGTGGCGCCGCCCGTGGCGGGCTGCGTCGTCGTCCGCGCGCCGCTCGGCGCCGTCGTGGTCGTCGTCGCGGGAGCGGTGCTCGTCGGCGTCGTCGCGGTCGTCGTCGGCACGGTGGCGGTCGACGCCGTCGTGCCGCTCGAGATCGGCGGCGGCGTCAGCGTCGTGCCGCTCTCCTTGCTGTTGTCGCTGCCGCAGGCGGCGAGCGCGAGCGCGCAGAGGAAGCCGAGCGGCAGCGCGAGAGCGACGAGGCGGCGCGACATCGGCCGGATGCTAGCGACGGGGCTCGCCTGCAAGCGCTCCGGCAACCGGTGGCACAGCTTGCGCGCTTGAGGTACGCTCGCGTCCCCGGAGCGGGCCATCGGGTGGGACGCTCCTTCGAACTCCGTCTCGGTCGCGAGGCGGCCCCAAGGGTGGTGGGAACGGCGCGATGTCCGTGAAGTACGCGGTCCTGGGACTGTTGGCACAGCGACGCGGCTACGGCTACGACCTCGTGCAGCGCTTCGAGGAGCAGGTCGGGCCGGCCTGGCAGCTCAACGCGGGCGCCATCTACGTCGCGCTCGACAAGCTCGAGCAGGAAGGGCTCGTGCGACCGGTCACCACCGAGAGCGGCGATGCGCCCGTGACGCGGCGCCGCACCGCGCGGGGCGCTCCACGCGTGATCTACGAGGCGACGCCCGAAGGCCTCGAACGCTTCGAAGACTGGATGGCGACCGGGTCCTCGATGTCGCCGCTGCGCGAGGAGCTGCACCTCAAGCTCGCGCTCTCACAGCCCCGCAACCTCCCCCGACTGATCGAGCTGACCTACGAGCAGGAGCAGGCCTGCCTCGAACGGCTCGAGCAGCACCTCGGCAGCACCGGCTTCGAGGAGCTGCTGGCCTCGACTCCCCCCTGGTCCGCCGTCGCGAGCGTGATGGTGCGCGACGCCGAGATCGCGCACCTGCAGGCGACGGTCGAGTGGCTGCGCCGCATCCGCGAGGCGATGCGCTGGCTGCACGAGCGGCCGCAGGCGCTGCGCCCGCCCGCACGATGACTCTCCTCTCACTCGCCGGCGTCACGAAGCGCTATGCCCGCGGCTACCGCGAGGTCGAGGCGCTTGCCGACGTCGACCTCGACGTCGAGGCCGGCGACTTCGTCGCGATCTGGGGCGGCAGCCGCTCCGGCAAGACCACGCTGCTGCGCGTCGCGGCCGGGATCGAGGCGCCCGACGCCGGCGCCGTCTCGTTCGACGGCCGCGATCTCGCCGACCGCCCGCGCCGTGCCCGCGCGCGCCTGCTGCTGACCGAAATCGGCTGCGTCTGGCAGACCGGTCGCATCACGCGCGGCCTGTCGGTGCTCGACCACGTCGCGCTGCCGCGCTTCAAGCAGCGCACCCATGCGCAGGCGCGCCGCGAGGCGCACGACGTGCTGGAGCGCGTCGGCGTCGCGCAGTGCGCGAACGCTCGCTGGCACGAGCTGTCGGACGGCGAGCGCACCCGCGTCGCGCTCGCGCACGCGCTGATTCGCCGCCCGCGGCTGCTGCTGGCGGACGAGCCGACCGCGAACCTCAACATGATCGAGCGCGAGCAGGTGCTCGGCGTGCTGCGCTCGGTCGCCGACGAAGCGGGCGTCGCGATCGTGATGACGGCGCCCGACGCCCCCGATCTGCTGCAGTCCCACCGGCTGCTGGCGATCGACGGCGGCCGCCTGATCAAGCCGCGCTCGGAGCAGCGCGGCACGCTGATCGACTTCCCTGGTTCACGTTCGGCGGACGAGCGGGCCGGCCGCGGCGGGTAGCCGCCTGTGCTGGAGCTGCGTTCGGTCAGCAAGCGCTTCGCCGGTCGCGACGGCGACACGATCCGCGCGCTCGAGCGGGCCTCGCTGACGCTCGCCGCGCACGAGCTGGTCGCGATCTACGGCCCGAGCGGGTCCGGCAAGTCGACGCTGCTGTTCCTCGCCGCCGGCATCGCGCAGCCGGACGCCGGCAGCGTGCTGTTCGAGGGCCGCGACCTGGCGACGCTCTCGCGCCGTGAGGCCGCGCACCACCGCCGTGCGGCGCTCGGGTTCGTGTTCGAGTCTCCGCGGCTCGTGCCGGGCCTCTCGGCGATCGACAACGCCGCGTTGAAGCTGATGGCGGAAGGCGCGAGCCGCACGGCGGCGCGGCGACGCGTCGCCCCGCTGCTCGAACGGCTCGGCGTCGTCCGGCGCGCGGAGCATCGCGCGACGGAGCTCTCGCGCGGGGAGCGCCACCGTGTCGCGCTCGCGCGGGCGCTCTCGAACGAGCCGCGCCTCGTGCTCGCCGACGAGCCGACCGGCAGCCTCGACGCCGAGCGCAGCGCGGAGGTCCTGGGACTGCTCGGCGACGTGTGCCGCGAGCGCGGCATCGGCGTGCTGCTCGCGACGCACGACCCGGCCGCGGCGGACGTCGCCGACCGCGTCCAGCGCCTGCGCGACGGCCGGCTGACCGAGATCGACGACGCCGCGGGGCGGGCCTCGCTGCAGCAGGCGCGATGAGACTCCGCAACCTCCTGTTCCTCTACGTCCAGCGCGTGCGCGCGCATCCGCTGCAGGAGCTGCTTGCGCTGCTGGGGATCGCGGTCGGCGTCGCGCTGATGTTCGCGGTGCTGGTCGCGAACGGGAGCGTCACCGCCTCGGTCGAGCAGCTGATGCGCGGCGTCACCGGCAACGCGCAGCTGCAGGTCGCCGCGCGCGACCGGCACGGCTTCGACGCCGCGCTCGTCGGGCGCATCGAGCAGCTGCCGCACGTGCGGGCGGCCGCGCCGCTGGTGGACGTGCGCACGACGCTGGAGGGAGCGCACGGCTCCGCCCGCACGGTCGATCTGATCGGCGGCGACGCGCGCCTCGTCGCGATCGGCGGCGCGCTGCTGCGCGAGCTCGTCTCGCCGCACATCCACCTGACGGACGCGATCGCGCTGCCGGCGCCGCTGGCGGATGCGCTCGGCGTGCGGGGCGGCGAGCCCGTGCGGATGATCACCGGCGCGGACGCGCGCGAGGTGCCGGTCGCCACGCTGCTCGGGTCGGGCGAGCTGGGCGGCCTCGTCGAGAGCCCGATCGCGCTGGCGCCGCTCGACTACGCGCAGCGGCTTGGCGACCTGCCCGGCCGCTACTCGCGCGTGCTCGTCGAGGCGGAGCCGGGCCATGTGGCGCAGGTCCGCGGCGAGCTCGAGCGGCTGGCCGCCGGGCGGCTCAACGTCACCGGCGCCGACCACGAGGCCCGCCTGCTGCACCGCGCGGCAGCGCCGAACGACCAGTCGACCGCGTTGTTCGCCGCGATCAGCGCCCTCGTCGGCCTGTTGTTCGCGTTCAACGCGATGCTGCTGACCGTGCCCGAGCGGCGGCGCTTCATCGCCGACCTGCGCCTGGAGGGACTTGGCGATCTGACGGTCGTGCGGCTGATGCTGTTCGACGCGCTCGTGCTCGGGATCGCCGCCGCGGCCGTCGGCCTGCTGATCGGCGACGCGCTCTCGCGCGACGCGTTCCGCGCGGCGCCCGGCTACCTCTCCTACGCGTTCGCGATCGGCGACCAGCGTGTGGTCTCGCTCAGCGCGGTCCTGCTCGCGATCGCCGGCGGCCTGGTGGCGACCTTCGTCGCCGCGCTGCGGCCCCTGAGCGACCTGCTCTCGCGGCGTCCGCTCGACGCCGCCTACCGCGAAGAGGACGAGCGCGGCAGCGGCGAGTTCGTGCCGCGTCGCTGGCTGCCGGTGGCGGGCGGTGCGCTCGCGGCCGCCGCTACCGCGCTGCTGCTCGTCGCCCCGCACGCGACGATCGTCGGCATCGGCCTGCTCGTGGCCGCGACGCTGCTGCTGATCCCCCAGCTGCTGACGGCGTGCCTGCGGGTCGTGGACCTCGTCAGCCATCGCCTGCGCAGCCCGCTGCTCGTCGTCGCGGTCGGCGAGCTGCGCGCCTCGAGCACGCGCTCGATCGCGTTGGCGGCGACGGGCGCGCTCGCCGTCTTCGGCAGCGTCGCGGTCGAGGGCTCGCACTTCGACCTGCAGCGCGGGCTCGACGTCGACGCCCACGCCTTCAACCATCGCGCCGACCTGTGGATCGCGCCCGCCGGCGCGGCGAACGAGCTGGCGACCGTCTCGTTCCGGCCGCCGCCCGCCACCGCGAAGCTTGCGACGCTGCCCGGCGTGCGCGCGGTGCGCGCGTACCGCGGTGGCTTCCTCGACGTCGACGACCGGCGCGTGTGGGTCGTGGCGCCGTCGCGCGAGGATCCGCGGCCGCTGCTGCCGAGCCAGCTGCTGCGGGGCAACCTGGCCGCCGCGAACGCGCGGCTGCACAGACACGGCTGGGTCGGCCTCTCGTCGGCGCTTGCGGACGCCCGCGGCGTGCACATCGGCGACGCGGTGACGCTGCCGACGCCGCGGCCGCTGCGCATGCGCGTCGCCGCGATCCTCACCAACCTCGGCTGGAGCTCGGGGGCGATGCTGATGAACGCGGACGACTTCCGCCGCGGCTGGAGCAGCGCCGACGTCGGCGCGCTGCAGGTGCTGCTGGCGCCCGGCGTCTCGCCGGACGCCGCCGCCGCGCGCGTGCGTGCGCTGCTCGGCCCGCATCAGGGGCTGGCGGTCGAGACGGCGGCCGCGCGCGAGCAGCGCTTCCGCTCTTCGACGCGGCAGGGCCTCGCACGGCTGACGCAGATCGCCCGGCTCGTCCTGGTGGCGGCGGCGCTCGCGCTGGCGGCGGCGCTCGGCGGCGTCGTGTGGAGCCGGCGTCCGCGGCTCGCGTCGCTGAAGCTGAGCGGCTTCAGCGACACCGACGTGTGGCGGGCGCTGATGCTGGAGAGCGCGATCGTCCTCAGCATCGGCTGCTTGATCGGCGCCGCGTTCGGGCTCTACGGCCAATTCATGCTGACGCGCTGGCTCAGCGATTCGACCGGCTTTCCCACCGCCTACGCGCCCGCGTGGCTGTTGGCGCTATCGACCTTCGCGGGCATCACCGCAGTCGCGGTCGCGATCGCCGCGCTGCCGGGCCTCGCGGCCGCGCGCGTGTCCCCCGCCGCGGCGCCGCTCGAGGATTAATCGACCAACTTAACGTTTGTCGAGGCCGGTCTTGATACGACCGCTTTGCTTTCTACGCTGTGACGTATGCGATCGGTCGCCTCGCGGGGCTTGCGCATGCGCATGCGCGAGCTCGCTGCGCTCGTCGTCGTCATGGCGCGCTTCTGGCTCGTCGTCTTTCCGGTGGCGCGCGGCGAGCTGCGCGCGTGGAACCGGCGCGCGCGCGCCATCCCCCATCCGCTGCTGCGCGCGCAGGCGCTGGCGACGCTCGACAGCGAGCGCCTGAGCGCCGCGGGCGCAGCGCTGTTCGCCGCGACCGCGCCTTGGCGCCGCCGACGCGAGCGCCGGGCGCTCGTGCGCGCGCTCGTCGCCTACCAGGTGACGTGCGACTACCTCGACACGCTCGCCGAGCAGCCGTGCGCCGACCCGATCCGCAACGGCGCGCAACTGCATCGCGCGCTGGCGGACGCCGTCGGCGACGGTCCGCTCACCGACCATTTCCGCCATCACGCCGCACGCGGCGACGGCGGCTACCTCGCCGCGCTGGTCGCCGCCTGTCGCGCGGGCTGCGCGACGCTCCCGGCATACGCGGCGGTGCGCGCGGCAGCGGAGCGCGAGGCGGCGCGCAACGAGGTGCAGGGGATCAACCACGCGCCCGCGGGCGTGCGCGAGCCGGCGTTGCGCAGGTGGGCGGCGGTGGCGCGCGCGAACGACGCGGCGGCGATCGGCGACGCCGGCTGCTTCGAGCTGGCAGCCGCCGGCAGCTCGTCGCTGGCGGTGCTCGCGCTGATCGCGGCCGCCGCCGATCCGCTGACGACAGCCGCGACAGCCGAGCGCGTGCGGCGCGCGTACTTCCCCTGGATCGAGGCGCTCAGCACGCTGCTCGACAGCGTCGCCGACCGCGAGCGCGACCGCACGACCGGCGAGCTGAACTTCGTCAGCCGCTACGCCACGCAGGCGCTCGCGGTCGCGCGGCTGCGCGCAGTGACGCAGCGTGCGCTCGGCGGCGCGCGCGGGCTGCCGCGCGGCGAGCGCCACGTCGTGCTCGTCGTCGGCATGATCGCCCTGCACACGTCGGAGCAAGGCGCGTGGCTGCCGTCGGCGCAGGCGGCGACGCGCGCCGTCCTTGACGCCGCGGACACCGGCCTCATGCGGCCGCTGCTGGCGCTGCTGCGCGGCTGGCGCGGCCTGCGCGCCCGCCGCGCCGCCTACGACGAGGGCGAGGCGGCCTGCCCCGTGCCGACCCCCACGCCGACGGGGCAGCTGACGCCGGTGCCGCCGAGGCCGCAGTAGCCGAACGGGTTCTTCGCGAGGTACTGCTGGTGGTAGTCCTCGGCGTAGAAGAAGCCATCGAGAGCCCCTGGGGGCCCGCCTCCAGCGGCCACGTGGCCGCTTCCGCCACCCCTCGGCAGCGGGGCGATCTCGGTCGTGATCTCGCCGTAGCCCGCCTGTCTCAGCATCGCCTGGTAGGCGTCGCGCGAGGCGAGCGCGGCGTCGCGCTGGGCCTCGCTCGTCCAGTAGATCGCCGAGCGGTACTGCGTGCCGACGTCGTTGCCCTGCCGCATCCCCTGCGTCGGGTCGTGGCCCTCCCAGAACAGCTTGAGCAGCGCGTCGTAGGACGTTCTCGCCGGGTCGAACACGACGAGCACCGCCTCCGTGTGGCCGGTCTGCGCGGAGCAGACCTCCTCGTACGTCGGGTTCGGCGTGAAGCCGCCGGCGTAGCCGACCGCGGTCGTGTGGACGCCGGGCGCCTGCCAGAGCAGTCTCTCGGCGCCCCAGAAGCAGCCGAGGCCGAAGACCGCCGTCTCGTAGCCGTCCGGGAACGGCGGCTTGATGCTCGTGCCCAGCACCTCGTGGGTCGTCGAAGTCGGGATCGCCTGCTCGCGACCGGACAGCGCGCGGTCGCGGTCCACCATGTCGGTCTTGCGGGTGAGGAAGCGCATGCCCTGAATCTAGCCGGCGCGCGCGGCGCTCCCCTTACGAATCGATGACGCCGCCGCGAGCAGGCGCGCGAGCAGCCACGCCGCGACGAGCAGGCCGGCGATCGACGCCCCGGCGGCGATGCGCGCGTAGTAGGAGAGGTAGAGGCCGCCGATCCCCGCGAGCGCGCCGACGAGCACCGCCAGCGCCATCATCGGCAGCAGCCGGCGCGTGAGCGCGCGCGCCGCCGCGGCCGGCGCGACGAGCACCGCGACGACGAGCAGGTTGCCGAGCCCCTGCACGGCGACGAGCACGGCGAGCGCGAGCAGCGTCAGCAGCAGCGCGTCGGTCGCGACCGGCGCGACGCCGAGCGCGCGTGCACCGTCGCGATCGAAGCCGACCGCGAGCAGGCGCTGATGGCCGAGCGCGAGCGCGAGCAGCACGAGCGCGACGAGCGCGCCGCCGGCGAGCAGGTCGGCGCGCGAGGTGCCGAGCACGTCGCCGAACAGCAGGCCCTGGATCCCGACCGGCACCTGCGGCGAGAGCGCGAGCAGCGCGCCGGCGCCGAACAGCGTCGTGACCACGACCGCGATCGCCTCGTCGCGGCCGATGCGCTCCACGCGCGCGGCGAGCGCGACCGCGAGCGCGGCGACGACGATCCCCGCCGCGCCCCCGAGCAGCAGCGGCACGCCGGCGAGCGCGGCCAGCACGAGACCGGGGAACATCCCGTGCGCAAGCGACTCGGCGCCGTAGGAGAGCCCGCCGAGCACGACCCAGCAGCCGAGCGTCCCCCCGACGGCCGCCAGCAGCAGCACCTCCAGCAGCGCGCGCTGCATCAGCGCCTGCGCGAACGGGTCGGTGAGCGCGTGCAGCATGCGGCTCAGTGCGCGTGGTCGTGGTGATGGTGGTGCGGCGGCAGGATCACCTCGTCCGACGCGGTGGCGTCCGGGTGGGCGGGCGGCAGTCGCACGATCGCGCCGCCGTAGGTGGCTGCGAGCACGTCGTGCGTGAGCGTCGGCGCCGGGACGCCGAAGGCGATCTGGCGGCGGTTGAGGCACAGCACGCGGTCCCAGCGGCGCGCCTGCTCGAGGTCGTGCGTCGCGATCAGGATCCCGTGCCCCTCGCCCGCCAGCTCGCCGAGCAGCTGCTCGAGCCGCGCGGCGCTCGTCGCGTCGAGGCCGGTGAACGGCTCGTCGAGCAGCAGCACGCCCGCGTCCTGCACGAGCGCGCGCGCGATCAGCACGCGCTGGCGCTGGCCGCCCGACAGCTCGCCATACGTGTCCTCGGCGCGCTCGGCGAGCCCCACGCGCGCGAGCGCCGTGCGAGCGGCGGCGCGATCGGCGCGGGTCGGGCGACGCCACCAGGCGCGGGTCGGGATCGTCCCCATCAGCGCCACGTCGAGCGCGCTGACGGGATAGTCGAGCCGCGAGCGCTCGGTCTGCGGGACGCTCGCGCAGCGGGCGCGCACGTCGAGCGTGCCCGCCGCCGGGCGCAGCGCGCTGAGCAGGGCGCGGAAGAGCGTCGTCTTGCCGCCGCCGTTGGGGCCGAGCACGCCGATGCGCTCGCCGGCCGTCAGCTCGAACGTGACGTCGGTGAGGACCGGCGGGCCGTCGTAGGCGATCGCGAGGCCGTCCGTGGCGACGAGCGCGCTCATGCCGTCAGCCGCCTTGCCGGCGCGATCTCGGCGGCGAGCGCCGTCGCCGCGAACGCCGCGCCGGCGACGACGGCGATCGTGGCGCCGGGTGGGGCGTTCAGCTCCACTGCCAGCCAGATGCCGAGCGTGCCCTCGACCGCGGCGAGCACGACCGTCGCGAGCTGCCAGCGGCGGATGCGGTCGCTGAGGAGGCGCGTGGTGGCGGCGGGGACGACGAGCAGCGCGCTCGCCAGCAGCGCGCCGACGGCGCTCAGCGTGGCGACCGCCGCGAACGCGACGAGCGCCAGCAGCGCGACGTCCGGCAGACGCGAGCGGATCCCGAGCGCGCGCGCCGCGGCCGGGTCGAAGCCGACCGCCAGCCAACGGGCGCCGAGCAGCCGCGCGGCGACGAGCGCGACGAGCGTCGCCGCGGCCGCGAGCCACACGTCCTCCGGTCCGATCGCGAGCAGGCTGCCGAACAGCAGCGACTCGACCGACGCCGCCGAGTGGAAGACGTCCGAGGCGAGCACGCTGCCGGCGGCGAGGGCGGCGACGAGCACGAGCGCGGTGCGGACGTCCTCGCCGCCGCTGCGCCCGGCGCGAGCGTCGCGTGCGGCGATGCCAAGCGCGAACAGCAGCGCGGCGCCGAGGCCGCCGAGCAGCGCGGCGAAGCCGAGCCCGTCGGCCAGCACGAGGCCGGGGAAGGCCGCGGCCGCGGCGCCGTGCGCGGGGAACGCGAGCCCGCGCAGCACGATCCAGCAGCCGAGCGTGCCGGCCAGCACGGCGAGCAGCAGCAGCTCCACGAGCGCGCGTTGGACGAACGGCAGCTGGAAGGGCTCGAGCACGGCGCACAGCATAAATGAGAATGAGTCTGATTTGCATCTCGCGCGGTACGATCAGCGTCATGGCCGCGACCGAACAGGGCTCCTGGCGCGAGCACACGCTCGCGACGCTCGCGCGCGCGGGCTACCGCCGCGGCGGCGCCCGCAACGCCGTCGTCGAGCTGCTGGAGCAGCAGACCTGCGCGCTCACCGCCCAGGAGATCGACGACCGCCTGCGCGCGGAAGGCCGCGGCGTCGGGCGCGCGAGCGTCTACCGCATCCTCGAGCTGCTGACCGAGCTGCGCCTCGTGCAGCGGATCGACGTCGGCCAGGGCGTCGCGCGCTACGAGCGCCACCAGCCCGACGGCGACCATCACCACCACCTCGTCTGCGACCACTGCGGCCGCATCGCGCCGTTCGAGGATCCCGCGCTGGAGCAGGCGATCGCGCGCGTCTCGTCAAGGCTCAGCTTCGCCGTCGACGATCACGACGTCGTTTTGCACGGCGCGTGCGGCGACTGCCGCGACGACGGGTAGCGCCGCCGCGCAGCCGGCTCAGCTGGCGGACGAGCCGCGCGGATCCACGAGCCAGCGCAGCATCCGCGCAGTCCAGCTCAGCACGTCACGCGACAGGGGCACCGGTGCGCTCCCTGTGCGCGACGACGCGGTCGACGAGGTACAGCGGACGGCCGAGCGCCTGGTCGTGCACGCGCGCGAGGTAGCGGCCGATGATCCCGACGCTGACGAGCTGTGCGCCGCCGAGGAACAGCACCGCGATCAAGATCCACGTCTGGATCGACGCCACGACCGCGCCGGCCAGCGTCAGCGCGAGCACGACCGCCGCGAGCAGCGCGCTGCACAGCGACAGCGTCGTGCCGAGGTAGCTCGCGAGCCGCAGCGGCACGTCGGAGAACGACGTGATCGCCTCCAGCGCGAGCCGTATCAGCGCCGGGTAGGAGGCGCCGCGACCCGCGTGGCGACCGGCGCGGCGGTACTCGATCGGCACCTGCTCATAGCCGACCCACGCGACCATGCCGCGCAGGAAGCGACGGCGCTCGGGCATCGTGCGCAGCGCGTCGACGACACGGCGCGACATCAGGCGGAAGTCGCCCGCCTGACCCTGGTAGGGGGTCCGCGCGATCCGCTCCATCACTCTGTAGAAGGCCGTCGCGAGCGTCCGCTTGAGCAGGCTCTCGTCGCGGCCGATGCGGCGCGCGTAGACGACGTCGGCGCCGTTCCTCGCGCGCACCAGCATCTCGGCGATCAGCTCCGGCGGGTCCTGCAGGTCGGCGTGCAGCAGCGCGACGTGGTCGCCGCGCGCGTGGTCCATGCCGGCCGACATCGCGATCTCCATGCCGTAGTTGCGCGACAGCCGCACGAGCACGACGTCGTCGCGCTCATGCGCGAGCGCTTCGAGCATCGCGACGGAGGCGTCGACCGAGCCGTCGTCGACGTAGACGACCTCGTGATCGATCCCGACGAGCGCAGCGTCGATGCGCCGCTGCAGCTCGGCCAGGCCCTCTTCCTCGTTGAAGACGGGAACGACGACGGAGACGAGCGGCGGCTCGCCGGCGTCGTCGCGCGGGTGCGCAGACATCTCTCACCGTGCTCGGTTGAATTACTGCACCGGCACGGACTCCCCCCAACGCCGGTGCGATGAGTGACTGAATTCTAGCAGCAGATCGACCGCAAAGGGAGATACCTACCCGGCGGACGGTTAGACTCGCAGGCGGGTTCAGCCCAGCAACGACGCTTCGGGGGAAGGCGGCCGGTGAGCACGACACGAGTCGGAAGCGAGAGCGCGGTGCGGCAGGCGCGCGCGCTCGACAGCACGCAGGTCGCATGGATCGCGGCGCTGCCGTGCGCGGCGCTGACCGTGCTGATCGTCGCGCTGCTGGGCCCGCCACTCGGTCATGCCTTCTTCGAACCGGGCGGCGACACGTTCTGGCCGCGCGTCCCGGTGCGCGTCGAGCCGGTCGAGCACGGCCGCTACGTGCTCGCGCTGCTCGGGCCGGCGGCGCTTGCGGCCGTCGTGCTGCTCGGCGCGCGCCGCCGCGTCCGACTGAGCGCGGCCGCGACCCGTGCCGCAGTGCTCGCGTCACAGCTCGCGCTGCTCGCGTTCGTCGCGGTCTGCTTCCTCGCGCAGGAGAACGTCGTGCTCGGCACTACGCATCCGGCGTGGCAGCGCGCGCGCTTCTTCACCGTCCCGACTCTCGCGGTCGCCGCGCTCGTGCCGGTGCTCGCGCTTGCGCTCGCGCGTCGCGACGCGATCGCGTCGCGCCTCGCCGCGCTCGTGCGCGAGACGCGCGCACGCCGCCACGCCGGCGTGACGGCGGCGCTGCTGCTCACCGCCCTGTGGCTGCTCACGGCCGTCACCACCGACGGCTCGATCGTGAACACGAACGTCGACATCGGCATACACCTCCTATGGTCGCTCGCGGAGCCGTTCGCGATCCTCAACGGGCGCACGCCGCTCGTCGACTTCCACGCGCAGTACGGCCAGCTCGTGCCGTACGGCGCCGCCGCCGCGATGGCGCTGCTCGGCCCGACGATCGGCGTCTACACCGTCACGATGGCGACGATGAGCGGCCTCGCGCTGCTCGCCGTCTACGCGCTGCTGCGCCGCGTCGCGCGCTCGTCGCTGCTGGCACTCGCGCTGTACGCGCCGTTCCTCGCGACCGGGTTCTTCATGAAGACGGGCCCGCTCGGGGACCGCTTCAGCCCGGCCAACCTCTTCCCGCTGTGGCCGATCCGCTACGGCGGCCCCTACGTGCTCGCGTGGCTGCTCGTGCGGCACGTCGACGGCGCGCGGCCACGCCAGCCACTGTTGCTGTTCTTACTTGCGGGACTCGTCGTACTTAACAATCCAGACTTCGGTGTGCCGGCGCTGGCGGCGCTGGCGGTCGCCCTCATCGTGGCGCGGCCGCCGCGCTCGCGCGGAGCGTTCGGCCGCTTGCTGGCCGAGGCGGCCGGCGGCGTCCTCGGAGCGGTCGCGCTCGTCGCGCTGCTGACGCTCGTGCGCTCGGGATCGCTGCCGCACCTCGGCTGGGCGCTCGAGTTCTCGAGGCTCTACGGCGTGGACGGATGGGCGCTGCTGCCGATGCGGACCGTCGGCTTCCATCTCGTCGTCTACGCGACGTTCGCGGCGGCGATCGCGACGGCGGCCGTGCGGCTCGCGCACCGCGATCCCGATGCGGCGCTGACGGCGGCGCTGGCGTGGAGCGGCGTGTTCGGCCTCTGCGCCGGCGCCTACTTCGCCGGGCGCTCGCATCCGCAGGTGCTGATCGACCTCTTCTCGCCGTGGGCGCTGTCGCTCGTGCTGCTGACGATCGTCGCTGGGCGCGCGCTCGCCGCACGCGGCTGGCGCCGCCCCGCGCCCGCGGAGCTGGCCGTGCTGTTCGGCTTCGGCCTGCTCGTCTGCTCGCTCGCGCAGACGCCGACGCCGTGGTCGCAGCTGGACCGCATCGGGAACGACGCGCCGGAAGCGATCTTCAAGCAGCGGACGGCGGCGGATTTCGTCGCCAGGCACACGCGCCCGCACGAGCCGGTCGCGATCCTGATACCGCTCGGCCACCGCATCGCCTACGACACCGGCCGCGACGACGTCTCCCCCTACGCGAGCACCGAGTCGATGCCGACCCGGCAGCAGCTCGACCGCACGATCGCGGCGCTGCGGCGCGCCGGCGGCACCAAGCTGTTCTTCTCGACGTACTTCACCGTCGGCGAAATGGTGACCGCGATGCAGCGGGCCGGCTTCGCCCTCGCCGACCAGGTCGACGGCGGCGGGACCGCGTACGTCGAGCTGGTCGACCGGCGCAGGGGCTGAGGAGTCGGTCGTCAGCCGGCCGTGGGCGCGCCGGCGCGCTCCGCCGCGAGCGCGGCCGCCGCGTCGATGATCATGTCCTCCTGGCCGCCGACGATGCGGCGGCGACCCAGCTCCATCAGGACCGCGCGCGGCTCGACGCCGAACTTCGCGCCGGCGCGCTCGGCGTGCAGCAGGAAGGAGCTGTAGACGCCGGCGTAGCCGAGCGACAGCGCGGTCTTGTCGATGATCTGCGCGCGCGGCATCAGCGGCGCCACGACGTCCTCGGCGACGTCCATCAGCGGGAAGAGAACGGCGTTCGACTCGTGGCCGGAGCGCTCGAGCGCCGCAGCCAGCACCTCCAACTGCGCGTTGCCGGCGCCGGCGCCGAGCCCGCGCAGCGAGCCGTCGAGCCAGGTTGCGCCGGCATCGACAGCCGCCAATGCATTCCCCACGCCGCAGCCGAGGTTGTTGTGCGCGTGGAAGCCGATCTCGACGTCGGCCGGGACCGCGTCCCGCAGCTCCCGCACGCGCGCCGCCGCGCTCGCCGGCACCATCGCGCCGGCCGAGTCGACGACGTACACGACGCGCGCGCCGTAGCTCGCCATCAGCGCCGCCTGCTCGGCGAGCGGCGCCGGCTCCAGCATGTGGCTCATCATCAGGAAGCCGATCGGGAGCATCCCGTTCGCCGCCGCCCATTCGATGTGCTGCTGCGCGATGTCCGCCTCCGTGCAGTGCGTCGCCACGCGTGCGACCGAGGCGCCGAGCGCCTGCGCCTCCTTCAGCTCCTCCAGCGTGCCGATGCCCGGCAGCAGCAGCGCGGCGATCCGTGCTCGCTCCACCACCTCGGCCGCCGCGGCGATCAGCTCGCGGTCGTGGTGCTTGGAGCGGCCGTATTGGATCGACGAGCCGCCGACGCCGTCGCCGTGCGAGACCTCGATCACGTCGATCCCGGCCGCCTCCAAGCCGGCCGCGACGGTGGCGACCTGCTGCGGCGTGAAGGCGTGCCTGACGGAGTGCATGCCGTCGCGCAGCGACGAGTCGACGAGCGTCACATGCATCGCGCCAGCTCCTCCCCCACGCGCGCCGCGGCCGCCGTCATCACGTCGAGGTTGCCGGCGTAGGGCGGCAGGAAGTCGCCGGCGCCCTCCACCTCCAGCAGCACGGTCACGAGGTCGCCGTCTATATCGCACAGCTTCAGGCGGTAGCCGGGGACGTAGGTCTGGATCGCCTCGACCATCGCGTGGACGGACGCCTCGATCGCGTCCGCGTCCGGCTCGCGCACGCGCGCGAAGACGGTGTCGCGCATCAGGATCGGCGGGTCGGCGGGGTTGAGGATGATGATCGCCTTGGCGGTGTCGGCGCCGCCGACGCGCTCCAGCCCGCGCGCGGTGGTGACGGTGAACTCGTCGATGTTCTGGCGCGTGCCGGGACCGGCCGAGGCGGACGCGATCGTCGCGACGATCTCGCCGTAGGCGACGTCCGCGACGCGGTCGATCGCATGCATCATCGGGATCGTCGCCTGGCCGCCGCAGGTGACGAGGTTCACGTTCGGCGCAGAGAGGTGGCGATCGAGGTTGACCTCCGGCACGACGTACGGACCGACCGCCGCCGGCGTGAGGTCGACGACGACCTTGCCCGCCTCGCGCAGTCGCGGCGCGTTCGCGAGGTGCGCCTGCGCGCCGGTCGCCTCGAACACGAGCGGGATGTCGTCGCGCCCCAGGACGGCGTCGACGCCGTCGGCGCTCGCCTCGACGCCCAACTCGGCCGCCCGGGCCAGGCCGGGCGATTCCGCGTAGATGCCGACCATCAACGCGGTCTCGATCGCTGCGCTGCGCTGCAGCTTCATCAGCAGGTCGGTGCCGATGTTGCCGGGGCCGATGACGGCCGCCTTGATCCTGCTCATGCTTCCCCCTCGGACGAGCCGAGGCGAGCGTATCAGCGCTGCGCAAGCGCCTCGCGGACTGCCTGCTCGAAGGCGAGCGGCGCGTCGTTGATCCCGGCCGGGGGCGGCGTGCGCACGACCATCTCCTCGCGCAGGCCGTCCACCAGCGGGCGCACGAGCCCGGCGTCGACGGGCGTCACAAGCTGCACCCAGTACGACGACAGCCGCGGCGTCAGCACCGGCACGCGCACGACGAGCGGCGGCCGGCGGCCGAGCACGCGCGCCGTGCGCTCCATCATCTCGCGGTAGGTGAGCGCGTCGGCGCCCCCCAGCTCGACGTCGCCGGTGACGTCGGGGCGGTCGCGCAGCGCGTGCAGCGCGTGGACGACGTCGCGCAGCGCGACCGGCTGCGTGCGCGTGTCGATCCAGCGCGGGCAGACCATCGCCGGCAGCCGCCCGACGAGCGCGCGCAGCATCTCGAACGACGCGCCGCCCGGCCCGATCACCATCGCCGCGCGCACGTGCACGAAGCCCGGCACGTGGCGCGCGAGGATCCGCGCGACCTCCTCGCGGCTGCGCAGGTGCTCGCTCGACGCCTCGGCCTGCGCGCCGCCCGAGAGGCCGCCGAGGTAGATCACGCGCCTGACCCCGGCGGCCGCGGCGGCGGCGCCGAACGTCTCCGCCGCGCGGCGGTCGCGCTCCGCGAAGTCGCCGCCCGCCTCGCCGCCCATCGAGTGGATCAGGTAGTAGGCGACCTCGACGCCGTCCAGCGCCGCGTCGAGCCCGTCGCCGCCGAGGGCGTCGCCGGGGACCGCGTACGGGCGCACCGCCTGCGGCGCCCGCTCGGGCCGGCGCACGAGCGCGCGCAGCTCGTCGGGGCCGCTCGCGTCGGCCGCCAGCAGCGGGAGGAGCCGGCCGCCGACATAGCCGGTGGCGCCGGTGAGCAGAACGCGCGTCATGGGCGGGTATACGGACCCCGCATACCCGCGGTTGCACAGGCGGGTAAACTGATTGCATAGTCAACTACTTCCCCTGAGGAGGGCGCGGTGCAGCTCGACGGCATCCACCACATCACGTGCATCACCGGCGACGCGCCGCGCAACGTCGACTTCTACGTCCGCGTGCTCGGCCTGCGGCTGGCGAAGAAGACGGTCAACCAGGACGACCCGACCGTCTACCACCTCTTCTACGCCGACGACAGAGGCTCGCCCGGCGCCGACCTGACGTTCTTCGAGTACCCGAACGCACGACCCGGCCGCGACGGCGCGGGGATGATCCACCGCATCGCGTTCCGCGTCGCGGACGCGGCCGCTCTGGACTTCTGGGCGGGACGGCTGGAGGGCGAGGACCTTACGGTGGACCGCGAGGGCGCGTCACTGCGCTTCGCCGACCCGGAGGGCCTGGGCCTGGAGCTGGTGGTCGACGACTCCGGCGACGAGCCGCTGCTCGCGGCCGCGCCCGACATCCCAGAGCCGCACGCGCTGCGCGGCTTCGCCGGCGTGCGCGCCTACAGCGCCGACCCCGCCGCGAGCACCGCGCTGCTGCGCGACACGCTCGGCTTCGAGGCGGCGGCGGGCGAGCACGAGTGGGTCTCGCGCGGACCGCGCCGCGGCGGCTTCTACGGCTACGACGAGGCGCCGGCGGAGCGCGGGATCGGCGGCGCGGGCACGGTGCACCACATCGCGTGGACCTCCGAGGACGAGGACATCGAGGCGTGGGACGAGCGCTATCGCGCGGCCGGGCGCCACACGTCCGGGCTCGTCGACCGCTTCTACTTCAGAAGCGTCTACTCGCGCGAGCCGAGCGGCGTGCTGTTCGAGATCGCAACGCGCGGGCCGGGCTTCGCGGCCGACGAGGCGCCCGGGGAGCTGGGGCGCAGACTGTCGCTGCCGCCGAAGCTGGAGCACCTGCGCGAGCAGATCGAGGCGTCGCTGACGCCGCTGCCGGCCGATCCGCGGGCCGCGCGGGTGAGTTGAGCCCGCGGCGGCCGCTCGCGCCGCCGAGGAGCCTCAGCGTGAAAGACCTCACCGGCACATCAGGCGCTGAGTGAAAGCGGTCGTCCCTGCTCATCTCGGGGATCGTGATCCGCCCGACGAGGTCGAAGGCGACCTGACCGCGCAGCGCCACGAACAGATCCGGGATCGCGTGCCCGTTCTTGACGAAGTAGACACTGCCCTTGAGCAGATCTTGCAGCAGCGGCGTGGAAGCCACCGGCGTGCCGCCTTCGCGTGCCCGCACTTTCCGATGTCGCTCTCGAGCTCGGCGCGCGTGCACGCGTCGTTTGATCGCGTTCAACCGCGCGTTGATCGTCTTCGGCAGCGTCACCCGCACGAACCGCAGGTTCGCCCTGCGACGCAGCGTGCGCAGTCAGCCGCCTGGAAGCGGTCGAACACGTGGGCTGCCTTCCTCGACGGAGGCGACCGTGGAGATCGGCGTTCGGAAGCTGGTCGGGTTGAGCAAGAACTCCGGGCTTGTCGACGTGGACCCGCACGTCGCGCGCGTTAAGCGGGATGCCCTGCAGGAACGTCGGAAACGGATCCGAGACGAATCTCACCGTCGCGTCGTACTTGTCGACGAAGACTGCCGCCCGCACGATGACAGTGCCGAGATCGAACGGACCGGCGACCGCCGGCACGACGATCGCCACGCCGAACGGCGCGCCCTTGTACGGACCGGTCAGGTACGCGTTCCCGTTCGTGATGTAGAACGGGTTGCTACCGGCCCCAGCGCCGACGGTCACGTCACCGATCTTCGAGCCCGCCGGATACGCGGCGCCGCTCGCCTGGCTATCGCTGCACTCCTCGGCACTCGCGATCTTGCCCGTCAGGCATCTCAGCACGTACACCGTGACCGTGCACAGCTCCTGATCCTCGTCATCGCGCGTGAAGTGCGTCAGGAACGACGACGACCGACAGGCGCCGTTGCTCTCCGTCCCAGCGGAGAAGCCGGGCGAGAACTGCGCCGGGCACGGGTGGCCCTTCGCGTTCTCCGAGAGCGTGAAGCTGCTGTCCGAGACGACTGTTCTGCCGTTCCAGCCGGTCAGCTCCGCATGCGTCGTGTACGTGCCGCATCTGTGCGTCAGCGCCAGCGGAGCACGCGGCCCGCTCTTGAGCTTCAGGTGCGGTCTTGAGAACGGCAGCTGCGGGTTGTCGTCGAACGTCGTCGTGATCTGCCCGGTGTCCGAGTCCAGCGCCGCCTCGCCCGGCAGCTTGATCATGACTCCCTGCGCGCTCGCCACGATGTACACCGCCACGAGCGAGTTGAACGGGTTGTCGAACGGCGTCGCCAGGTAGATGTCGCCGGTGACCGGATCGTCGAGCAGCGGCGTGTCGATCGTGACCGTCCCGAGCTTCGACGAATCCGGACACGTCGGCAGCGCATCGCTCGCAAGCGCGATCTGGGCCGGCGAGCAGGCGTCCAAGCCGTCCGCGGAGGACGGATTGACGTGCACGCCCAGCGGCAGCGTGACGACGGCCTTTCTCAGGTCGGATTGGGCGATCGAGCCTGGCGTGTCGTCCTGCGGGATGTTCAGGTCGAACGCGAACGCCGCCGGCGAGCCGGCTTTCGTGTCGTCCGTCGGCTGAGCATCCGGCGTCGGGTCGAACGGCACGGCGTCACAGCCGTCGATCCCCAGCGGCACCCCGCACTCCTGCGGCGCGAACGGGTGGCCGGGCAGCTCAGCGCTCGCGAACGATGCCTGGTTGAGGACGTCCGGGAAAGAACATACGGGCGCGTCAGGGACTTTCGTGAAATAGCGGGTGAGGGTCACGACAAGCGCACCGAATCGCCTGATCATGTCTGCCAGCTCAGCGCATTCGTAACCATGAATCATTTGTCACACCACGCTCTCGATGAATCGAAGCAGCGTCCAGACGCCGTGGGGCTGAAGTTCGACGCGGCCGAGCGCCACCTGGTCGGCGGGAACTGCGATGACGGTCTTGGGCCGGCTCGTGAGGTACCACCCGGCTGACGAGACCCCGACCAGCTTGCCGCGAACCGTCCCGCCGCCGGCCCGGGTCAGCGTCACGCTTGGAAGCGGTCGCGGATTGGCGAACGCCTGGCCGATGCATGCCGCGGCAGCGAACACGAACATCGCGGCAGCGGTCGGCAGCGCCCGCGGCGGACGATCGGCGACGCGGAACGACCACGCCAGCCGGCCGAGGAAGAACGCGGAAACAACGGCGACGAACAGCGGCGCGAAGAGGAGTGACAGCGTCGCCAGAACGCCGCAGAGGACGGCGAGCATCCATACGACCGCCCGCTGATCGGCGGTGGAGGCTCCGACTTCGCGCTCACGCCTCCGCTGCTCGTTCGCCGCGACGTGACGATCCAAGCGCCACAGCAGCGGAAGCAGCCATGCGATCAATCCGACGCCCGCGGCGATCACCATGGCCGATCCGATGCCGCGGGCGAGGAGCTGCTCCAGCGGTATCAATCTCAGTCCGACCGTCAGCTCGACGCCTTCGTTCCGCAGCTCCGCCGCACTGAGCAGCGCGCCGAGCGAGTAGAGCAACGCCAATCCCACTGCCACCGCGGCCGGCAGGGCGACCAGGACGCGCTCGACGCCCGGCGCAAGCCAACTCTGGGTGTCGCTATCTGGCGTCATGGGAAGCCACCTCCGCAGCCGACGACGACATCGCCGCCGCGCTCCTCCGCCGGCGAGACCAGCTCGTACCCGCACCCGTCTGGAGCATGTCGCCCGCAACAGGGTGCGACGCCGCCCCGCCCCGGCGCAACATAGGTCGCCAAGGCCACGGGCCATGACACGCCCACCCGGATCCGACCGAGCGTCGCACCTTTCTCCTCTCCTCGCCGTCTCGGTTGCCGTCCATAAAACCATTTTATAGCTATTCGTGTCTCCCAATGCGAGGCTCCTGTCATGCTGCTAACCCTCCTCTTTCTGGTGTGGAAGCCTTTCCGAGAGCATCCCAGCCTCGACACCCGCTAAGGTCCGCCGCCGATGACCCCCAGACGCATGGACCGTCGAGAGCTGCTGCGCCGTGCCGGGCTGGGCGCCGCCGCGGCGGCCGGTGGGAGCGTTGCGGCCGGCTGCGGCGGCTCGGGCGGCGGCGCCACCACCACGGCGGCCCGCACGACCGCGACCGCCGAGACGCTGACCGCCGCGCAGGCCCGCCGCGAGACCGCCGCGGCGATCCGCGCCGCGCGCGTCAGAAAGGTCAAGCGCGGCGAGGCGCCCAACCTCCTGCTGGTGATCATCGACTCGATCCGCGCCGACCACCTCGGCTCGTACGGACGCAGACACGCGCACACCCCGAACCTCGACGCGCTCGCGCGCGAGAGCCTGCGCTTCACGCACGTCTACCCCGAGGCGTTCCCGACCGGCCCGGCGCGTGCGACGATCTACGGCGGCCGGCGGATCTTCCCGTTCGCCGACTGGAGAGGTCCGCCGCCGGACATGCCGGTCACGCCTGGGTGGCAGGACATCCCGACGCAGAACCTCGTCACCACGCTGCGCGCGGCCGGCTGGTTCACAGCGCTCGCGGTCGACACGCCGTGGGTGCTCGTCCCCTCCCAGAAGCCGTTCCAGCAGGCGCTTCACCGTTACCATCCCGTCCCCGGCCAGACCGGCACGGTGACAAAACCCGCGAGCCTGATCTCCGACGCGGAGCTGGCCCGTCACGTGCCGCCGCGAATCCTCAATTCAAGCTCGGGCCAGAAGATGCGCCAGTACCTTGCCAATCAACTCGGGCGCAGATCGGAGGCCGACTACTTACCGGCGAAGGTCTTTACCGCCGGGATGAAATTGCTGGAGCAGTGCAACCGGCAGAAGAAGCCGTTCGCGCTGATGGTCGACTGCTTCGACCCGCACGAGCCATGGGACCCTCCGGCCAAGTACATCCGCATGCACGGCGGTGATCTGCACCGCGCGTGGGACCCCGGCACGGTCCTCAACGGGACGACGAAGACGAACGGCCTCGGGCCTGATGACGTCGCGCAGATGAAGGCGCTCTACCGAGCTGAATTGTCGATGTCAGATCACTGGTTCGGCAACTTCATGCAGCGCTTCTACGAGCTGAATTTGGAGCGCGAGACGCTGATCCTGTTCCTCTCCGACCACGGCTTCCTCCTCGGCGAGCGCGGCTACGTGGCAAAGATGGCAACCCAATGTCATCCCGAGTTGATTCACGTCCCGTTGATGATCCGCTCGCCCGACGGGCGCGGCGCAGGTGACACCACCGACTACTTCACGCAGACGCAGGACGTCGCGACGACGCTGCTGCACGCAGGAACGGTTCGCAGACCGGACTTCATGGATGGGCAGAACCTGCTGCCGCTGCTCGACGGCAGAGGCGGCAAGCGCAAGCTCGCCAGACGCACGTACGTGACCGGCGCCTACAGCTCGATCGTGTTCGCGCGCGACAGACGCTGGTCCTACATGGGCGACAACCAGAACGCCGACCCGCAGCTGTTCGACCACAAGCGCGACCCGCACGAGCTGGACGACCTCGCCGCCGCAGAGCCCGCCCGCGCCAGCCGCATGTACAACCGCATGATCGTCAGAGACAACGGCGGCAGAGCGCTGCCCAGGTTCTCCTAGCACACTTTATTTCAGTATTTGGTTATGATGCATCTCCCCTAAACGATCTGCTAGCTTCATAACCTCGCGAACATTCACGACAGGGGGAACAATGCTTCGCAGATCAACAGTGCTGCTCGCACTGATCGTGGCGTCTTCGCTGCTCGCGCCGTCACTCGCGCAAGCGGTCAGCGGCAGCCTGTATCCAGCAGGCGACACGCTGGACATAGTGAACGCCAGGTACAACACGATGATGCTGGGGTCTCAAGGGGGAACGACCTGCAACGTCGACCTCGGCGCCGCGAGAATCCCCGCGGAACCGGGGAACAGGAATGCCTCCGGACCGATTAGAGTGACGCTGTCGACGAATCCCACCTTCGAAGGCTGCAGGACGGCGGGGGAAAGCTCTACGATCACCTCTGCCGGCACCTGGACGGCCGAATTCGCCTGGGGATCGCCCGCGCCGGCCACGATCAACGTCCCGGCCAGAGGCATCATAGTGAGAATCTTCTTCCTCGAAGCCCTCTTCTGCGAAGGAACAAACAACTCCGCCATGACAGCCACGGGCTCGTGGCAGAACGGATTCACGTCGCCGGCCTTCGTTAATTCAGCATTGTCGCTCAGAGGTTCGACAAGACTCACCTGGACCTTCGGAGAATCCGGCAGCTGTGAAATCTCCTTCGGAAGCCAGTTCACGCTCGAAAGAACCAGCGTCGAAGTGAGAGACGCGACGAACGCGAGAGCGGTCGTCCTCGTCGGGCCCTGACGTCGCTGCGGCGCTGCGCGGGCTCGCTCAGCCGCGCAGCGTCCTCTGCAGCTGCCGCTCGACGGCGGCCGACATCGTCTGCTGGAAGGCGGCGCGGACGGCCTCGCTGGCGAGCGGGCGCAGGCGCGCGAGCGCGTCGCTCAGCAGCGCCCACTCCTGCGGCGTGCGCTTCGACGGATCCAGCTCACCGCCGGCGACGTCCTCCATGAACAGCCGCACGAACTGGTCCGCGATCGCGCGCGTGTGGCGCTGGATCTGCTCCGCCACCGCGAGCGCGTGCATCGGCGGCACGCCCATCGCCGCCAGCTCCTCCCCCGCGCGCAGCAGCGTCGGGCTCGGCACCTCGTAGCGGCCGTCGCCGAGCGGTCTGATCAGCTCGAGCTTCTCGGCGCGTCTGATCGCGCGCTCGTCGGTGCTTCTGAGCCGCGTCGTCAGGTCCTCGATCGTCGTGACCTCGGGCTCCTCGTCGGCGAACGCGCTCAGCACCTGGCGACCGAACGCAAGCACCTCCTCGCTCGCCCCGTCCGAGGCGCCGATCAGCCGCTCGATCGCCTTGAGGTTGAAGCCCTCCGCCTGCAGGTCCTGGATCAGCCGCAGCCGCGCGACGTGCTCGGGGCCGTAGTAGCCGGTCCGCGCGCGCACGTCCGGAGGCGGCAGCAGTCCGCGCGACTGGTGCGCGCGGATGTTGCGGACGGTCATGCCCGTCTCGCGCGCGAGCTCGTCGATCGTCAGCTCCCCGGCGCGCCGCTCGCTCATGGGGCACATCCTAGGGAGCGCCCTCGTTCGGTCCTCGGGACCGAACGCTGACATGACAAGGTTGAATGTGTCATC
>JBQCIQ010000227.1:0-2534 GCA_051953595.1 Conexibacter sp. | reverse complement strand
GTCGCCGGGACCGTTCGCCAGGAAAACCGCGTCGGGCTCGCGCGCGAGGAGGTCCTCGGCGCTCGCGCTGCACGGGTGAAGCTCGACGCGGGCGCCGCGCTCGCGCAGGTTGCGCACGATCGAGGCCTTCACGCCGGTGTCGATCATCGCGATCGTGGGGCCGTCGCCGGCGAGCGGTGGCAGGATGACCGGCTCGACCGGGGTCGCCTCGCGCGCGAGGTCGCGGCCGGCCATGGCGGGCTCGCCGGCGATCGCCGCGCGCGCCTCCTCCTCCGGCATGCCGGCCGGGAAGACGCCGCCGCGCATCGCGCCCTTGTCGCGGATGTGGCGCACGAGCGCGCGCGTGTCGAGGTCGGTGATGCCGGGCACGCCGCAGTCGCGCAGCCAGTCGAGCCAGCCGCCCTCGGCGCCGGGCGCGTCCTCGCGGTTCGTCGCGGCGCGCATGATCGCCGCGCGCGCGTGGATGCGGTCGGACTCCATCGCCTCCCCGCTCACGCCGTAGTTGCCGACGTGCGCGGTCGTGAACGTGATCAGCTGGCCGGCGAAGGACGGGTCGGTGACGGCCTCCTGGTAGCCGGTCATGCCGGTCGTGAAGACGACCTCGCCAACGGCGTGCGTCTCTGCGCCACAGGCGAGCCCGTCGAAGCGCTCGCCGTCCTCGAGCAGGACGTACGCGGTCGGATCGGCGATCGACGTCATCTACATCACCAACTTCTGGATCGTCTTGAACTCGTCCGTGCCGGCCTCGCCAAGCAGCTCGAACAGGGCAGTCTCGACCGAGGTCAGGATCGCCCCGCTCTCCTCCATCTTGCGCAGCCCCAGCTCGCGGTTGGCGGCGGTGCGGGAGCCGACCGCGTCGACCGCGACGTGCACCTCGACGCCGCCGCCGAGCAGGTCGTGGACCGTCTGGTTGACGCAGACGTGCGTCTCGATCCCGCACACGAGCGCCTGGTCGCGTCCCTGGAGATCGAAGCCGTCGGCGCGCGCCGCGGAGAAGACCGTCTTCGGCAGGCGCTCGACGTCCTCGCCAAGCGCCTCGCGCACCGGCGCGACCGTGTCGCCGAGCCCGCGCGGATATTGCTCCGTCACGAGCACCGGCAACCCGAGCGCCTGCGCGCCCTGCACGAGGATGGCCGCCTGCGCGGCGACCGCGTCGAAGTCCTCGACCGCCTTCGCGAACGCCTCCTGCACGTCGATCACGACGAGCGCCGCGCGCCCGCGATCGAGCGTGCGCGCGGTCATGCCGTCACCTCGACCGGCGCGCGGTGCGCAACCGCGCCGGCCGCCACCGTCAGCCGCACGACGCCGCGCAGCGTCCGACCCTCGAAGCAGCAGTTCTCCGCCGCGCTCACGTAGCCGCGCGCGCCGACCTCCCAGCTCGCGCCGAGGTCGAGCAGCGTCAGGTTCGCCGGCTCGCCGACCGCGATCCGCGGGGTCGGCAGGTCGAGCAGCGCGGCGCCGGCCGTCATCCGCTCGACGACGAGCGCCAGCGGCAGCACGCCCGGCAGCACGAGGTCCGTGTAGAGGACCGGGAAGGCCGTCTCCAGGCCGGTGACGCCCATCGGCGCCTCCTCGAACGGGACTTCCTTCTCGTGGTGCGCGTGCGGCGCGTGGTCGGTCGCGACGCATTCGATCGTCCCGTCGCGCAGGCCGGCGATCAGCGCCTGCCGGTCGGCCTCCGTGCGCAGCGGCGGGTTCATCTTGAAGCGCGAGTCGAGCGAGCGGACGGCTTCGTCGGTGAGCGTCAGATGGTGCGGCGAGGCCTCGCCGCTGACCTGCGCGCCGGCTGCCTTCCAGGCGGCGAGCGCCTGCACCGACTCGACGCACGAGAGGTGCTGGAAGTGCACGCGCCCCTGCTCGTACGCGGCGATCGCGCTGTCGCGCGCGACCATCGTCGACTCGGAGATCGACGGGATCCCTGCCATGCCGAGGCGCGCCGAGACCGCACCCTCGTGCATCACGCCCTTCCCCGACAGCGACGGGTCCTCCTCGTGCAGCGCGATCACCCCGCCGCACAGGTGCTGGTATTGGAGCGCGCGCCGCAGCATGCCGGCGGCGACGAGCGGCTTGCCGTCGTCGGTGAAGCCGAGCGCGCCGGCGTCGCGCAGCTCCGCCATCTCGGTCAGGTCCGAGCCCTGAAGGCCGACCGTGATCGCCGGCATGAAGCCGACCGGCACCTTCGCCTCCCGCTCGGCCTGCGCGGTGAGCGAGCGCAGCACCGGCGCGCCGTCGAGCGTCGGCGCCGTGTTCGGCATCGCGACGACGCCGCAATAGCCGCCGGCGGCGGCGGCGGCCGTGCCGCTCGCAAGCGTCTCCTTGTACTCCTGGCCCGGCGTGCGCAGGTGAACATGCGGGTCGACGAAGCCGGGGAACAGGTGCTTGCCGGCGGCCTCGATCGTGTTTGTGCCGTTGGCCGCTTCGCTCAGCGATCCTGGCGAGCCGAGCTCGGCGATGTGACCGTCGCGGATCAGGACGTCGTGCGGCTCGTCGAGATCGGCGCGCGGGTCGAGGACGTGCGCGTTCGTGAGCAGGAG
>JBQCIQ010000226.1:0-8143 GCA_051953595.1 Conexibacter sp. | reverse complement strand
CGTCGCAACTGCTGAACTACCTCATCAGCCAGGCGTTCATTCCCGAGTACCAGGTGCGCTGGCGCTGGCAGCCGAACAGTGTGGCCATCTGGGACAACCGATCGACGCAACACTACGCGGTGATGTAGCTGGCGAGCCCCGGCGCGCTCGCGCACGTCGCGCGCGACCCGCTCGCGCTGTGGCTCGCCGCGTTCGCCGGCTTCCTCCAGCTGCTCGGGCTGCTCGCGATCCGGCGGCTCGCGAAGGTGGCGCCGTGACGCCCGCCGCCGCGCTCGCGGGCGCAGCCGCTGCGCTCGCCGTCCTGGCGCTCGCGGAGCTGGCACCGCGACGGCCGGCCGCTCGGCGTCGTTGCGCGACGGCCGCCGCGCTTGCGCTGCTCGCGCGCGTCGGCGTCCGCGTCGGCGCGCCAGCAGCTTCGCGCGCGTTCGAGGCGCTGCTGCTCGCCGCCGGCCGTCCCCTCGGGCTGCGCGCCGCCGACGTGATGGCGGCGAAGGGGGGAGCCGGCGCGCTCGGTCTGGCCGCGGCGTTGCCGCTCGGCTCGCTGCTGCCGGGCCGGCTCGGCCTGCTCGCGCCGTTCGCGCTGCCGCTCGCCGGCTTCCTCGCCCCGGACCTCTGGCTGCGCCGCCGCGCCCGCATCCGCGGGACCGCGATGGCGCGCGAGCTGCCGGACCTGCTCGACCTGCTGCGCGTCGCGCTCGGCGCCGGACTGTCGCTCGACCGCGCGCTCGCCGAGGTGGCGCGCCGCTCGCGGGGTCCGCTCGCGCGCGAGTGGCGCACCGCGTCGGTCGAGATCGCGCTGGGCGTGCCGCGCGAGGTCGCGCTGGCGCGTTTGGCCGCGCGTTGCCCATGCGAGGGGATCGTCCCGCTCGTGCGCGCGCTGCAGCGGGGCGCCCGCCACGGCACGCCGCTCGCCGAAGCGCTCGCCGCGCAGGCGGCGGAGGCGCGCGCCGCCCAAGCCCGCCGCCTCGCCGAGCGCGCCGCGAAGGCCGCGCCGCAGATCCAGCTCGTCGTCGCGCTGCTGCTCGTCCCGTCGGTGCTGCTGCTCGTCGCCGCCGCGCTGCTGGCGAGCTTCACCGCCTGAGCGGCGCGCTACGGTCACGCCATGACCCGCTTCTCGCCGAACGCGCTCGCGCTGCCGATCGTGCAGGCGCCGCTCGCGGGCGGTCCCTCGACGCCGGCGCTGGCGGCAGCGGTCAGCGAGGCGGGCGGGCTCGGCTTCCTCGCCGCCGGCTACAAGACGGCCGACGCGGTCGCGGACGACGTCGCCGCGCTGCGCGCCGCGACCGACGCGCCGTTCGGCGTCAACGTCTTCGCGCCGCCGTGCCGGGAGGGCGATCGCGAGGCGGTCGCCCGCTACGCCGCGACGCTGGTCCATGACGCCGAACGGCAGAACGCGATCCTCGGCGACGCGCGTCACGACGACGACGCCTTCGAGGCGAAGCTCGCGCTGGTGCACGAGCACAGGCCCGCCGTCGTCTCCTTCACGTTCGGCTGTCCACCGGCCGAGACGGTCGCCGCGCTCCAGCGCGACGGGATCGCCGTGTGGGTGCCCGTCACGACGCCCGCCGTGGCGCGCGAGTCGGCGGCCACCGGCGCGGATGCGCTCGTGGTGCAGGGCGCCGAGGCGGGCGGTCACCGTGGCGGCTTCGACGACGTCGATCCGGCCGCGATCGGCCTGCTCGCGCTGCTCCAGCTCGTCCGCGCCGAGGTCGAGCTGCCGCTGATCGCGACCGGCGGGATCATGACCGGCGCCGCCATCGCCGCCGTGCTCGCGGCCGGCGCCGCCGCCGCGCAGCTCGGCAGCGCGCTGATGCTCACGCCCGAGGCCGGCACGAGCGCGCCGCATCGAACGGCGCTGGCGCAGGAGGGGGAGACCAGCCTCACCCGCGCTTTCAGCGGTCGCACCGCACGGGGAATCGTGAACCGCTTCCTGCGCGAGCACGACGCCGACGCGCCGAGCGCCTATCCCGAGGTCCACCACCTCACGGCGCCATTGCGCAAGGCAGCGCGCGAGCGGGGCGACGCCGACGCGATCAACCTGTGGGCCGGGCAGGCGCACGTGTTGGCCCAGGCCCGGCCGGCCGGCGAGCTGGTCCAAGCGCTCGCCGCCGACGCCCGCAGCGCCCTGCGCGCCGCCGCCGAGCGCGCCGGCTGATCTCCGCCGACCACTGTCCATCTGCGACCGCATAGCGGTCGAAAAGGTGCAGTGCTCGGATCTGCACGGGCGCTTGCACCCTCTCCGCCGCTGAGCGCCCCACTCCGTCCCACCGCTCGATGCCCCGTCAGACGGGCGATTTCGGCCTGCGCAAGCGCCGCTTCGCGGCAAAGGTGGGATGTCCTGTGACATACGGGTTGCAAAGTGGGGAGAAGTGGGATAGCTTGCGCGCCCATCGGACCGGGGTGGCAGGGCTCCTCCCACCCAGCCACCCCGGTCCGCCTTTCTTTCCAAGGGACCGACCTTGACCTTCCGCGGCACCTTCGACCTCACGCTCGACGCGAAGAACCGCCTGACGGTTCCGACGCGGTACCGCGCGGCGTACGCGGAGGGCGTGGTCCTCGCGGCCGGCCTGGAGGACTGCGTCGCGATCTGGCGGCCCGCGGACTACGACGCCTGGACCGCGGCCGCGCTGGCGGGCAAGAGCCCGCTCTCGCCCGAGTACCGCCAGCTCAACCGGTACTTCGCGGCGAACTCGCATCCGACCGAGCTGGACGGGGCCGGGCGCGTGATGCTGCCGAGATTCCTGCTGGAGCGCGGACGCATCACGAAGGACGTGAGCGTCGTCGGTGCGGGCGAGTGCCTCGAGATCTGGGACCGCGCCAACTGGGCTTCGTACAACGGCGAAGTGCTCGACAACGTCTCCGACATCGCCGCCGGGCTGCATTCGGCGGGATGACCCCGATCAACGCCTCCGCGCATGACCACACTGCTTGACATGGTCTCCATCCACATCCCGGTCCTCGCCGGCGAGCTGATCGAGCTGCTGGACCCGCGGCCCGGCGCCGTCGCGGTCGACTGCACCGTCGGAGGAGGGGGCCACGCGCGTCTGGTGGCCGACCGCATCGGTCCGGCCGGCACGCTGATCGGGATCGACCGCGACCCGATCGCCGAGGAGCGCTTCGCTGAGCTGGCGGCCGAGGTCTCCTGCGCCACCCGCTTCATCCGCGCCGACTTCGCGACCGGGCTGGAGCAGTTGCGCGACGAGGCGATCAGAGCGGACCTCGTCTACATGGACCTCGGCATGTCCTCGATGCAGGTCGACACGTGGGAGCGCGGCTTCTCCTACGCCTACGACGCGCCGCTCGACATGCGCATGGACCCGGCGCAGGAGCTGACCGCGGCGACCGTGGTGAACGAGTGGGACGAGCGCCGCCTCGCCCGCCTGCTGCGCGAGTACGGCGACGAGCGCTACGCCGGCCGCATCGCGCGCGCGATCGTGCGCGACCGGACGAGGACACGGATCGAGACGACGCACGCGCTTGTCGAGACGATCAAGTCGGCGATCCCGACGCCGGCGCAGTTCGCCGGCGGCCACCCGGCGAAGCGCACGTTCCAGGCGATCCGCATCGCCGTCAACGAGGAGCTGGAGCAGCTTGACCGCGCGCTGCCGCTCGCGTGGGACGTGCTCGCGCCCGAAGGCAGACTGGCCGCGATCTCGTTCCACTCGCTCGAGGACCGGCGCGTGAAGCGCTTCCTCGCCGAGCGGGCGCGCGGCTGCATCTGCCCGCCGGACCTGCCGGTCTGCGGGTGCGGCCGCACGCCCGAGGGCGAGCTGCTGTCGCGGCGCGCGATCGCGCCGACGCCCGGCGAGGTCGCGCACAACCCGCGCGCGAAGTCCGCGCACCTGCGCGGCGCCCGCAAGCTGACGAGACAGGGAGGAACCGGGTCATGACGCCACCTGCCGCCACCGCCGCAGCACGCCGTGCCGTCGTCGCGCCGCGTCCGCAGCGGCGGATATCGGGTCCCGCCCGGCCCGCCCCCAACCGCCCCGTCCGACGCCCGGCGCGCCCCGTCGCCGTTCCGCGTCCGAATCGCCGCGGCGCCGACCAGACGCTCGGAGCGCGCGCGCTCGCCTGGCTGCGCACGCTCCCGGACCACCGCCTGCTCGACCGCCTGATCGGCGGCCGCATCTGGATCGTGCTGCTCGGCGGCCTGCTCGTCGGGATCGTGACGATGCAGTTGACGCTGCTGAGATGGAACGCCGGCATCGGCCGCGCGGTCGAGCGCAGCACGCAGCTGGAGCAGTCGAACGCGGCGCTGCGGCTGTCGATCTCCGAGCTGTC
Organism: Conexibacter sp.; assembly: GCA_051953595.1. Lineage (GTDB taxonomy): Bacteria > Actinomycetota > Thermoleophilia > Solirubrobacterales > Solirubrobacteraceae > Conexibacter. The sequence continues at coordinate 3,862 of JBQCIQ010000226.1, read as the reverse complement.
GGACACGAACCGGATCGTCGGCGAGGCCACGCAGATGGGCTACGTGATGCCGCCGCAGGGCTCGCCGCGCTTCCTGACCGCAAGCGCCGCCGACGCCGGCAGGGCGCTGACGACGATGCGCGTGCCCGACCCGAACGCGGCGGCGGCCGCCGCGGCCGAGCTGGCCGCGTCGACGACGGCGGCGACCACGCCGGACGCGGCGACGACGACCGCGGATCCCGCCGCGACGACTACGACGACCGCCACGACTCCCGCCGCCGCGGCCACGACACCGGCGGCGAGCGCGCCGGCCACGACCGCCACGCCGACGAGCGCGACCGGCACGGCGACGGCAACGCCTGTCGCGGCTGGCGGAGCGTCCGCGCCGCAGGGTTAGGTACCAGGGGTGCCGGGCCTCACCGACCGTCGCATCGGGCTCCTCTTCCTCGTCTTCGTCGCCCTGCTGGGCGTCGCGACGCTGCGCGCGACGTGGCTCGGCGCCGTGCGCGCGCCGGCGCTCAAGCGCGCCGCCGCCACGCAGCAGGTCCAGACCGTCGCGCTGCCGGCGCCGCGGGGGACCATCACCGACCGCAACGGCGCGGTGCTCGCCGTCTCCGAGCCGGCCAGCGACGTCTCCGCCACGCCCTACCTCGTCAGAAGACCGCTCCAGGCGGCCGCGAAGCTCGCGCCGCTGCTCGGCATGGCGGAGGCCGACGTGCTCGGCAAGCTGTCCGAGCAGAGCGGCTTCGTCTACCTCGCGCGCCGCCTGCCGGCCGGCAGAGCGAGCAAGATCGCCGCGCTGCGCATCGACGGCATCACGCTCACGCCGAGCAGCCGCCGCACCTACCCGCGCGATTGGCTCGCCGCGCAGGTGATCGGCAGCGCGAGCGAGCAGCGCGGCGGCGGGACCGGCTTCGAGTACAAGGAGGACAAGCTCCTGCGCGGGCAGGACGGGATCCGCCGCGTCGTCAGCGATGCGCTCGGCCAGCCGATCTCGATCCAAGACCGGCGCCCCACCGTCCCCGGCAGGGACGTCCAGCTCACGCTCGACGCGAACCTCCAGGACAAGGTCGAGTCGGTGCTCGACGGCGTCGGGCAGGTGTTCCGCCCGAGAAGCGCGACGGCGATCGTGATGGACCCGCAGACGAGCGAGATCTTGGCGCTCGCGAACTGGCCGCGCGTGAACGCGAACGATCCCGGCGGCGCTCCGCCCGAGGCGCAGCTCGACGACGCCGTCGGCTACACGTACGAGCCCGGCTCGACCTTCACGGCGATCACGGTCGCCGGCGCGCTCGCCGACCACGTCGTCTCGCCGGAGACGCCGATCTTCGTCCCCTACGAGCTGAGAGTCGCCGACCGCACGCTGCACGACGCCGAGGCGCACGGCAGCGAGACGCTGACCGTCGCCGACGTGCTCAAGCAGTCGAGCAACATCGGCGCGGTGCAGATCGCGCTGATGATGGGCGCGAGACGCTTCTCCCAGTGGGTCGACCTGTTCGGCTTCGGCAGACCGACCGGCGTCGACCTGCCCGGCGAGGAGCAGGGGATCGTGCCGACCTACAAGCAGTACTCGGGCTCCTCGATCGCGAACCTGCCGATCGGCCAGGGGCAGGCGGTCACGCCGATGCAGATGATGGAGGCGTACGCCGCGATCGCGAACGGCGGGATCCTGCGCAGGCCGCAGATCGTCCGCTCGGTCGACGGCAGAGCCGTGCGCGAGGCGCCCGGCAGACGCGTGATCTCCACCGCGGCGGCCGCGAGCGTGCGCGACATGCTGCGCGGCGTGCTGGCGGCCGGCGGCACCGCCTCGGAGGCGAGCATCCCCGGCTACGACCTCGCCGGCAAGACCGGCACGGCGCAGAAGGTCGATCCCGACGGCCAGTACTCCAGAACGCGCTACGTCGCCTCCTTCATGGGCTTCGCGCCCGCGAGCCACCCGCGGCTGCTGGTGTCCGTGGTGGTCAACGAGCCGCAGGGCGCGATCTACGGCGGCCAGGTCGCGGCGCCGGCGTTCCAGAAGATCGTCGCGTTCGCGCTGCCGTACCTCGGGATCAGACCGTCGTAGCGCCGCCGGGCGAAGTCGGCGCGGCCGACGCCGTCTCTAGACTCGGGGCGCGATGCATCTCTCCGACGTGATGGGCTCGCCGCTCGCCGCCGGCGGCGAGACCGAGATCACGGCGCTCGCCTACGACAACCGCCGCGTCGTCCCGGGGACGCTGTTCTTCTGCGTGCCCGGATTCACGCGCGACGGGCACGACTTCGCCCCCGACGCGGTCGCGCGCGGCGCGGCGGCGCTCGTCGTTGAGCGGCCGCTGGGGCTCGGCGTGCCGGAGGTGGTCGTGGAGGACGTGCGCGCCGCGATGGGGCCGGCCGCGGCGCGCTTCCACGGCGACCCGACTGCCACGCTGGACGTCGTCGGGATCACCGGCACGAACGGCAAGACGACGACCGCGTTCCTCGTGCGCGCGCTGCTGGAGGCGGCCGGGCGCCAGTGCGGGCTGCTCGGCACGGTGACCGCGTTCGTCGGTGGCGTCGAGCGCCCCGTGGAGCGCACGACCGCCGAGGCGATCGACCTCCAGCGTGACTTCCGCGCGATGCGCGACGGCGGCGACGTCGCGTGCGCGATGGAGGTCTCCTCGCACGCGCTCAGACTCGGCCGCGCCGACGGCACGCGCTTCGCCGCGGCGATCTTCACGAACCTCACGCAGGACCACCTCGACTTCCATCCGACGATGGAGGACTACTTCCTCGCGAAGCGGCGGCTGTTCGAAGGCGACCTGGGCGTCGCGATCGTCAACGTCGACGACCCGTACGGCCGGCGACTGGCGGGAGAGCTGCCGCACGCGATCACGTTCGCGATCGACCACGAGGCGACCTACCGCGCGACCGACGTCGAGAGCGGCTTCGCGGGATCGCGGTTCACGGCGCTCACGCCGGAGGGCCCGATCGCGCTCACGACCCCGCTGCCCGGGCGCTTCAACGTCTCGAACGTGCTCGGGGCGGTGGCGGCGGTGCGCGCGCTGGGCGTCGAGTGGGAGACGATCGCCAGCGCGTTGCCGGACATCGGCCGCGTCCCCGGCCGCTTCGAGCCGGTCGACGAGGGGCAGCCGTTCGCCGTGCTCGTCGACTACGCGCACACGCCTGACTCGCTGGAGAACGTCCTCAACGCGGCGCGCCCGCTGACGCAGGGGCGGCTGATCTGCGTCTTCGGCTGCGGCGGCGACCGCGACAGAGGCAAGCGCCCGCTGATGGGCGAGATCGCCGCCCGCCTCGCCGACCGCACGCTCGTGACGTCCGACAACCCGCGCTCCGAGCAGCCGGAGGCGATCGTCGAGGAGATCCTGGCGGGCGTGCCCCCCGAGCGCCGCGCGCACGTCGCGGCGGAGGTCGACCGCCGCGCCGCGATCGCGCAGGCGCTTGCGGAAGCGCAGGACGGCGACGTCGTCGTGATCGCCGGCAAGGGGCACGAGCAGGGGCAGGAGTATGAGGACGGCCGCAAGGTCCCGTTCGACGACGTGACGGTCGCGCGCGAGGCGCTGAGGAGCGTCCTCGCGCGATGAGGTCCTGGACGCCGCAGCAGATCGCCGAGGCGGCCGGCGCGCGGCTCGCCGCGCCGGCGCCGCAGGGAATCGATCCCGCCAAGCCCGGCCCCGCCCGCGTGACGATCGACTCGCGCGAGGCCGGTCCCGGCGACCTGTTCGTCGGCCTGCCGGGTGAGACGCACGACGGCGGCCGCTTCGCCGCGCAGGCGCTCGCCGCCGGCGCGTGGGGCGTGCTCGTCGCGCCGCGGCACGCGGAGGACGCACGCTGTGCGCAGCCGGGCGCGTTGCTGGCCGCCGAGGACCCGCTGCAAGCGCTCCAGCAGCTCGCGCGCGCCTGGCGC
>JBQCIQ010000225.1:0-15566 GCA_051953595.1 Conexibacter sp. | reverse complement strand
CCGCTCGCCTCGGCGGCGGCGCGCCCGCCGGAGGACGTCGCGATCGGCTGGCTGCGGGCCTTCCAGCGCGCGACGGCGACGGCCGAGTCGCCGTGGGACGCGCGCGACGACGCGCGCGCGCTGTCGGCCGTCGCCGACGCGTGGCGGGCACTGCGGCCGCACGCTGCGGCGCCGCTGCTCGACGTCGTCGGGGAGCGGCTGGCCGCGCTGCGCGGCGCCCGCGTGCCGCGCTGCGCGGTCCACGGCGACTACTGGCGCGGCAACCTCGCCGTGCGCGAGCGGGCGCTGCGCGTCTTCGACTGGGAGTGGGGCGGGGAGCGCGGCGACCCGTTCCTCGACCGCTGGTGCCTGGAGCTGTGCGAGCTGCATCCGAGCCAGGCCGGCTGGGAGCCCCCGCTCGTGCGGCTGCGCGACGCGCTCGCGCGCATGTGCGCCGCGTTCGAGCGCGACAGGCTCGACCCGGCGTTCGCGCTCGCCACGCTCGCCCCGGTCGTCGCGACGCTCGCGCGGCGCCACCGCTCGGCGACCGGCACGCTCAGCGGCTGGGGGCCGCGGGCGCTGCCGCTGATGCGCGCGGCCGAGCGGCTGCTGCTGGCGCGATCGGATCGGACGGCCGCGTCGCGCAAGTTTCGCGCCGCGCCGCGCGTTTGAGCTTGAGAGTCCGCCGTCTGCCGAGGTGAGCACCGTGAGCGTGATCGATACCGAGCCGTTCGAGCGTCCGAGCCGCTCCCTGCTGCGCCGCCAGGCGCGACGCGTGCCGGGCGCCCACGCGGCCTATCGCGCCGCACGACGGGTCGAGCGCGAGCTCAACGCGCTCGGCCACTGGCTGCGCGCCGCGATCGCGCATCGCCTGCGAGCCGGCGCGCGCGCGGCGACGCCGCTCGCCCAGGCGCCGTCGCGGCGCGACTGCGCGCTCGCGCCGGTGGAGGACCTCGACGGCCTGCGCCGCCAGATGGCCGCACGCGGCCTTGCGGTGCACGCCGGCCGCGCGGGCGTCTACGTGCCGCCGCAGGCGGGGCTCGCGGAGGCGCTCGGCGAGCTGACGCGCGGCTATCCGCTCGACGCCGGCTTCAAGCTCGCCCCCGCCGGCGACGCCGCGAGCGCCCGCGAGCGGCTGCGCGCGGCATGCGCGCTGCACGCCGAGGGGGTTGCCCCGCGCCCGTACGACGTCGTCGAGCTGCCGGCAGCGGGCCTCGTGGCGACCGTCGTGGAGCACGTCGCGGGCGAGCCGCCGGCGGCGCCCGAGCGGGAAGCGGCGCTGGAGCGCGTCGAGCGGGCGGCCCGCGCGGCCGGCCTCGTCGCGCGCGACGCGCGCTGGCGCGAGCCGCACCACCTCGTCGCCGACCGCGCCGACGGGTTCCTCGGCGCCGATCACTTCACGCTCGCGGACCCGACGCGCTCGGTCGAGCGCCGGCTGTCGCCGGAGGCCCGCCGCGACCTGCACTTCGGGCTCGAGTACCGGCTGCGCGGCGGCCGCTACCTCTACCAGTCGGTGCCGACCGTCGGCGCGAGCGGCCGGCGCGACTCCGGTCGCCGCTGGCGCTTCCTGTCGGCCCTGATGGCGGAGCACGGCGAGTCGGTGCGCGACCGGCTCGTGCTCGACGTCGGCTGCAACGCCGGCATGATGCTCGCCTCGACGCTCGCCGACGGCGCCGCATGGGGCGTCGGATGGGACCGGCCGACCGTCGTGCGCCGCGGCCGCGAGCTGCTGCTCGGCCTCGGCTTCACGCGCCACGAGCTGATCCCCGGCGAGCTGGAGGCCGACCGTCCGCTCGCCGCCGAGGTGCCGCAGCACCTGCGTCCGCAGCTTGACGGCGCGGTCGTGCTGTACCTCGCGATCCGCCATCACATCGGCTGGCTGCGCGCGCTCGGCGAGATCCCCTGGCGCACGATGCTCTACGAGGGCGGCGAGCACGAGTCGGTCGCCACGCTCGATCAGAGCCTCGCCGGGCTGCGCGAGCTGTGTGACGTGGAGGTCGCGGCCGCCGTCGACTTCCGCGACAGCGAGGGCGAGCCGCGTCCGGTCGCGCTGCTGCTGCGGCGCGACGGGGGAAGGTGAGGCGGATGTCGACGAGCGTCCCGCCGCCGCTGCTGCCGCACGACCCGACGCTGCCGAGCCGCCCGCCGCTGCTGCCGCCCGAGCACTCGCGCCAGCCGTCCTCGAACGGCGCCGGCCGCGCGACGCCGGGAACCGGCCTCGGCCGCGCCGTGCGCCGCCGGCCGCTGTGGGTGCTCGTGCCGCTGCTGCTGCTGACGGCCGCCGGGCTCGCCGCCGGCTTCGCGCGCGCGCCCGTCTACAGCGCGGAGTCGCGTCTGCTGGTCGGCAAGGTGAACCCGAGCACGCCGACGCTGCCGGGCTTCGTGCAGGCCTCGGTCGCGCTCGCCGACGCCTACAGCCGCTCGATCGGCGCGAGCGACGTGGTCGAGCCGGTCGCCGCACGGCTCGGGCTCCCGCCGCTCACGGTCGCCTCCCGGCTGGTCGCCTCGCCGGTGCCGCAGAGCCCGGTGATCCGCGTGATCGGCGAGGGGCCGAGCGCGCGCGCCGCGACCGCCCTCAGCGCGCTCGCGAGCGAGCGCCTGGTGCGGTACGTCGCGCAGCTCAACGCGAGCAGCGGCCAGGGCCCGGCGCTGCTCGCCGCCTACCGCCGCGCCTCGATCGCCTACAGCCGCGCGGTCGCGCGCGCCGACGCGCTCGCCGCCGAGGGCGGCCGGCGCCCATCGGCTGCCGCCACACGCGCGCTCGACGAGGCGCGCGCCGCGCGCGACGCCGCGCAGCTGCGCGCCCGCGCGGCCGGCGCCGCCTACGTCGGCGACCAGCAGAGCTACAGCGCCTCGACCGCGATCGTCTCCGTGCTCGCGCTCGCGCAGCAGGCGAGCAGCGATCGCCTGCACAAGCTGGAGCTGCTCGGCTTCGTCGGGCTGCTCGTCGGCGGCGTGCTCGGCCTCGCGCTCGCCTGGTGGCGCGAGGACCGTGCGGCGCACCGCCACGCACGGGTCGCCGGCTGACGGGGATGGAGCGCCGCGACGCGTTCGTCCCGCCGTGGTACGCGTGGGTCGGCGGCGGGCTGCTCGCCGCGGCCGCGCTGCTGCGCCACCCGCCGGCGGCGTTCGCCGGCTACGGCGTCGTGCTGGCGCTCGCCGCGCTCGCGGCCGTGCTGGCCGTCGTGTGGGCGCTGTGGCACGTCGACGCCTCCTACGGGCTGAGCGCGGCGCTGCTGCTGACGATCTTCTCCGGCAACTGGCCGGCGCTCGGCGTGCACGGCCTGCCGCTCGTGCCCGACCGCGCGCTGCTGGCGCTGATGGTCGTCGCGGTGCTCGCGCGCGCGCCGGCGGCCGCGACCCGGCCGCGCCTGCGCTGGCGCCCGGAGCACCTGCTGCTCGGCCTGCTGCTGCTCTACGTCGTCGGCTCGGCCGCGTGGGCCGGCACGCTCGGTCACCGCACCGCGATCTTCGCGGCGATCGACCAGCTCGGGATCGCGCCGTTCGCGCTGTTCCTGCTCGCGCCGCTTGTGTTCCGCGACGCGCGACGGCGCAACGTCCTGCTGATGACGCTGCTGTGCCTCGGCACCTACCTCGGCCTGACGGCGGTCTTCGAGGTGCTCGGCCCGCACGCGCTCGTCTTCCCCCGCTACGTCGCGGATCCCGGCTACGGCCTCCAGTTCGGCCGCGCGCGCGGCCCGTTCGCCGAGGCGGTGACGGAGGGCTTCGCGCTGTTCGCCTGCGGGATCGCCGCCGCGATCGTGCGGCAGACGTGGCCCAGCCGCGCGGTACGGCGGTGGGCGACGCTCGTGATGCCGCTGTGCGCGCTCGGCTGCCTGCTGACGCTGGAGCGGGCGGTCTGGATCGCGGTCGTGCTGGGCGTCCTCGCGGCGATGCTGACGACGCCCGCGCTGCGCGCGCGGATCGTGCCGGTCGTGCTCTGCGGTGCGCTCGCGGTCGGCGGCGTCTACGCGGCCGTCCCCGGCATCTCCTCGCGCGCGAGCGAGCGCGTCGCCGACCGGCTGCCGGTGTGGGACCGCCAGAACCAGGACGCGGCGGCGCTGCGGATGATCCAGCAGCGGCCGCTGCTCGGGTTCGGATGGTCCACCTTCCAGCGCGACAGCCAGTCCTACTTCCTGCAGGGAGCGACGTATCCGCTGACCGGCTCCCACACCGCGCTGCACAACGTCTTCCTGCTGAACCTCGTGGAGCTGGGCCTCGTCGGAACGGCGATCTGGCTGGCGGCGCTCGCCGCGTGCGTCGGCGGGGCGATCGTCCGGCGCGGACCGCCGCCGCTGCAGGCGTGGCGCAGCGGCCTCGTGGCGCTCGCGGTCTTCTGGCTCGTCGTCGTGCTGTTCAACCCGCTTCAGCAGACCTTCTCGGAGCTGCTGCTGTGGACCTGGGCGGGGATCGTCGCGGGGGGCGCCGCGCATCCCGACGAGCACGCGGCCGGCGCCTGAGCGGCGGGTCGCGGAAGCGGGCTCCAGGGCCGTCCGGCGGCGATGCGCGCGCCGGCTCGCGCGTGGCGCAGCAGCACCCGCAGGGCGTGCAGCGGCGGGCGGCGCTCGCCGTCGGTCGTGCCGAAGCTCGGCGTGCGCGCGAGCTGGCGCGCGGCGAACGCGCGCAGCTGTCCGCGCGGCATCAGCAACGCGTCGATCAGGCTGACGTTCGCGAGCGCCTGCGCGTTGCTGCCCTGGCAGGACCAGTTGGCCAGCCGCTCGGCGGCGCGCGCGCGCCCGTCGCGGCCGCTCGGCGGGGGCAGCAGCTCGGGCACGCCGACGATCGCGCGCGCGCGGCCGCAGGCCGCCCGCAGCGCGGGCTCCAGCGCGGGGTGGTCGGCCGCGATCCCGGCGAGTGCGCCGTCCGGGACGCTCGCCCCGAGCGCGTCCCACCAGGCGGCGAGGTCGACCGCCAGCCGCAGCCCGACGAAGCCGTCGCGCGCATACATCAGCAGCAGCATCGCCAGCTCGTCCGCCGGCTGTGCGCGCCATACGCGCAGTGGATCGCTCACGCAGCGCTCCACGACCGCGCTCCCGAACTGCTCCTCGTACCAGTGCACGCGCCAGTGCAGGTCGATCGGCGGCAGGCCCGGCGCGGCCGGCTTGAGCGCGTGGTGGAGGACCGGCAGGCCGCGCGCGTCGACGCGCGTCGCGGCGCCGTCGTAGCCGAGCCCGACGAGCGTCTCGCGCGCGCCCGCGAGGTCGTCCGTGTGGACGAGCAGGTCGACGTCGGTGCCGATGCGCATGCCGGGCCCGCCATGGACGGCGCGGCCGAGCAGCGGTCCCTTGAGCGGGATCGCGCGGATGCCGGCGTCGTCGAGCGCGCGCACGAGATGGACGGTGAGCGTCTCCTGCGCCTCGCCCGCGCGCGCGGCGCGCGCGGTCGCCTCGGCGACGCCGGCGTGCAGCGCCGGCGGCAGGCGCCCGCCGGCGAGCGCGACGGCGCGCGCCCCGAGCAGCGGCAGCAGCCGCTCCGACGAAAGCAGCGCGGCGAAGGTGGCGACGTCGACGCGCTCGAGCAGCTCGGCGGCCAGCGGGCGCATGAGCGCGCGCCGTTCCGCGGTGCCGGCCAGCGCGAGCGCGAGCGACCACTCCTCGAGCGCCCGCTCCCTCATCGGCGTGCGCGCAGCCTGCCGGCGAGCAGCTGCAGCCGGTCCCACGGGAAGTCGGCGAGCGAGCGGTCGCCGCTGGCGCCGAGGGATCGCGCCTCGGCGTAGAGCGCGACGTTCGGCGCGGTGTCGCGTACGAGGATGCCGTAGCGCTGCGCGGCGAGGGCGATCGCCTCGGTGACGGGCGGCAGGTGCAGCGCGGCGACGTCGAGCGTGGGGTCGAGCCGCAGCCGCGCCCCCTCGGGCAGGGTCGTCGCGCCGGCGGCGACGCCGTCGGTGCGCTGCGCGGGGAACGCGAAGGCGTCGAAGCGCGTGTTCGGGGCGGCGAGCGCGAGCGCGTGCTCGATGCGTCCGCGGCGCAGCTCGGCGGCGCGGATCAGCCCGCCCAGCAGCGGCAGGCTCGTCGCGGTCGCGCCCCACCAGCGCTTCGCGCCCGGCCACGCGGCCGGCGAGAAGCGGCCGGCGTTGCGGTGCACGCGCGACATCGCGCCGCCCCACCGCGCCTGCCAGCCGCGCGGGCCGCGGCGCAGCCGCCAGAACTCCCACAGGCGGTCGGTCGACGGCTGCCAGACGGTCAGCTCGGCGTCGCTGTCGGCCGAGGGCCGCGCGTCCTCCGGCAGCGGCACCGCGCGCCAGGCGCGCTCGAGCGCGCGGTCGGGCGCATGCTCGACCAGTCGCACCGCGACGGTCGGCTGATCGCGCGGGACGACGAGCAGCGGGACCGTGTCGTTCACCCACGGGTCGGCGCCGGCCGCATGCTCGCGGCGGGCCTCGCGAGCGAGCGCCGCGACGATCGCGGCGGAGGCGCGCGCGAGCCGCGGGCGCGCCGGCAGCGGCGCGTTCCAGATCCCGCGCTCGGAGAACGGGCGCGCGACCGGCGCGGCCGGGGGCGACTCCCGCGCGAGGCCCGACCCGCCGCAGCCGCCGGCCAGCGCGGCCGCGAGCAGCGGCAGCGCGGGGGCGAGATGGGTGAGGGCGTGGGCGGTCATCGCGGGCATGGGGTGCCTGGTCCCCTATCAACGGCGAGAGGCGGCCGCTTCTCGCGCCGGCGGCTCCGCCGAATTCCCGACCCGCTCCCGGTTGACCGCCCAGCGGGCGCACGTCAGGATGCCGCGCCATGCCTCGGACGAGAGCGGCCGCCGCGGCGGCCATAGCGGGAGTCGCGTCGCTCCTGGCGGCCGCCGCGGCATGCGCCGGGCCGATCTCGCTCGACGCCTCCTACGGCGCGGGCGGAATCGCGCAGGCGCCGTTCGCGGGCGAGAACGCCGACGCCGGCGGTGCCGTCCTCGACGGCTCCGGCCGTCTCGTCGTCGTCGGCGCGGTCGGCTCGCCGCGCCGCATCGCGCTCGTCCGCTACCTGTCCTCGGGCGCCCTCGATCCGTCCTTCGGCGTCGGCGGGCGCGTCTCGACGCTCGTCGGCGTGGGGGCGGCCGCGTCCGGCATCGTCGTGCAGGACGACGGCGACGTCGTCGTCGCCGGCGTCAGCTTCACCACGCCCACGAGCTCGGCCGCGACGGTCGTGCGCTACCTGCCGAACGGCGAGCTCGACACGTCCTTCGGCGCGGGCGGGATCGCGGTGCTGCCGAGCGTCGGACGCGAGGTGACCGGCGTGACGTCCTACGAGGGCGGCAAGCTCGTCGTCGCGGGCGCCGGGCAGGCCACCACGCCGGGCTTCTCGGTCGCGCGGCTGACGGCGAGCGGGAAGCTCGATCCGACGTTCGACGGCGACGGCGTCGCGCGTGTGCCCAACGACGCCGGGCGCTGCGGCCGCAGCGACGAGTCGGGCGCGAACGACGTGCTCGAGCGGCCGGACGGCTCGCTGCTCGTCGCCGGGCTGTGCGGCGGGCGCGGCGGCCATCCGCAGACGTTCGGCCTCGTCGCCTTCGACGGCGGCTCCACAGCCGACGACCAGGCGCTTGACACCTCGTTCGGCGTGCACGGCGCGTCGGTCGTCAGCCCGACGCCGGGCGTGCCCGCCTTCCCGGTCGCGATCGAGCGCCAGCCGGACGGGATGCTGCTGCAGGTCGGCCAGTCCGGCATCGCGAACGGCTCCGGCGCGTGGGCGGTCGTGCTGCGCCGCGACGCGAGCGGCGCGCTCGATCCCAGCTTCGGCGTCGACGGCGTGCGCAGCTTCCACTTCTCGGGGACGGACTCGGCGGCGACGGGAGTTGCGCTCGCGCCCGACGGCTCGATCTTCGTCAGCGGCACGGCGCGTCCTGAGGGCGGGTTCGGCCTTGCGCGTCTGACCGCCGACGGTGCGCTCAACGCGGGCTTCGGCGTCGGCGGCACGCTGCGGACCGCCGTCGGCGAGCCCGCGCCGAAGCCGAACGAGCCGGCCTCCGGAACCGTCGGCGCGCTGCGCCAGGCGGACGGCCGCATCCTGGTCGTCGGCACGTCGCGGCTGAACGGCCGCGACGCCTTCACGGTCCTGCGCTACTCGGCCGAGACCTCGGCGGGCGGCAACCGCGAGATGCGCCGCGCGCTCGGCTCGCTGCGGATCTCGCCGCTGACGTACGACGGGCGCGCGATCCGCGGGCGCCTGCGCTGCCATTCGGGCGCCTCCGGATGGTGCCGCGGCCGGATCGCGCTGACGTACGCGCTCCCGGTCGCGGCCAGAACGCACGCGCATGCGCGACGGCGCGTCGTCCGGCTCGGCTCGGCGCGCTTCGCGCTGCGCTCGAAGGCGGTGGCGCGACTGCGGATCGCGCCGACGCGTGCCGCCAGATCCGTGCTCGCCGCTCGCCGTCGGATCGTCGTGCTGGCGACCTTCTCGAACGCCAGATCGCACGAGCGGCTGCGGCGGCGCACCGCGCTGACGCGCGTCAGACCGCGCGCCCGGCGCCGCCGCGCGTCCGGCTAGCTAGGAGCCGTAGCGGACGACCTGGAGCCGGCTCCAGGGGAAGCGCGCGAGCAGCTGGTCGGCGCGGCTGCCGCCGAACAGACCGTCAGCGCCGAGGTAGGGGTCCGCGGCCGTCGGCGCCTCCGCGTAGAAGGCGATGTTCGGCGCGGTGTCGCGTACGAGGATGCCGTAGCGCTGCGCGGCGAGGGCGATCGCCTCGGTGACGGGCGGCAGGTGCAGCGCGGCGACGTCGAGCGTGGGGTCGAGCCGCAGGCGCGCCCCCTCGGGGATGCTCGTGAGGTCGGTGCTTCTGCCGTCGGTGCGCTGGGCGGGCCAGCGGAAGAGGCGGGCGCGTGTGCCCGGCAGCGCGAGCGCGAGCGCGTGGTCGATGTGTCCCTGGCGCAGCTCGGCGGCGCGGATCAGCCCGCCCAGCAGCGGCAGGCTCGTCGCGGTCGCGCCCCACCAGGGGCGTGCGCCCGGCCAGGCGTTGGAGGAGAAGTAGCCCGGGTTGGCGTGCACGCGCGACATCGCGCCGCCCCACTGCGCCTGGAAGCCCCCGTCGGCCGCGCGCTCGAAGTGCCAGAACTCCCACAGCCGGTCGGTCGACGGTTGCCAGACCGTGATCTCGTGGTCGCTCCCCGGCGAGGGCGTCGCGTCGGGCGGCACGGGCACCGCGCTCCACGCCTGCTGGAGCGCGGCGTCGGGCGCGTGGTTGACGAGCTGCACCGGCATCAGCGGCTGCGTGGCTGGGACGACGTAGACGGTCGTGGTCGACCAGCGCGTGTTGATCCACGGCGAGGAGCCGGCCAGCTGCTCGCGCACGATCTCGCGGCCGATCGCGCCGACGAGCTGCGCCGAGCGCGGGTCAAGCGGGGTGACGGCGGGCAGCGGCGCGTTCCAGACGCCGTTCGGCGCGAACGGGCGTACGACGGCGGCGGCCGCGGATCCGCTGCGGAGCCCGGCGGCGCCCAGCGCGAGCAGCGCCAGCAGCGTGGCGAGCAGGAGCGCGCGGTGCGGGCACCGGCGAACGGGGCGACGATCGATTGCGACCTGGTGCATTCTCGAGGCGTGCTCGGCCGCGCACGGTCGTCGCTTCAGTCCCTCGATCTCCGGCTGGACGAAGATTGTGGACCCGGCGGTCCCGCGCAGGCTCTAGAGTGCGCCGCCATGACGAGCTCGACGTCGATCGATCCGCTGGCCGCGCTCGCGCCCGACGCCGGAATCGGCGAGGGCGTGCGCATCGCCGCCTTCGCCGTCGTCGAGGCAGGGGCCGAGCTCGGCGCCGGCGTCGTCCTCGGTCCCGGCGCGATCGTCGGCGCACACGCCCGCGTCGGCGCCCGCACCGTCGTCGGCGCGCACGCGAGCATCCGCCCGGGCACGGAGATCGGCGAGGACTGCCTCGTGGAGGAGCATGCGCTGCTCGGCAAGACGCCGAGCCTCGGGCCGAGCTCCTCCGCCTCGCGTGCGCCGCTCGAGCGGCTCGTGCTCGGCGCGGGCGTGCGCGTCTGCAGCGGCGCGGTGCTGTTCGGCCAGGCGCGCCTCTCCGCGGGCGCGATCGTCGGCGATCAGGCGGTCGTGCGCGAGCGCTCCACGATCGGCGAGCGCACCGTGATCGGTCGCGGCTCGACGGTCGACAACGACGTCGTCGTCGGCGCGCGGGTGCGCATCCAGACGGGCGTCTACGTGACCGCCGGGTCGGTCGTCGAGGACGACGTGTTCCTCGGACCGGGGGCCCTCACGACCAACGACGACGCGATGGGCCGGATTGCGCACGACGCGCCGCTCGACGGCGTCACGCTGCGGCGGGCCTGCCGCGTCGGCGGGGGGACCGTCCTCACGCCCGGGATCGAGGTCGGCGAGGAGGCGTTCGTCGGCGCCGGCGCGGTCGTCACGCGCGCCGTGCCGCCGCGCGCGGTCGTGATCGGCGTGCCCGCACGGCAGATCCGCAGCGTCCCGGACGAGGACCTGATCGAGCGCTGGCGCTGAGCCGGGCGCCGGCTGCGCGCTTCGGAGCCTTCAGTCCGCAAGCCGGCGGGCGAGTGCTACCAGCGTGTGAACGCCCCAGCCCGACCCGCCTCTGCCCGCGTAGGGCTTGCCGTTGTCCCACGCGGTGCCGGCGATGTCGAGGTGCGCCCACGGCACGTCGCCGACGAAGCGGTGCAGGAACTCGGCGGCGGTGATCGAGCCGGCCTTGCGGCTCTCGACGGCGTTGAGGATGTCGGCGTAGCGGCTCTTGATCAGCTCGGCGTAGGAGGCGTGCAGCGGCAGCCGCCAGACCGGCTCGCCGGCGGCGCCCGCGGCCTCGCTCACCGCCGCGGCCCAGTCGTCGTCGTTCGCCATCAGGCCGGCGTGCGAGTCGCCGAGCGCGGTCACGATCGCGCCCGTCAGCGTCGCCAGGTCGACGATCCGCTCGGCGCCGAGCGAGACCGCGTAGGCGAGGCAGTCGGCCAGCACGAGCCGGCCCTCGGCGTCGGTGTTGACGATCTCGATCGTCGTGCCGTTCGAGGCGCGCACGATGTCGCCCGGCTTCACCGACGTGCCGCTCGGCATGTTCTCGGTCGCGCCGACGATCCCCAGTGCGCGGATCGGGAGTCTCAGCCGCGCGATCGCGCCGACCGCCTCCAGCACGGCGGCGCCGCCCGACATGTCGAACTTCATCTCCGACATTCTTGCCCCGGGCTTGAGCGAGATCCCGCCGCTGTCGAACGTCACGGCCTTGCCGACGAGCGCGAGCAGCGGGCCGTCGGCGCCGTCCCCCTCGTATCTGAGGCAGATCAGCTTGGCCTCCTGCGCCGAGCCCTGCGCGACGGCGGCGAACGCGCCCATCTTGCGCTCGCGGATCTCGGCCTCGCTCAGCACGTCGACCGCGATGCCCGCCGCCTCGCCGGCGATCTCCTGCGCGCGGTGGGCGAGGAACGTCGGCGTCGCCGCGTTCCCCGGCAGGTTCTGCAGATCGCGCGCGCGGTTCTGCGCCTCGGCGACGACCGTCGCGACCGCGACCGGCTCGCCGACGTCGTGATGCGCGCTGAGCAGCAGCGCGTCGAGCGCGCCCTCTTCGTCCGGGTGGTTGCGATACGCGTCGAAGCGGTATGCCGTCAGCACCGTCCCCTCGACCAGGCCCGCGACGACCGCGTCGTCGACGTGGTGGGGGACCTCCCAGCAGAGCGTCGCGGCACCCAGCTCGCGAGCGCGCGCGTGGACGGCGGCCGCGGCGATCCGCGCGCGCTCGGCGTCGAACTGCTCGCGCGCGCCGAGCCCGACGAGCACGAAGCGGCGGTCGTCGGCGTGTGCGACGGCGAGGTGCTTGAAGGCGCGGCGCGCCTCGCCGCGGTCGAGCAGCCGCTGCAGCGTGCCGTCGCGGACGTCGTGCGCGACGTCCTCGCCGTCGAAGACGCCGACGGCGATCGTGTCGGCGCTCGTCTCCAGCGGGGTGTCGGTCGTTGCCGCGATGCGCATAGCGCCGCAGCCTACCCACCTGCCGTTCGTGCGGCACTTGCGAGGAGGGTCACCTAGCATTCAGAGCAGGCGCCCGCCCGCGCCGCCTCCCACACCGCAAACACGGAGACTCCGATGCCCAAGACCGTCATCCTCGGTGCCGCGCGCACCCCGATCGGAAAGCTCGGCGGCGGCCTCGCCTCGCTCGACGCGACCGAGCTGGGCGGCACCGCCATCAAGGCCGCGCTCGAGCGCGCCGGCGTCGAGCCCGAGCAGGTCCAGCACGTCGTGATGGGCCAGGTGATCCAGGCCGGCCAGGGGCAGATCCCCTCGCGGCAGGCGCAGATCAAGGCCGGGATCCCGAAGGAGGTCTCCTCCGAGACGATCAACAAGGTCTGCGCGTCGGGCATCCGCGCGGCCGGCATCCTCGACGCCGCCATTCGCGCCGGCGACCTGGAGGTCGCGGTCGGCGGCGGCATGGAGTCGATGTCGAACGCGCCCTACATGCTCAAGGGCGCGCGCTTCGGCTTCCGCATGGGCGACGGCAAGGCGATCGACGCGATGATCAACGACGGGCTCACGAACCCGTTCTCCGGCACGCACATGGCGCACGAGGCCTCCGAGGTCGCAGCCGAGCTGGAGCTGACGCGCGCGGACATGGACCGCTGGTCGGTCCGCTCGCACGAGCTGGCGATCAAGGCGACCGACGAGGGCCGCCTGCCGGAGGAGATCGTCCCCGTCACGGTCAAGGGCAAGAAGGGCGACACCGTCGTCGAGGTCGACGAGGCGCCGCGTCGCGACACGACGCTGGAGACGCTCTCGAAGCTGCCGCCGATCTTCATGAAGGACGGCTCGCACACGGCCGGCAACGCGCCGGGCGTCAACGACGGCGGCGGCGCGCTCGAGCTCGCCTCGGACGCATGGGCGCAGGCGAACGGCAAGACGGCGCTCGCGACGATCGTCGCGCAGGCGCAGGTCGCCGACGACTTCCCCTACCTCGCCAGAACGCCGGCGCTCGCGGCGCAGAAGGCGCTCCAGATGGCCGGCCTGTCCGCCGACGACATCGACGTGTGGGAGATCAACGAGGCGTTCGCCTCGGTCACGCTCAACTCGATCCGCATGCTCGGGATCGACGAGGACAAGGTCAACGTCAACGGCGGAGCGGTCGCGCTCGGCCACCCGATCGGCGCCTCCGGCGCGCGCATCCTCGGCTCGCTCGTGCTGGAGCTGCAGCGCCGCGGCGGCGGCCGCGGCTGCGCGGCGATCTGCTCGGGCGGCGGCCAGGGCGACGCCGTGATCGTCGAGGTGCCCGCGTCCTGACCGACGCCACCGCAGCGGAGGGCGGCGCTCGCGCCGCCGCCTTCTTCGACCTCGATCGCACGCTGATGGCGGGCTCGTCGGCGTACGAGTTCGCGCGCGCCTCCTATCGCAACGGCCTCATCTCCCGCCGCCAGCTCGCGGCGGGAGCGTGGGCCAACGTCCAGTTCCGCCTGAAGGGCTCCACCGACGCCGCCACCGACGAGCTGCGCGCACGGATCGCGAGCGCGATCGAGGGCGTGCGCGTGCGGGACCTGCAGCGGCTCGGGCCGGCGGTGCTCGCCGGCGTGCTGCCGCGGATCTACCCGCAGATGCTGCAGGTCGCCTGGCAGCACCAGGACGAGGGCCGCGAGGTCTACATCTGCACGGCGGCGGCGCACGAGCTGGCCGAAGTGCTCGCCACCGTGCTCGGCTTCGACGGCGGCATCGGCGCGCGCTCGGAGGTCGTCGACGGCGTCTACACCGGCCGGCCGCACGGCCCGTTCACCTACCGCGAGGGCAAGGCGCAGGCGATGCGCGAGCTGGCGGCCGAGCGCGGCATCGACCTGGACGCGTCGTGGGCCTACTCCGACTCGGAGTCGGACCTGCCGATGCTGCGCGCGGTCGGCCATCCCGTCGCCGTCAACCCCGATGCGACGCTCGCGCGCATCGCGCGCGAGGAGGGCTGGGAGGTGCTGCGCTTCGAGCGGCTGGGCCGGCGCCTCGTCGTCGCCGGCACGCTCGCCGGCGCGGCGGCGCTGGGTGGCCTCGGCTCGCTCGCGCTCGGTCGCCGCAAGCCGGTCCCGCCGCCACGACGGATCCCGCCGCGTCGCCCGCTGCGGCGGCCGAGATGAGAGAGCACGAGCTGACCGACGAGCAGCGCGCGATCCGCGCGCTCGCACGCGACTTCGCCGAGCGCGAGATCGCCCCGCACGCCGCCGCCTGGGATCGCGAGCACCGCTTCCCGCACGAGGTCTTCGCGCGGCTCGGCGAGCTGGGCCTGATGGGCGCGTGCGTGCCGGTCGCGCACGGCGGCGCCGGCGCCGACTTCCTCGCCTACGTGCTCGCGCTCGAGGAGCTGGCGCGCGCGGACGCCGGCGTCGCCGTCACCGTCGCGGTGCACACGAGCGCGGCGACGCTGCCGCTGCTGGCGCACGGCGGCGCCGAGCAGATCGACCGGCTCGTGCCGCCGCTGGCACAGGGGATCGAGCTTGGCGCCTTCGCCCTGACCGAGCCGGAGGCCGGCTCCGACGCCGCCGCCATCCGCACGCGCGCCGACGCCGTGCACCGCATCACCGGCGCCAAGCAGTTCATCACCACCGGCAGCCACGCCCACATGCTGCTCGTGTTCGCCAAGGACCCCGACGAGCGCATCTCGGCGTACGTCGTCCGCCGCCCGACGCCTGGACTCACCGTCACACGCGAGGAGGAGAAGCTGGGCCTCAACTCCTCCTCAACCGCCGCGCTCGCGTTCGAGTCCGTGCCCGGCGAGCGCCTTGGCGAGCCGGGCGCCGGCATGCGGATCGCGCTCTCCACGCTCGACGGCGGCCGCATCGGCATCGCCGCCCAGGCGGTTGGCATCGCGCAGGCCGCGCTCGACGCGGCGGCCGCCTACGCCCAAGATCGCAACGCGTTCGGCCGCCCGATCGGCGCCCACGGCCAGATCCAGCAGAAGCTCGCCGACATGCAGACGGAGATCGAGGCGGCCCGCGCGCTCACGTGGCGCGCCGCGCGCCTCAAGCAGGCCGGCCGGCCGCATACGGTCGAGGGCGCGCAGGCGAAGCTGTTCGCAAGCCGCGTCGCGCGCCATCAGACAGGCGAGGCGATCCAGGTGCTCGGCGGCTACGGCTACACGCGCGACTATCCGGTCGAGCGCTACTACCGCGACGCCAAGGTGACCGAGATCTACGAGGGCACGAGCGAGATCCAGCGCCTCGTGATCGCCCGCGCGCTGCTTGGCGACGCGGCGCGCGGGGCAGCGTAGGAGGCGATGCACCAGGCCGCTTTCCTGCTCGGGCTGCTCGCCGCGGTCATGGCGGCGGTCCTGTTCAGCGTCGGCGTCGCGCTCCAGGCGCTCGACGCGCGCGCCGAGCCGCCCGAGGAGGGCCTGCGCGTCACGCTGCTCGCGCGGCTGCTGCGCCGCCGCCGCTGGATCGCGGGCGGCGTCATCGGGCTGCTCGGCGTGCCGCTGCAGGTGCTCGCCTTCGAGCAGGCGCCGTTCGTCGTCGTCCAGCCGGCGCTCGCGCTCGGCCTGCTCGTGCTGCTCGCGCTCGGCGCGCGCACGCTCGGCGAGCGCGTCGGCCGCGCCGAGTGGGGTGGGGTGGCGGCGATGATCGTCGGCGTCGGCCTGCTCGCGTGGGGCGCGCCCGACCACGTCGAGACGCACCGGCCCGCCGTCGTCCTCGCGCT
>JBQCIQ010000224.1:0-13642 GCA_051953595.1 Conexibacter sp. | reverse complement strand
CCATCGCGGTGCCCAGCCCGGTCGAGGCGGCCGCGACCCGCTCGGGATCGGCATAGTGCGTCGTGGCCTCGACGATCGCCTTCGCGCGCCGCTCGGGATCCTCGCTCTTGAAGATCCCCGAACCGACGAACACGCCCTCGGCACCCAACTGCATCATCAACGACGCATCCGCCGGCGTCGCGATCCCGCCCGCGCAGAACAGCACCACCGGCAGCTTGCCGCGGTCGGCGACCCCGCGCACGAGATCCAGCGGCGCCTGGTGCAGCTTCGCCGCGCTCGCCAGCTCGGTCTCGTCCATCACGGTCAGCTGCTTGATCTCACTCGCGATCCTGCGCATGTGCGTGACCGCGTTGACGATGTCACCGGTGCCCGCCTCGCCCTTAGAGCGAATCATCGCCGCGCCCTCACCGATCCGCCGCAGCGCCTCACCCAAGTTCGTCGCCCCACACACGAACGGCACCTTGAACGCCCACTTATCGATGTGGTTGACCTCATCCGCCGGCGTCAGCACCTCGGACTCGTCGACGTAATCGACCTCCAAGGCCTCCAACACCTGCGCCTCGGCGAAATGACCGATCCGCGCCTTCGCCATCACCGGGATCGTGACGGCCGCCTGGATCCCCTTGATCATCTCGGGGTCCGACATCCGCGCCACCCCACCGTCACGACGGATATCCGCCGGAACCCGCTCAAGCGCCATCACCGCACACGCACCAGCAGCCTCCGCAACCCGCGCCTGCTCAGGCGTGACCACATCCATGATCACACCACCCTTCAACATCTCCGCCAACCCAGCCTTGACCGTAAACGTCGCCTCGTCGCGCATCAGGCTTCGGCCTCCGGCGGGTAGACGCGGAGCGGCGTGGCCAACTCCTTCGAGTGACCGTTGCCCGTCGTCAGCGTCTCGACGCCCTGCTCGGCCGATCCGGACGCCGAGCTCGAGGCGCCGGTCGAGCCCCCGCCACTGCCGCTGTCGCTTCCCCCGCAGGCGCTCACGGCGAACGCCAGCACGGCCGCGACAAGCGCGGCCGACACGAGCCTTGAAACGGACACTGCTCTCTCCTCCTCGTTGATGGGATCGCCCGACGGGATCCCCAGTGGCCACCGGCATCCGCCTGTTGCCAGGGCCATCTCAACATTGGACAGGCTTAGTCGTCAAGGTATCAATCAATGCACTTATGATTGATCACGGTTTGCGACGGCGCTCTCAGCGTCGCCGCCGCCGTTATGACGCGCTCAGCGCAGCGCCGCGGTCTTGCGGTAGCGGGCGACGGCGAGCGGGGCGAAGACGGCGAGGATCGCGACCGACCAGACGACGGCGCCCCAGATGCTGTTCCCGGCCGGTGCGCCGAGCCACAGCGCGCGCATCGCGTCGACCACGACCGTGAACGGGTTGAGGTTGTTCGCGAACCACTCCAGCGGCGCCGGCATCGAGGCGACCGGTACGAACGCCGAGCTGATGAACGTGAGCGGGAAGACCGCGATGAAGCCGAGCGAGTTGGCCGACTCCGGCGAGGAGACGAGCAGCCCGAGCAGCGCGAAGACCCAGCTGAAGGCGTAGCCGAACAGCAGCAGGATCCCGAAGCCGGCCGCGATCTCGCCCGCGCTCGCGTGGAAGTTGAAGCCGATGATCAGGCCCGTCACCAGCAGCACGCTGACGCTCAAGGTGTTCGTCACGACGTCCGCGAGGGTGCGGCCGGCGAGCACGGCGGGCCGCGCCATCGGCAGCGAGCGGAAGCGGTCGATCAGGCCCTTGTGCAGGTCCTCGTTGAGGCCGAGCGCCGTCACGAAGCCGCCGAAGGCGATGTTCTGGACGATGATCCCCGGGATCAGGAAGTCGACGTAGTCGTAGCCGGGCGTCTCGATCGCGCCGCCGAAGACGTAGACGAACAGCAGCACGAACATCACCGGCTGGACGGTGAACGCGAGCAGCAGGTCGGGCGCGCGCGGAAGCCGCACGAGGTTGCGCTCGGCGATCACGAGCGTGTCGGACACGAGCCGCCTCATCGCGCCTCCCCGTCGTCGTCGGTCCGCTCCTCGGCGGCGTGGCCGGTGAGCGTCAGGAACACGTCGTCGAGCGTCGGGCGCTTCAGGCCGATATCGTCGACGCCGACGCCCGCCTCGTCGAGCCGGCGCACCGCCTCGACGATCGCGCCGCTGCGCTGGCGCACCGTCAGCTTCACGACGCCGTCCTCGCCGAACGGCGCCTCGGCCGCCATCGGCGCGAGCGCGTCGCCGACCGCGCCCGCCTGCGCGCGGTCGCTCAGGTGGATCTCCAGGCGCTCGCCGCCGACGCGGTCCTTCAGCTCGTCGGACGTGCCGTCCGCGATCACCTTGCCGCGGTCGATCACGGCGATGCGGTCGGCGAGCCGGTCGGCCTCGTCGAGGTACTGCGTCGTGAGCAGGACGGTCGTCCCGTCGGCGACCAACCCCTCGATCGTCTCCCACAGCGCAAGCCGCGAGCGCGGGTCGAGGCCGGTGGTCGGCTCGTCGAGGAACAGCACCGGCGGCCGCGCGACGAGCGCCGCCGCGAGGTCGAGCCGGCGCCGCATGCCGCCGGAATAGCCTCTCGCGGGACGGCCGCCGGCGTCGCTCAGGTCGAAGCGCGCCAGCAGCTCGTGCGCCCGCGCCTTCGCCGCCGCGCGCGGCATCCCGTACAGCCGCCCGACCATCGTCAGGTTCTCCGCGCCGGTCAGGTTCTCGTCGACCGCGGCGTACTGGCCGGCGAGGCCGATCCGCTCGCGCAGCTGCACCGCCTGACGGACGGCGTCGAGCCCGGCGACCTCGATCTCGCCGGCGTCGGGCTTCAGCAGCGTCGTCATCACGCGCACGGCGGTCGTCTTGCCGGCGCCGTTGGGGCCGAGCAGCCCGAGCACGGTGCCGGCCTGCGCTTCGAGGTCAACGCCGTCGAGCGCGCGCACCTCGCCGTAGCGCTTCACGACGCCGCGCACGCGGATCGCCGCGTCGGGGATCGGCGGCGACGCGGCGGCGAGCATCGCTCAATCTTGCACGTTCACGGCCGCCGAGGCCGGTCCGGCTCAAGGACAGTTCGGATCGGAGCCTCGCACGACGCGCTTGCGGTAGCCGTCGCCCGTCGGGTCGTAGCGCCACACCGTGCCGAAGCGCCGCAGGTGCGCGGTGCCCTCGAAGTAGCGGCACTTCGTGTCGCTGCCCTTCACGTTCACGCGATCGCGCGCGTAGAAGGCGACGTCGACGAGCGCGGTGTCGCCGCTGATGCGTGCCGGTCCGATGTCGACCACGGTCAGGCCCGGATCGGCGGTCGCGCGGTTCGCGACCCAGCGCGGGAACGCACTGCGGTAGCGGGGGCTCATGAGCGCGAACGCGGCGGCGTACTCGCCGGCGTTGAGATGGTCGTAGTGCGCGCGCAGCACCGCTTCGGGGCTGAGCGCGTGACCGCTCGCCGCGCTGCTCGACGTGTCCGATCCGTCGCTTGATCCGCTCGACCCGCTCGATTCGCTTGACCCGCTCGATTCGCTTGAACCGCTCGATTCGTCACTCGACGGACTCCCCACGCCCGTGGTGTCGCCGCCGCCGGACCCGTCCCCCGAGGACGAGTCGCAGCTCGGCTTGAACGTGCTCGTCGCCGCCTCGTACAGGTCGGCGTAGTCGTCCCACCGGTCGGCGGGCGCCGCGCCGAGGATCGCGTAGCCCGTTCCGCATGCGGTCACGAACGTGTCGAGCTTGTGCAGGCCTCTGTGCTCGTACTCCCAGCGCTGGGCGTCGTAGCCGGCGAGCGTCGTCGAGGAGAAGTCGAGCTCGTCGTAGTCGCTCACGCGCCCGTGCAGGTAGAGCTTGCGGACGTGCTGCCCACCGGCGTGCGCGCTGCCGTTGTATCCGGGCGTGTAATCGACGAGGAAGTACGCGTCCGGCTCGTCGGGCGAGCGCCACAGGCTCTCGACGAAGCCGTCGTGCTGCTCGCTGCTGCTCTCGCGGCTCCAGCCGCTCGGCGGATGGATCGCGAACGCGCCGCCGCGAGCGGCGTGGATCGTGAGGTCTCCCGACGCGGCGGTGTGCCCGCTCGCGTCGCCGCCTCCGGCAGCGCCCGCGTCCCCGGACGCGGAGCCTCCGTCGCCTGCGCTTCCGCCGGAGCCGTCTGCGGAGGAGGAGTCGGACGAGGACGAGTCCGACGAGGACGACCCGCTCGATTCGCCGGAGCCGTCGGATCCGGAGCCGTCATAGGAGGACGAATCCGAGTACGACGAGCCGGTCGAGTAGGACGCGGCCGAGGTGCCGCTCGCTCCGCGCAGACCGGGCGACGCGGCGACGATGACCGCGGCGAGCACGAGCGCCACACCGATCCCGCTCGCGTAGACGACGTTGAGGCGGTCGTCGGACCACGGCTCGGGCGCGTTCTCGATCGCCGAGCCGCCGTAGGCGACCGGCAGCACCGGCGGCGCGAGTCCGTCGCGCAGCTGGCGGCGCACGCCGAACGCGCTCAGCCCGCGCAGCGTGAAGCGCACGCGGCAGGCGTCGTGGTCGCCGGCGACCTGCTCCAGCTCGGCCGCGACCTCGCTGCGCATCAGCCAGCGCAGGACGAACTCGATCACCGCGACGACGAAGATCGGCCCGATCACGATCCCGACGACGAAGCAGCCGGCGAAGAACGCCAGCATCCCCGCGAGGCAGCCCTCCTCGGCCGCCGCCGCGGTGAACTCGAGCGGGATCATGATGCCGTAGCGCACGATGCGGAAGCCGGTGCCGCCGCCGAAGTTCACCTCGCGCGCGACCAGGCGCTCCGGCGTCGAGCGCTTCTCGTCGATGCGGAAGACGCCGGTCGGGAAGCCGAAGCGCGTGTCGTGCACGTTCTCGACATGCATCGCGACGAGGTCGCGCGTGCGCGGGACGTCGATCCCGTGCAGCACGAGATCGTCCATCTGCAGGGTCCACCCGCGCGCGATCATCCCGATCGCGAACGCGAGCGCGACGAGCACGCCGACGAGCACCAGCACGAAGCTCACGACCATCGCTCAGGCCCTCCAGCTCAGCTTGTGCGCAACCGAGCGATGGACGTACTCGGCGATCGGCGACGTCGCGACCAGCTCGCCCATCATCCCGTGTCTCGCCGGCCCCTCCAGGAACACCTTCCAGACCGGCTTCGAGCGGCCGCGGTTGAGCAGCGGCAGCAGCAGGAAGCCGGTCGCGACGGCGATGATCGTGCGCCGCTCGATCTTGCCGACGTACACGCGCGAGGCGGCCTGGACCGCCCACAACCGGTACGGCCGCACGTGGTCCTCGGCCTCCGGCACGCCGACCGCGCACCAGGCGGCCAGCTCGATCAGCTCGTCGTAGGAGCGCAGGGCCGTCTCGTTCGCGATCGGCAGCAGCGAGCTGGCGGCACCGTCGACGAGCGCGGCGACGACGTTCGAGCGCAGCGCGGCGTCGTCGCCCGCGCGCTCGACGGCGGCGCGCGCGTCGGCGCCGGCCTCGGCGAGCCGCCCCGCGCCCGCGTGCGCCTCGCAGCGATGCCCGAGCAGCCATGGCGTCAGCGCCCCGAGCTCCGTCTGCGCCACGGTCAGCGTCGAGTACGCGCCGGCGAAGTCGCCGAGGTCCAGCTGCAGGATCGCCGTCCAGGCGTAGATGTCGGCGTTGACGATCCCGCCCGCGAGCGCGGCCTGCGCAGCTTGCAGCCCGTCCCGCCGCAGCCGCTCGCTCGCGTCCGCGTCGCCGCGCGAGGCGATCGACGCCAGCCACGCGAACGCCGCCTGCGCCTGTGCGGCGCCGTCGAAGCGGACACGGGCGTCGTTGGCGACGCGCAGCGCCTCGTCGAGGCGGCCGCCGGCAAGCAGCTCCTCCAGCACGCGCCACAGGTCCTCGAGCGCGTCGACGCGCGTCGAGGGGTCGGCCGTGTACTGCTCGCGCAGCGCCTCGAGGTCGAACGCCTCGTCGACGACGCCGCGCTTGAGCCGGCGCTCCAGCTCGGCGATCAGCTTGAGCGCGAACTCGACCTTCTTCTCGGCCGTCGCCGAGGCCGCCTGTGCGCGCACCTTGCCGCGCCAGGCGCGGCGCTTGCGGCGGATGTTCGCGTCGAGCTGCTCCTCGGGGTCCGGCGGGACCCCGAAGAACGCCTTGATGTCCGCCTCCTGCGGCTGGTCCGCGATCTCGATCGAGTCGACCCAGGGAGCCTTCGCCGCGGTCGCCGTCATCTCAGCGCACCTCCGCGCCCTTCAGGAACGCCCGCGCCGACTCCTTCTCCTGCGCCGACAGCAGGCCGTCGTGGTCGACGTCGACCTTGCAGAGGAACTGTCCGCTGACGCCGTCGTACATCTCCACGCCGACGCGCTGGTCGATCGAGTAGGACAGCTCGCAGCGCAGCCGGTGCCCCTTGTTGACGGGCTCGGCGAAGCGACCGGTCGAGGCGGCGATGCGACGCACGAGGTCGAGGTCGGCGTCGTTGCCCTCGTTGAGCACCAGCTCCAGCTCCGTCTGGTTGTCGGAGGCGGCGAAGAAGTCGTCGCGCGTGCCCGTGAACGGCAGCGGCGTCCCCTCCGGGATGACGACCGTGTTGTAGCTGCGGCCGCCGTCGTCCACGACGAGCAGGCCGAGCGCGTGCGAGGCGGTGTCGACCGGCGTCGGCATCTGCGCCAGCTCGGAGCGCGGGTCGAGCGTGCCGCCGAGCTTCGCGCCGAGCATGCCGGCGCCGCGCGCGACGTCCTCGTCGAGGTTTCTCGTCAGCTGCGGCGCGACGCCGGTGATGCGCTCGACCAGCTGCTGGAAGAGCGGGATGCGGCTCGATCCGCCGACCATCAGCACGCGGTCGATCGCGGTCGGCTCCAGCTCGATCTTGTCGAACGCGAGCATCACCGCGTCCTCGACCAGCTCGACCTGCGGCGCGATCAGCTGCTCGAGCTCCTCGCGCGTGAGCTCGAACAGCAGCGACGGGCCGCCGACGGACAGCGAGCGCGTCGACGTACGGCTCGTCGACAGCTCGATCTTCATCTCCTCGGCGCGGCCGGTCGCGTCGGCGAGCATCCACGGCTCGGAGGTGAGGTCGACGCCGCGCTCGCTCTGCGCGACGGCGATCATGCGCTCGAGGATCGCGTCGTCGAAGTCGGTCCCGCCGAGCTGGCGGTCGCCGCTGGAGGAGATCACCTGCATCTCGCCGCCGTCGCCGTAGCGCATGATCGTCACGTCGAAGGTGCCGCCGCCGAGGTCGAACACGAGCAGCGTGCCGGGCTCGGCGACCGTGTCGATGCCGTGGGCGATCGCCGCCGCCGTCGGCTCGTTGACGATCTGCAGCACCTCGAGGCCGGCCAGCTCCCCGGCGCTCGTCGTCGCCGCGCGCTCGGGATCGCCGAAGTAGTGCGGGACGGTGACGACGGCGCGGCGCGCCGGCTCGCCGAAATGGCGCTCGGCCATGCCGGCGAGCTTCTTGAGCACGATCGAGGACAGCTCCTCGGGCGTCCACGTCTTCCCGTCGACCAGGAACGGCTCGTCGTTGGGCAGGTAGGTGCGTCTGCCCATGCCGCGCTTGAAGACGCGCGCGACGCGCTGCGGCTCGACCTTCGCGTACTCCTTGGCGTGTCTGCCGACGACGATGTCGCCGTCCTGGCGGAAGTGGACGACGCTGGGGATCGTGCGCGCGCCGTCCTCGTCGGTGATGACCGTCGACATGCCGCTGTCGTCGGTGAAGGAGACGACGCTGTAGGTCGTGCCGAGGTCGATCCCGATCACGGGAGGGGTCATGCGGCGGGAACCTCCGGTTCGCGTTGGCCATCCTGCTCGCCGGGGCCGACGCGCACCTGCGCGCGCGCCAGCACGGCGCCGAGCGTCTCCACGCCCGGCTCGTAGATCTCCACGACGACGGCGCGATCGGAGGGCGCCTCGCCGTCGATCGCCTCGTGGCGCGCGGGGTCGAACGGCTCCCCGACCTCGCCGTACTCGGTGTAGCCGGCGCCGACGAGCAGCCGCTCCAGCTCGGCGACGATCGTCTCCTTCGCCGGCGCGTCGAAGTCGAGTCGGCGCACGTGGACGAGCACTCTGCGCAGGCCGGCGATCAGCGGGCGCCCGTCGCGCTCCGCGAGCTGGCGCTGCGCGTCGTCGAGGCGGCGGCTCAGGTCGGCGACCGCGTCGTGGCGCTTGAGCGCCGTCACGACGTGGGGCACGATCTCGTCCAGCTCGGTCCGCAAGGCGGCGCGGACGAGCTGCGTGAGCGCGGCCGCGGACAGCTCGCCGTCCGCGACGGGCGCCTCGGTGCGCGCCGGGGCTTCTTCCTCGGCGGTCGCCTCGCTCCCGTTCCCCTCCCGTACGTCAGCCATGCTCCTGCCTCCCAGCTTCCGGTGCGGCGGCGACGCTAACAGGGAAGCGCCCTGAATGCGGCAGCTGGGCTGATCAATCAGCGGCCAACAGCGCGCGCAGCCACGGGGGCAGCCCGGCCGGCGGGCGCGGATGGCGCTCGAGGTCGGCGCGGTAGTCGCCGGGATGCAGCCGCAGGCTCAAGCCCTCCCACTCGGGCGGCTCGTCGTAGAAGAAGCGCGCGTCGAGCTCGCCCTCCGGCCCGATCTCCAACACCGCCCAGTACCAGGCGCCCTCGTCGGGCCGTGCCATCGCCTCGCGCAGCCGCGCGAGGGCGGCCTCGGTCGTGTCCGAGAGCGCCCAGCCGCCGAGGTAGTCGCCCGTCTGCGCGTCGAGCTGGCGCACGCGCGAGCGCGCCGCGCCGCCCGCGGCCGAGTACGCGACGAACGTACGCCGGCCGCTCAGCGGCTGCTCGACGGCCGCCGCGTCCGCCATCACGCCCTCCGCCGCCTCCAGCAGCGCCGCCTGTGCCGCCTCGTCCACGCCGGCCAGCTTATCCGCGTCCCGGCCGCGACCCGCCGCGCGGACGCGGTCCCGCAGCGTGGTCGTTCGCGATCCGCACGCGGTCCTTGACCCACTCGAACGGCGCCGGCGCCCCGCGCGCGCGGAACGCCCACACCACGACCAGCGCGCTCGGCCGCCCGCTCGCGCCCTCGTAGACCGGCTCCACCTGCACCTCGACCTCGTGGCCGTCGGCGAGCAGCTGCTGCCATTCGCGCTCCAGCGCCCGCCAGCTGCCGCGCTCGTTCTGGAACCAGTCCTGCGGAACGAGGTTGATCAGCTCGCTCGGGCCGCCGAAGACGTTGGCGATCAGATGGCCGCCGTCGTCGTCGGCGTCGCCGCCCTTCGTGCGGCGCGCCTCGCGCTGCTGCGTCTGCGAGCGCGGTTGGTCGAGCAGCCGCAGCGTCGTGCGCGCCCGCACGGTGCGGCCGCGCGCGTCGGTCTCGAACTGGAACACGTGCCCGTCGGCGCCCTCGACGACGTACGTCGCGTCCGGCTCGGGGTCGCGCAGCTCCGCGTCGTAGGCGTTGCGCCGCCCCTCCCGCTCGCCCTGCCAGGCGCGCGTCCGACGGACGTGCGTCGCGTCGCCGTCGAGCGGCGCCAGCTCGGCCTCCAGCTCGTCGAGCACCTGCTCGACCGGCGCACCCGCGAGCCGCCGCGCGTTGGCGCGATGGACCGCCTGGTAGACGGCGTCCGCCTCGGCGGCGCCCGCCAGCCGCGGCGGCGGGGGCGGCGGACCGCCGTCCGCGTGCTCGCCCTCGGCGGCGTGCGCGGCAAGCCATCTCGCGACCTCGGCGCCGCCGTGCTGGAGTTGTGCGCGCGCCTGGCGGACACGCCGCTCGGCTTCCTCGATCAGCGCCAGGCGACGGCGGCCGCGCCCGCTCGGGCGCGGATCGCGTGCAGCCTGATGGGCGTAGTGCGAGCGCAGCTGCGTCAGCTCGCGCGCCGCCTCGTCGAGACGGCGGTCGAGCCGCGCGCTCTCGTCGCGCAGCTCGCGCAGGCCGTCGGCGATGTGCGCCAGCTCCGACACCGACCGTCACTCCTCGCGCGCGACCGCGTGCAGCGCGCCGAGCGCCTGGGTCAGCTCGCGCTCGGCGCCCGCGAGCGCCGATGCCAGTGCGCGATCGACGCCGGTCGCCGAGCCGCCGGCAAGCGCCTCGACGCGCCCGCCGAGGTCGTGCACGCCGCGTCGCGCGTCGTCGATCAGCTGGAGCGCGGTGCGCAGACCGCGCGGCGGCGAGGCCACCGCGTCAGATGCTCGCGCCGTACTGGGTCGCCGCGCGGCTCGCCTGCGCGAGTGCGCCGCCGGCCTCCTTGACGGCGCGCTGCGCCTGCTGGATCGCGCTCGCGACCTCGCGATCCTTGCCCGTTGCGCTGCCGCCGATCAGCGCGAGCACGCGCTGGGCGGATGCGTCGAAGCCACGCGCCGAGGCGAGCAGGCCCTGGGCCGCCTGATCGGTCTCCTGACCGAACGCGGCGAGCGCCGCCTTGAGCTGCGTCAGCTGTGACTGTGCCATCGATCGGGGCTCCTTGCGTCGTCGGGTCGAATCGTGGACCTCATCGCGTGCGCCGCCGCCAGCCGGCGGCGCCGAGCGCGGCCAGCGCGAGCAGCGCGGCAGGCACGCCAGCGACGACCGCGCCCGTCGCGAAGCCCGCGACCGCACCGCCCGCCGCAAGCGCGCCGCCGGCCGTCAGCGCACGGATGAGCTGCCGCTCGCGCCACGCCGCCTGACGGCGCGCGGCGTCCTCCTGCTCACGGCGCCGGCGCGCCTCCTGCTCGCGCTCGCGCGTCAGCTCCCGCTCGCGCGACTGCTGCGCGTCGAGCGCGCGGCGCGCGTGCGCGGCGTCGGCCACCGCCTCCTCCAGCCGCGCGACCAGCTGGCGCAGCAGGTCGAGCGGGTCCGAGCCGAGATCGACCTCCGCCGGGGCCGGATCTGCTGCGAGGACGCGCTGCTCGCGCGCCGTCAGCAGCGTCGCGTCGAGCCGCGTGCGCAGCGTGGTCAGCTCGCGGCGCTCGCCCTCCAGCCGCTCGGCCGCCTGCTTCGCCGCGCGATCGGCGTCTGCCTGCTGGCGCCGCAGGCGGCGATCCGCCTCGCCCGAGAGTGCGAGCAGCGCGCCGGCGTGCTGCACGTACGCCTCGACGCTCACGCCGCTGCTCCGTCCAGGAACGCCGGCGGCGCCGCGGCGCCGAAGGGCTCGAACAGGTGCAGCGCCCGCGGGCTTCCGCCGAGCGCGGCGTCCTGCACGAGCGCGAGCGGCCACTGCAGGCCTTCGTCGGCGGCACCGCCCGTCGCGATCGTGAGTCGCTGCTCGGGAACCGCCAGGTAGACGCGGATGCCGAACAGCGACTGCTGCGCAGCGGAGACCGCCTGCTCGAAGGCGTCGAAGGTCGACCACCATGCCAGCAGGTGCAGGCCCGCGACGCCGGCGCGTTCGAGCAGCTGCTCGAACGCGGAGCGCACGATCGGCGGGTAGAGCTCGCCGGGATCCTCCAGTGGATCGCCGAGGCCGGTGAGGCGGTCGAAGCCGAACACGACGACGGCGCGGCGCGACCCCTGCTGCTCCAGCTCGCGCTCGAGCCGCGCGACGAGCGGTCCGGCGCGCCGGTCGGACTCGACGTCGACGACGCATCCGAGCGCGCGCAGCGTCGCGGCGGTCGCCGCCACGGCGCCGGCGGGTGCGTCGTCGTCGGGGCGCAGCGCGTCGAGCAGCAGGAAGCGCGTCGCGCGATCGCTCGCGCCGAGACCGACCGCCGCCCACTGCAGCGCGGCGACGGCGGCACGAGCGCCGGCGCCGAGCACCGCAAGATGGCGATGCAGGTCTGGGACGAAATCGGCCGTCACCGGCGGATAGCCCGCCGGGTCGGTCACGTCGATCGCGACGTCGGCGCCGAGCCACGTCCGCTCCGCCGCCTGCGCGCGACCTCCGAGCGCCATCCGCAGCTGCTGGTTGCGCGCCGGGTCGGCGCCGACGTGGCCGTCGAACACGCGCGGCGGGCGACGCGCGCCGACGGCGCGCGCGAGCGCGTCGCGTCGCTCGCGCAGCGCGATGTCGTCGTCGATCAGCGCGACGCGCGTGCGCACGTTGCCGCTCTCGTCACCCTGCAGGCGGTTGACGATCGCGACGCCGCGCTCGTGCAGCTCCGCCGCAGCGCGGTTCCCCAGCCGCAGGATCGCATGCGACTCCCCCTCGCTCAGGCGCAGCGCGACCCGCAGCCGCGCCGCGTCGAACACGCCGCCGAGGCGCGCGGCCGTCGGATTGCCCGCGCCGACGCTGCCGATCGCCTGCGTCGCCAGCAGGAAGTGCACGCCGGCGGCGCGCCCCTGCTTGGCAAGCGCGGTGAGGGCGGTCGCGGCACGGTCGGCGAGCTGGTCGCCGCGGTCGAACAGCACGTGGAACTCGTCGATCACCAGCAGCACGCGCGGGAGCACGCGGTCGGGATGCCGGACACGCAGCGCCGACAGCTTCTTCGCGTCGTCCGGGAGCTGCGCGTAGCGCACGCGTGTCAGCTCGGCAAGGTGCTCGAGCACCGCGACGCCGAAGGCGCGGCTCGAGTTCGTCGAGACGACCTGCGCGTGCGGCAGGAACGTGGGGTCGCCGGCGGACGGGGCGAACTCGCGGAACTCGACGCCCTCCTTGAAGTCGAGCAGGTACAGGTGCAGCTCCGTCGGGGCATGGCGATGCGCGAGCCCGTAGACGGCCGCGCGCAGCAGGTTCGACTTGCCCGAGCCGGGGTCGCCGGCGACGAGCCCGTGCGGGGTGTCGTCGTCGAAGCGCAGCTCGACCGCGTCGAGGCCGGCTCGCCCGATCGTGACCGCGAGCCCTTCGCCGCTCGTCGCGCCCCACACCGCCTCGTCACGCGTCACCTCGTCGAACCTGACGGGCGGCGCCTCGGGCAGCGGCCGCTGCGCGACGGCGTCGATCAGGGCGGTCGGCGGCGGCGGGTCCGGCGCGAACGTGGCGCTCGGCAGCAGCGAGCTGTGCCAGACGCCGCCGTCGTCGCAGTGGACGACGGTCGCCTGCGGCAGCTCGGCGCGCACCCCGCCCCGCGCCTGCTCGGACTCGTGGACGATCAGCATCGTCCCGCGCGAAGCCGCCGTGGCGGCGAGCCGGCCGAGCAGCTCGGCCGCGTCGCGGTCGACGGCCGTCGGGTAGTCGAGCAGCACAAGCAGCTCGTACGCGACGTGACCGTGGCCGGCGACGTCGAGGAAGTCCGCAAGCGAGGCATACGTGCCGCGCAGGTGCTGGACCGAGATCTCGTTCGAGCGGTCGACCAGCTCCTCCAGCACCGCACGCAGCTCGATGCCGTCGGTCGTCGGCAGGCCGTGGCGGATCTGGGGCGCCGGGAAGCCGCCGAACGCG
This sequence comes from Conexibacter sp., assembly GCA_051953595.1. Classification (GTDB taxonomy): domain Bacteria; phylum Actinomycetota; class Thermoleophilia; order Solirubrobacterales; family Solirubrobacteraceae; genus Conexibacter. Next base: position 466 of record JBQCIQ010000224.1, on the reverse strand, counting down.
CCGAGCGAGGCGCCGATCCCCGCCGGATCGTGAACGCGGAAGCGCACGTGTCCCGGCGGCAGGCTCGCGAGCACCCGCAGGGCGACCGCCTGCACGAGGCCGAGCGCGTCGGCTCTGCGCGCCGCCGCGGCGCGCACGATCAGGTGGCCGGCACCGATCCCCGGCGTCAGCAGCGGCAGCTCCACGCCCGCCGCGGACGCGCCCGGCAGCCGCGCGGCGCCGATCCGCACCAGCGCGGGCGGACGATCGGGCTCCGGCGGCCGCTGCCAGGCAGGCGCATCCCACGCCGCGAGCGCCGGCCGTGACGCAAGCGGCTCGAGCAGTCGCGCAAGCGCCTCCCGCTCGCGCGTGCGCCGGTGCGCGACGTCGAGCTCGATCGCGCGCAGGCGCGCCTGCGCCTCGTCGCGCTGCTCGCGCTGCACGCACTCGGCATGGCGCCGGACCTGCGCCGCCGCCGCCACCGCCG
>JBQCIQ010000223.1:0-11995 GCA_051953595.1 Conexibacter sp. | reverse complement strand
ACCGAGCCGCAGGCAAGCACGACGGCGGGACCGCCGGCGGCGGCGACCGCGCTCGTCAGCTCGCGCTGCATGCGGGCGAGGCTCGTCGCCTCGCGCACGTCGGCGGCCTCGGTCCGCACGCGGGTGACGGCGAACGCGCCGACCGTCGCCGCGAGCGCCGCGCCGACGAGCACGGCCGCCGCGACCTGCACGCGCACGAGGCGCCGGATCAGCTCGACGACGGCGACCGCCGCCAAGACGCAGGCGACCGCGGCGGTGGGCAGCATGAAGCGCCCCAGCCCGGGATAACCGGCCGCCGTCATCACGACGACGACGCCGAGCCAGGCGAGCCCGCCGAGCGCGAGCGCCCAGATCGTCCGGTCGCGCGGCCGCAGCGCGACCGCCGTCACTGCAAGCACCCACACCGGCGCGATCGCGAGCGCGAGACCGCGCTGGAGCGCGGCGGACGTCGGACTCCCGTTGGCCCGCGCCTCGTACGCGGTCGCGTAGTGGCTGGCGGACAGCGCATCGCCCAGCGTCGCCGGCGGCCCGAGCCACGCGACCGGCACGAGCACGAACCCGCCTGCGAGCAAGGCTCGCTCGCGCCCGCCGGCAGTGCGCCAGCACCACGCCGCGTAGAGCGCGGCGAACGCGAACGCCTCGGGGCGGATCAGCCCCGCCGCGATCGCCAGGACGTACGCCTGCGAGCGGTGACCGGCGAGCTGCCGCTCGACGCCCCACAACACGCACGCGAGCAGCAGCGGCTCGGAGGCGCCGCGCAGCGTCAGCGACGCCACCGGCCCGAGCAGCAGCAAGCCCAGCACGATCAGCGCTCCGGCCCAGCGCCCGGCGAGGCGGGTCCCGACCGCCCATCCACCGGCCAGCGCGAGCAGCATGGCGCTGCGCACGACGACGAGCCATGCGTCGGGCGCAGTGGAGGCCGACAGCAGCGCAAGCGGTGCCGTGACGAGCGCCGGAAGCGGCTTCCACGAGGGCCCGCCGGCAAGTCCGAACGTGCGCGCCGGATCGGTCAGCTCCCGCCCCCACACGAGCCACGCGAACGGGTCGTAGCTCGGGCTCGAGGGAATCAGCAGCGAGGCCAGCGCGAGTCCGAGCGCGGCAGCGACCACCAGCAGGGGGACCGCATGCGGGCGCAGCCGCGCGAGCGCTCCCGGCGCCGCGGCCGCCCGTCCCTCCCCGCCGCGCAGATGGGCGTCGAGGACTCCCATCCATTGAGTGTCCCCGCACGGAGCGGGCGCGCTAACGGGAGCGGGCGCGTCGGCGGGCGCTTCAGCCGGCGAGCTTCTCGAGCAGCTCGGCGTCGACGTCGAAGTTCGCGTGCACCGCGTTGACGTCGTCGTTGTCCTCGAGCGCGTCGATCAGGCGCAGCAGTCTGCCGGCGTGCTGCTCGTCGAGCTCGACGCGCGTCTTCGGGCGCTGCGTGACCTCGGCCGTCCCGATCTCGATCCCCGCCTGCTCGATCGCCGCGCGAACGGCCGCGAGGTCGGACGGCTGGGCCAGCACCTCGAAGACGTCGTCGTCCTGCGCGATGTCCTCGGCGCCGGCGTCGATCGCGACGATCAGGTCGTCCTCGCTCCAGCGCTCGGCGTCGACGGTGATCACGCCGGTCTTGTCGAACAGGTAGGCGACCGAGCCCGGCTCGCCGAGGTTGCCGCCGTGCTTGGACAGCAGGTGGCGCACGTCCGAGCCGGTGCGATTGCGGTTGTCCGTCATCGCCTCGATCAGCAGCGCGACGCCGCCGGGCCCGTAGCCCTCGTAGAGGACCGTCTCGATCGCGTCGGCGTCGGCACCCTCGCCGGTGCCCTTGGCGATCGCGCGCTCGATGTTGTCCTTCGGCATCGAGGCGTCCTTCGCCTTCTGGATCGCGTTCGCGAGCGTCGCGTTGTGGTCGGGGTCGCCGCCGCCCTCACGCGCGGCGACGGTGATCGCGCGCGCGAGCTTCGTGAACGCCGCGCCGCGTCTGGCGTCGACGATCGCCTTCTTGTGCTTGATCCCCGCCCACTTGGAATGGCCTGCCATGACGGCGAAGGATAGTCCTCAGGCCAGCGCGGTCGGGTGCTCGCGGTACCACGCGAGCGTGCGGCGCAAGCCCTCGTCGAGGTCGACGCGCGGCTCCCAGCCGGTCAGCTTGCGCAGCTTGGAGGCGTCGACGTACTGGCGGTCGATCTCGCCGTCCGGCGTGCCGGTCCCGCGGACGTCGGGCGTGACGTCGGTCCCGGCGAGCGTGCAGATGCGCGCGACGACGTCGCGGACGGAATGCGGCGCGCCGCCGCCGGCGTTGAACGCCTCGCCGCGCGCGCCGCCATCCTCGCGGTCGAGCGCGTCGGCCAGCAGCAGGTACGCCGCGACCGCGTCCTCGACGTAGAGGAAGTCGCGCTCGGGCGAGCCGTCGGAGCGGATCACCGGCGCGCGTCCGGCGAGCGCGGCGCCGACCGCCTCGGGGATCAGGCGCGAGCGGTTGAGGTCGCCGCCGCCGTAGAGGTTCGCGAAGCGCGTCACCGCCACCGGCAGCCCGAAGGTATGCCAGTAGGAGCGCGCGATCATGTCCGTCGCCGCCTTGCTGACGTCGTACGGATAGCGCGGGTCCAGCGGCGCCTCCTCGCGGTACGGCAGCTGCTCGCTCGCGCCGTACGCCTTGTCGGAGGCGGCGACGACGACGCGCTGCGCGCCGTGCAGCCGGCACGCCTCCAGCAGGATCCACGTGCCGCGGATGTTCGACTCGAACGTCCCGAGCGGCGAGCGGTTCGCGGTCCCGACGATCGTCTGCGCGGCGAGGTGGAAGACCGTGTCGACCTCCTGCTCGCCGAGCGCGCGGGCGACGAGCCCGTCCTCGACGAGATCGCCGTGCACGACGTCGAGCGCATCCTCGACGCCCTCGAGCAGCAGCGCCGAGCGCGGCGCGCGGTCGCGCTGCAGGACCGTGACGCGGTCGCCGCGCGCGAGCAGCGCGCGCACGAGCCACGAGCCGAGCAGCCCGTAGGCGCCCGTCACGAAGACCGATCGGCTCATGCGGGGATGCGCGCCTTCCATGGCGCGAGGCCCTGCTCCCACAGGTCGTTCAGCAGGACCGCGTCCTTGTACGTGTCCATGCAGTCCCAGAAGCCCTCGTGGCGGAACGCGTGCAGCTGCCCGCCCGCGGCCAGTCGCTCCAGCGGTTCGCGCTCCAGCACGCTGTCGTCTGCGAGGCAGTCGCGCACGCCCGGCTCGAAGACGAAGAAGCCGCCGTTGACCCACTGCTCCGCGCGCGGCTTCTCGCGGAAGCCGGCGACGCGGCCGTGGTCGTCGATCTCGGCGACGCCGAACTGCAGCTCGGGCCGCACGACCGTGACGGTCGCGAGGCCGCCGTGCGCGCGGTGGGCGGCCAGCAGCGCGTGCAGGTCCACGTCGGCGACGCCGTCGGCGTACGTCGCGCAGAAGCGCCGTTCCCCCAGCGCGCGCGTCGCGGCCAGCACGCGCCCCCCGGTCGGCGTGTCGACGCCCGTGTCGAGGCAGCGCACGACCACGTCGCGCGGCCAGCTCTCGCCGGCGGCCCAGCGTTCGATCTGCGCGCCCTTGAAGCCGGTGCAGAGGATGAAGTCGCGGAACCCCTGGGCGGCGTAGATGTCGATCACGTGGCCGGCGATCGGCCGCCCGCCGATCTCCACCAGCGGCTTCGGGATCGTCGGCGTGTGCTCCTGCAGTCGCGTGCCGCGGCCGCCGCAGAGGATCACGACCGGGGTCTCGGCGGGGGTCATGAGCGGGCGATGTTACGTAGGATCCGCCGTCCAATGCCCCACATCTCCCCCGGCATCTTCAAGGCGTACGACATCCGCGGCATCGCGGGTCAGGACATCGACGGCGACGTCGCCGAGCTGATCGGTCGCGCGTTCGCGCACGTGCTCGCGCGGCTCTCGGGCAAGCCGATCGGCGAGCTGCGCGTCGGCGTCGGGCGCGACATGCGCCTGACCGCGCCGGAGCTGTCAGCCCGTTACGTCGACGGGCTCGTCGCCGAGGGCGTGCACGTGCTCGACGCCGGGATGGTCGGCACCGAGATGCTCTACTGGCTCGTCGGCTCGCGCGAGCTGGACGGCGGCCTGATGTGCACCGCCTCGCACAACCCGAAGGCGTACACGGGCGCGAAGCTCGTGCGCGAGGGCGCGCTCGCACTGTCGGGCGACGAGGGGATCCAGGACATCCGCGAGCTGATCGAGGACGGGATCCCGCCGTCCCCCGCCGCGGGCTCCGGCTCGGTCGAGCAGGTCGACCTCTACGCGCCCTTCCAAGAGGCGGCGCTGAAGCTCGTCGACACGAGCGCGATCAAGCCCCTGAAGGTCGTCGTCGACGGCGGCAACGGCATGGCCGGACCGATGGTCGGCCCGCTGCTGGAACGGCTCGGGCTCGACCTCGTCACCGCCTACTGGACGCCGGACGGCAACTTCCCCGACCACGAGCCCAACCCGCTGCTGCCGGAGAACCGCGCGTTCATCATGGAGAAGGTCGTCAGCGAGGGAGCGGACCTCGGGATCGCGTGGGACGGCGACGCCGACCGCTGCTTCTTCATCGACGACACGGGCGCGTTCGTCGACGGCGACTTCCTCACCGCGCTGCTCGCGCAGGCGCTCCTCGCGAAATCGGATCCCGGGCGGGGCGAGACCATCCTCTACGACGTGCGCGCGAGCCGCGCGGTGCGCGACGTCGTCGAGGCGGCCGGCGGGACGGCGCTGACGAACCGCGTCGGCCACGCCTTCTTCAAGCGGCGCATGCGCGAGACGGGCGCCGCGTTCGGCGGCGAGGTCTCCGGCCATTACTACTTTCGCGAGTTCTACAACGCGGACTCCGGCACGCTGCCGGCGCTGCTGATCCTCGAGCTGCTCTCGCAGCGCGGCGCGAAGCTCAGCGAGCTGGTCGCGGACCTGCGCTCGAAGTACTTCATCTCCGGCGAGATCAATTCGGAGGTCGCCGATCAGCAGGCGAAGATGGCGGAGATCGAAGCGCGCTTCCCCGATGCCGAGATCACGCATCTCGACGGCGTCTCGGTCGACTACCCGGACTGGCACTTCAACGTGCGCCCCTCCAACACCGAGCCGCTGCTGCGGCTGTGCCTCGAGTCGCTCGTCTCGCACGACGACATGGAGCGGCGGCGCGACGAAGTCCTCGCGCTGATCCGCAGCTGACGTGACCGTCCTCGACCCCCAGCAGGTGCTCGCGGAGGCAGCGCGGTTGGGGATCCACTGCATGCCGATCCCGACGCCGTTCCTCGTCGGGCGCGTCAACTGCTACCTGCTCGAGGACGACCCGCTGACGCTGGTCGACACCGGGCCGAACTCGGGCAAGGCGCTCGACGAGCTGGAGCGCGCGCTCGCCGAGCACGGGCGCCGCGTCGAGGACCTGGAGCTGATCGTCGTCACGCATCAGCACATCGACCACATCGGCCTGCTGGAGGTGCTGGCGCGGCGCTCCGGGGCCGAGGTGGCGGCGCTCGACCTGCTGACTGGTTACCTCGGCAACTACCGCCGCGCCGCCGAGCTCGACGACGAGTTCGCCGTCGCGCTGATGCTGCGCCACGGGATCCCGCCCGAGATGACGCAGGCGCTGCGCTCGGTCTCCTCCGCCTTCCGCGGCTGGGGCAGCGGCGCGGCCGTCACGCGACCGTTGGACGACGGCGGCGAGCTGTCGCTGCGCGACCGCACGTTCACCGTGCACCACCGCCCCGGCCACAGCCCCTCCGACACCGTCTTCTGGGACGAGGCGAGCGGCGTCATGCTCGGCGGCGACCACCTGATCAAGCACATCTCCTCGAATCCGCTCGTGGCGCGTCCGCTCGACGGCGACGCCGACCCGGCCGTGCGCCCGCAGGCGCTGCGCACGTACATCGCCTCGCTCACGGCCACACGGAGCATGCGGGCGCGCGTCGTGCTGTCGGGCCACGGCGAGCCGGTGACCGACCACCGCGCGCTGATCGACGAGCGCTTCGGCCTGACCGAGCGGCGCAAGCGCAAGATCCACGCGCTGCTCGCGGAGGGACCGCTGACGGCGCACGAGCTGGCACAGCGGATGTGGGGCAACGTCGCCGTGACGCAGGCCTTCCTGACGCTGTCCGAGGTGCTTGGGCACCTCGACCTGCTGGCCGCCGACGGCAGCGTCGTCGAGCACGACGAGAACGGCGTCGCGCGCTTCGCGGCGGTCCTCCCCGCTGGAGCGTGAGCGGGCGGGACGACCGGCGCGCGAAGTGGCGCGCTTGACATATCTGACGGGTACCGTCCGTCGCCGTGATCGCGGATCCCCCAGGCGCGACGCGCACCGCGCTGACGTGCGGCTGGTGCGAGCAGCCGCTCGCGCACGGCCCGCTGCGTGCGTTCGGCCAGCTGCGCTGCGGGCACTGCGGCGCGACGACCGCGCTCGACTGGTCCGCCGAGCGCGAGCAGCCGCGCGCTCCGCTGCCCGTCGCGCAGATGCCCGGAGCGCACCGCATCTGCACGCTCGGCGAGGCGACCCGCCGCCGTGTGCGGCGCCGGCTCGCCGCGCGGATCGCGCGCGTCGCGCCACCCGGTCCGGTGCTCGACGTCAGCAGCGGCGACCGCATGCTGCTCGACGCGCTGCGGGCGACGGGGCGCCTGACGACCGGCATCGTCTCCGGCCGCCCGGGCGCTGCCGCCCGTGCCGGTCTCCAGCACGCGGAGATCACCGAACTGGGCGGCCGCTACGCGGCGATCGTCTTCTGGCAGTCGCTCGGGCGGCTGCGCGCACCCGGCGTGGCGCTCGAGCACGCGGCCGCGCTGCTCAAGCCGGGTGGGATGCTGGCAATCGCCCAGCCGAGTCCCGCACGCATGCAGGCGCGCGCGCTCGGGGAGCGGCTGCTTGCGCCCGGAGCCCCGCAGCACCGCGTCCTGATCCCGCCGCAGACGCTGACGGAGCGGCTGCGCGCCCTCGGCCTGCAGGTCGACCGCATCGACCACCTGCTCGACCTGCCGACGGCCGGCGGCTGGCTCGGCAGCGTGCTCGGCGGCGTGACGGCGATCGAAGCGCGCCGGTAGCGCTCGGCGGTCCCGCTCAGCCGGCCGGCCGTCGCGCGCTGCGGCGCTCGGTCGCTTCGGTCACGATCCGCACGACCTCCTCGGCGTCGTCGACGACCGCGAGCAGGTCGAGGTCGACGGCGGAGATCTTTCTCTCGCCGAGCACGTGGCTGCGCAGCCATTCGACGAGCGGCGTCCAGTAGCTCCTGCCGACGAGCACGAGCGGGAAGCCGCGGATCTTGCGCGTCTGGATCAGCGTCAGCGCCTCGAACAGCTCGTCGAGCGTCCCGAAGCCGCCGGGGAAGACGACGAACGCCGACGCGTAGCGCACGAACATCACCTTGCGCGTGAAGAAGTAGTGGAAGCGCAGCGGCCGATCGATGTAGGGGTTCTCCGGCTCCTCGAACGGCAGGTCGATCGCGAGCCCGATCGACAGCGCGCCGACCTCGCGCGCGCCCTGGTTGGCGGCCGCCATGATGCCGCTGCCGCCGCCGGTTATGACCGCGTAGCCGGCGAGCCCGAGGCGCCTCGCGACGTCTACGGCGTGGTGGTAGTCCGGGTCATCCGGGTGCGTGCGGGCCGAACCGAAGATCGTCACGCCGTGATGCACGTCGGCGAGCGCCGCGAAGCCCATCTCCAGCTCGCGCCGCATGCGCCGGATGCGCATCGGGTCGGTCGCCGTCAGCGCGGGGCTGTCGAGCAGCTCCTCGTCAGGCGTCCGCGGCGTCGGGATCTGCAGCGGCTCGTCGTCGGCGTCGGGACGGAGGTCCTGGGCGTCGGTCACCCGATCAGACTAGGCGACTTCGTCGTACGCCGGGCGGCGTACCTGCACGCGCCGGTTGTCGTCGCCCGCCAGCACGAGCGGATCGCCGCACATCTCCACGAGCCGGGAGAAGTTCCGCTGCGTGATGTGGTCCGCCAGCGGACTCGGGTCAGCCGGGTTGGCGTCGGGGCGGTCGCCGGTGAGATCGCACGTGAAGACGATCGAGCGCCGGTTCTCGTAGCGGCCGTTGATGATGTTGTAAAGCTGCTCGAGCACCCAGTCGGTCGGTCGCGCGACGGCCAGGTCCTCGACGTGCAGCAGCTCGACGTTGGTGAGTCGATCGATCAGGTCGAGCGTCGCGCCGGAGCTCTCCTCGCCGTAGGTGCGGCGGATCTCGTCGAGCAGCCGCGGCCCGGTGTAGATCGCCACCGAGCGCCCCGCCGCGAGCGCGGTCTGCGAGATCAGGTACGCGAGGTGGCTCTTGCCGGTGCCGGGACTGCCCAGGAACCACATCCCCTCACCGGCCTCGAGCATCGCGTCGATGCGATCGCAGTAACGGCGCACGGCGCGCACCACCTCCGGACGGGCGCGCTCGATCGACGGGATCGGCTCGCGCTCGAAGCCGAGGTTCTGGAAGCGCTTCGGGATCGCGTTGGAGAGCCGTCTCGCGCGCTTGCGCGCGACCTGCTCGGGCCAGCAGCGGCAGCGGTAGCTGGTGTTGGCGTCGAAGTCGACGACCATGCCGCCGCCGTCGCAGAGGCCGTAGGGACAGTCGCGCGCAGCGCCGCTCACGGCGCCGAGTCTAGCCCTGCTCGATGTCGGCCACGTGCGCGACGTTGGCGACGTCGTCGGCCTCGTCGCTCGGCGCGGCGGCGAACCACGCGTCAAGGATCTCCTCCAGCTGCGCGGCCGAGGTCATGCGCAGGCTGAGCGCGAGCACGTTCGCGTCGTTCCAGCGGCGCGCCCCGGCGGCCGTCTCGGCATCGCCGCACAGCGCCGCGCGGATCCCGCGCACCTTGTTGGCGGCGATCGACGCGCCGGTGCCGGTCCAGCAGCAGACGATCGCCTGCTGCACGCGTCCGTCGACGACGTCGCGCGCAGCCTGCTCGCTCGCCCACGCCCAGTCGCTGCGCTCTCCGGGCGCCAGCGCGCCGTGCATGACCGGCTCGTGGCCCCGCGCCCGCAGCGCCTCCGGCACGAGCTCGGCGACCCCGGTCAGCTCGTCCGCTGCGACGGCGATCCGCATCCCCCGAGTCTACGGAGCTGGCGCGGAGGCTCCCCCAAGCCTCCGCGCCTTGTCCCGCAAGCGTGGTGCGGGGGTCCCCCAACCCCCGCACCCGTCCCCCAAGCGAAGCCGGCGTGCTTAGCCCGATCCCCCGTTCCCGGGACGAAAGCCGGCGAGGAAGATCTCGGCCGCGCGGCGGTTGCCGCCGATCCGCAGCCCATCGACGCCGTGCGCCGGTCCGAGCGCCTGCGCCCACGCGCTCGACGTGCCCTTGATGACGGTGTCCGCGTGCTCGGCTGGCCGGTGCACGACGGTGGCCGCTCCGCCGGCCATCCGCAGCGTGTAGAGGTCGAGTGCGACGCCCTGCTCGTCCTCGACGATCAGCTCGACCTCGGCGTTCGCGTCCGACGGCGGCGCGACGACGCAGCCGGCAAGGCGGAACATCGCGGTCACGTCGACCCACTCGTCCGGCTCGGGAGCCGACCACGCCCACCGCAGCGCCCACTGCACCATCGGCGCGAGGATCGCGAGCATGTCGCGGCCAGCGTCGGTGAGCTCGAATTCGACGCGCGGCGGCACCTCGGCGTAGCGGTGGCGCTCGACGAGCCCTTCAGAGGTCATGCGGTTGAGCCGCTGCTCGAGCGCACCGGTCGACATGCCGGGGAAGGCGCGCTGCAGCTCGGACAGGCGCAAGGCGCCGAACGCCAGCTCGCGGGCGATCAAGAGGATCCAGCGGTCGCCGACGACGCCGAGCGCTCGCGCGTCCGGCGACCACTGTCGCCGCCGTCGAATTCCCGACACGTCGGATCGAGCCACCACTGGTCCCCTCTCTTGGCTCCTCGCGAGCCGTTGTCGGGACGGTCCCGAACTCGGCGCCGTGGCCCTCATCTGATGCCCCATGCGAGGACCCGCGACGCCACCAGCTCTCAATGGGAAACTACCATGACTACTGCTGGGGTGTCCACCTGGTTCTGTCCTCTCCACTTCGCGGTGGATACCTAGGCGCAGCGGGCTTCTCTCTGCTCAGCGCAGTGCTATTGCTCAACAAGTCTTGCGCGTTCAGCACACAGCGGTCGCCGCTGAACCCGCAGATGAACTACCGTAAACGCGTGCGTCTTCGAGGCGGGGTCGGAAGCGCGACATCATGGAGCTGAAGGGAACGACGTCCGCGGTCGACGGGAGCCCGTCGCTGCCGCCTGCGCTCGCCCGCGAGACGCAGCGCGACCGGCTCCTCCACGGGATGGCGGTGACCGTCGCGCGGCGCGGCTACGCGGCCACGCCGGTCGCCGAGGTGCTGAAGGCGGCCGGCGTCTCACGGCGCACGTTCTACGAGCAGTTCGCCGACAAGGAGGACTGCTTCCTCGCGGCCTACGACGCGATCACAATGCTCTGCACCGAGCGACTGGTCGCCGCCTACCACGCCGGCGCGAGCTGGGAGGATGGGATCGCGCTCGCCTATCGGGCGCTGCTGCGTACGCTCGCGACCGAGCCGGACTTCGCGCACCTCGGCGTCGTCGACGTGCTCGCCGCCGGACCGCGTGCGCTCCTCCGGCGCGAGGCGGCGCTGCGCCGCTTCGCGCGCTTCATCGAGTTCACGCGCGAGCGGACGGAGCCGGCCGCGAGGCCGCCCACGCTCGTGGGACAGGCGATCGTGGGCGGCATCCACGAGCTCGTCTACTCACAGCTCGTGCGCGGCCGGGCGGCGCACCTCCCGGACCTGACCGACGAGCTGCTGCACTACACCTTCATGCTGCTCGGCGTCCCCCGCCCCGCTGCCGATCGGCCGCAACCCGCTCCGTAGACCACCCGGTTGCTTGCACCCGGCGATCCGGGTACATCGTCGGCATGGCGCTCGCCACGAAGCTCGCGCTCGCATCGCTGCTGGTCCTCTCGGTCGGATTCGCATTCCTCGGCCCGCCGCCCCGGCGGCGCGTCGGGGGCGGCTTCCGCGGCGCGCTGCTGTCGACCGGGATGGCCGGCTACCTGGCGGCCGCCGCCGCGCTTGCCGCGGGTGCGCTCGTGCCCGGAGCGCTGCTGCTCGCCGCCGCCGGCGAGCTCGTGTGCGCGGCCGGCTGGCTGAGCCGCGGGGATGCCCCGCCGAGCGACGACGACGGCGATGACGGAGGCGGCGGTGGCGGGGGCCGCAGACCGAAGCCGCCGCCGACCGATTGGGACGCGTTCGAGCGGGCCTTCCGCCGCTACGCGCGCGAGCACGAGCGCCAGCGAGTCTAGCCGCGAGCAGCTGCCCGCTCGCGCACGAGCGTCAAGAAGTACGCGTGCAGGCGCGGCTCGCCGCTCAGCTCGGGGTGGAACGAGATCGCGAGCCGATCGCCCTGACGCACGGCCACCGGGTGGCCGTCGACGGCAGCAAGGACCTCGACGTCCTCCCCATGCTCCGCGACCCACGGCGCGCGAATGAAGATGGCGCGCACGGGCGGACCGTCGATCCCGTCAATCGCAAGGTCGGCCTCGAACGAGCGCACCTGGCGGCCGAACGCGTTGCGCTCGGCGCGGAGGTCCATCAGTCCGAGGTGGACGCGGTCGAGCATGATCAGCCCGGCGCAGGTGCCGAACAGCGGCGTGCCGGCCGCCGCCAGCTCGCGCAGCGGCTCGGCCAGCCCCTCGCGCTCGATCCCGAGCGTCATCGTCGTCGACTCGCCGCCCGGGATGATCAGGCCGTCGAGGCCGTCGAGATCGGCCGGAACGCGCACCTCGCGCGGCTCGGCGCCCAGCTCGCGCAGCGTGCGGGCGTGCGCCGCAAAGTCGCCCTGCAGGGCGAGGATGCCGACGACCGGCGCGTGCACGCCGTTGGCCTCGTTACCAGCCGCGTTGGGCGAGCAGCTGCTCGGTCTCGAGCTTGGAGGACTCCAGCGAGACCATCGCGGTGCCCAGCCCGGTCGAGGCGGCCGCGACCCGCTCGGGATCGGCATAGTGCGTCGTGGCCTCGACGATCGCCTTCGCGCGCCGCTCGGGATCCTCGCTCTTGAAGATCCCCGAACCGACGAACACGCCCTC
>JBQCIQ010000222.1:0-2633 GCA_051953595.1 Conexibacter sp. | reverse complement strand
GAAGGCGAAGGTCAGCACAGTCGGCGCGGCGTCGAACCGGGTGCGTGCCAGCAGCTCGCCGAGCGCCACGCCAACTGCCGACGCCGCGACGCCGAGCACGAGCGACTGGAAGCCGAGCACGAGCGCGACCTGGCGCGGGGCGAAGCCCTGCAGCCGCAGGTCCGCGATGCTGCGGCGGCGCTCGGGCACCGTCAGCAGCATCGCGGTGAATGCCAGCAGCAGGCCGACGATCGCGCTGATCGCGGCGAACAGGCCGGCCGACTCGTCGGCGGGACCGGTCGCCTGCGCGAGCACGCGCGCGTCGGCGTCGATCGGCAGGACCGCCGCGCGGCCGCGCGCGAGCGCGCGCAGCTCCTGCCGCGCCGCGGCCGACCGGCCCGGGCGCGGCGCGACGAGGATGCGGTCGACGCGCCCGGGCGCTCCCGCGAGCGTCTGCGCCTGACCGAGCCGGGGGGGGGGGGGGGCCGCGTTTTGGTGGGGGTCGACGCGCCGGGGCGCTCCCGTGTGCGTGGGCGCTTGCCTGCGCCGGGGGTGCGCGACCGCCGACTGTGACAGCGACCCGATCAGCTCTGGACCGAGCACCGCCGCGACGGGCGCGCGCGCCAGCCGACCATGCAGCCGCACCTGCACGCTGCGACGAGAGGTGCGCTCGACCAGCGCGCTCAGCGGCCAGCGCTGCACGCCGAGCGCGGCCGCGGCGCCGCTCGGCAGCAGCAGCCCGTCGCGGAACGCGACGTCCGTCGCCGGGGAGACGCCGTGCGTCAGCGCCCCGTCGAGCGTCGTGAGCGACGGGTCGATCCCGAGCAGCAGCACGCTCGCCTGGCCGTGCGCGGTACGCAGTCGGGCGCGCTGCTCGAACAGCGGCGCGGCGTGCGCGACGTCGGGCAGGGCGCGGACGGCGCCTGCGAGCCGGCCGTCGAGGCCGTGCGGGTCGCGCGCGACGAGCTGCAGCTTCGCGTCGCCGCCGAGGCCGCGCATCAGCTGCGAGACGGAGCCGCCGAAGCTCTCGTTCGCGACGACGACGGCGAGCACGAGCGCGACACCGATCGCGATTCCCATCCCCGCGAGCAGCTCCTGGATCGGGTGCGTACGGACGCGTCGCCCGTACAGGTACAGGAGCGCGCCGAGCCTCACGGCAGCGTGCGACGCGATCGCATGCCGGTCACCCCGAGGGCTCCGCGCGCGGCCGCTTGAACGGCACGACCTCGGCGGCATGCGCGGCCGTGTCGCCGTGCAGCACGCCGTCGGCGAGCGCGAGCGTGCGATCGGCGCCGGCGATTGCGCGGGGCTCGGAGCCCGTCAGCAGGACCGCGACGTGCTCGTCCTTCGCGATCACGCGCAGCGTCGTCAGCAGGTCGTCGCGTTCGAGCAGGTCGACGCCGCTCGTCGGCTCGTCGATCAGCAGCAGCTGCGGCTGCTGCAGGAGCGCGCGTGCGAGCACGACCCGCACCAGCTCGCCCTGCGCCAGCTCGTGCGGGCGCATCTCCGCGCAGGCGCCGGCGCCGACGCGGTCCAGCATCGCCTGCGCGCGCGTGCAGGCGCGGTCGATGCGCGTGCCGACCGCCAGCAGCGGCACGGCGACGTGCTCGACGACCAGCTCCGCGTGCGCCGGCGCGAAGCTCGCGTGGCAGTAGGCGATGCGGCGGCGCAGCGTCCCCTCCGGATGCTCGGCGACGTCGACGCCGTCGAGTCGCACGCGGCCGCTGTCGGACGTCTCCAGGCCGGCGGCGATCCGCAGCAGCGTCGTGCGGCCGGAGAAGCGGGGTCCCCACACGCCGACGATCTCGCCGGGGCTCACCTCGAGCGAGACGTCGTCGAGCGCCTGCAGCTCGCGGCGGCCGCGTCGATACGTCTTCGAGATGTGCTCGAGCGTCAGCAGCGGCATGCCACCACCCCCGACGCCACGTCGTTCGTGCCCACTCTCCGTGCGCTCCCCGAAACGTCGGCGTTTCCAGCCAGCGTAACGTCGCGCTCGACACCGATCAACCGACTGAGGGTGCTACACCGTACGGCAATCCGGCGCAAGCGATCCGCTGTTCGCCGTGCGCGCTTCGCGGCGAACCACGGATGGCGCGGGGGGTTGCGGTGCGCATAGATTCCGATCCATGCTGAGCAGGGTCCTGGTGGGGGTCGACGGAACGCCGAGCGGGCGTGACGCCGTCGTGCTGGCGCGCGCGCTCGCCGCGGGGGCGGACGCCGACGTCGTGCTGCTCGAGGCGGACGTATCGCCGGGCCGGGCGCTCTGCCATGCGATCGCCGACGCGCGCGCCGACCTGCTCGTGCTCGGCTCCTCGCGCCGCGTCCCCGACGGCCGCGCCGGCGCCGGCCGCACCGGCCGCCAGGCGCTGCACGGCGCCGGCTGCGCGGTCGCGCTCGCCGCGCGCGGTCTCGCCGCCGCCGCGCCCGAGGGCTTCGCGCCGCGGCGCATCGTCGTCGGCGTCGACCGCTCGCCCGAGGCGGACGCGGCACTGGCGCTCGCGCACGCGCTCGCCGGCGCCAGCGGCGCCGCGTTGACGGCCGTGGGGGGGGGGGGCCCCCCCCCGGCCGCGCCCCGCGCCCCCGCGGGGCGGGGGGGGGCGCGGGTGGCGGGGGGCGCGCGGGGGGGCGCGCCCCCCGGGCCCAGCGCGCGGCGG
>JBQCIQ010000221.1:0-16297 GCA_051953595.1 Conexibacter sp. | reverse complement strand
GTGGACGCGCGACACGATCAGCGACGACACGCGCGAATTCCTGCTCGCGCTCAGCTCCCAGGGCGAGGGCCACGGCTACGGGCTGTTCCACGCCTCCCCGCGCGATCCGGTGTGGGAGTACGTGCTCTCGCCGCTGCAAGCGGAGCTGTGCCTGGACCGGCTGGAGCACCGCGTCGCCTGCATCGGCCACTCGCACATGGCGCTCCAGTACTCGCGGGCCGACGGCGAGATCGCCTCGGGCGGGACGTGCAGGGCAGGCACGCAGCTCGACCTCGCGCACGGCGCCTGGCTGCTCAACCCCGGCAGCGTCGGCCAGCCGCGCGACGGCGATCCCCGCGCCGCCTGGCTGCTGCTCGACACCGACGCGTGGACGGCCGCGTTCCACCGCGCCGAGTACGACGTCGCGGGCGCCGCGGCGGCGATCCGCGCCGCGCGCCTGCCCGACTCGCTCGCCGAGCGGCTGAGCCACGGTCAGTAGCCTGTCTCGCTCGATGCGGTTCGTCCTGAAGGTCCTCCCCCTCGCCGTGCTCGGGGTCGCCGCTGCGCTGCTGGTCGCCTGCGGCGACCGCAGCGGGCTGCTGTCCGGCGGGCAGGCGGGCAGCCTGCAGGACGCGCTGGCGGCGGTGCAGTCGTCGTGCGCCGCCGGCAACTCCGGGAAGGCGGCCGTGGCGGCGCAGAGCTTCGCCGACCGCGTGAACGCGCTGCCGCCCGGCCAAGTCGACCGTCGACTCGTCGCGGACCTGCAGGACGGCGCCGCGCAGCTCCAGTCGCTCGTTCCGCGCACGTGCACCAGCGCCGTGACGACGACCACCACCCCCACGGTCACGACGACAACGACGCCGACGACGACTACGACCACCACCACGACGACCACCACGACCGCGCCGACGACGCCCACGACGCCGACGACCACGACGCCCACCACCACGACCCCGACGCCTCCGCCCGACACCGGCGGTGGCGGCACGAGACCGCCCGGCAACAGCGGCGGCGTGCCGGGCAATCCGGGCGGCGCCGCCCCCGGACAGGTCAAGAAGGCGCTCAAGGAGTGGTCGCAGGGGAACGGCGATGAGTGAGACCGTGATCGCCGGCCGCTACGAGCTCGGCCGCCGCCTCGGGATCGGTGGCATGTCGACCGTCCAGCTCGCGCTCGACCGCCGGCTGGAGCGCCACGTCGCCGTCAAGCTGCTGGCCGAGCACCTTGCCGACGACCCGTCGTTCGTCTCGCGCTTCCGCCGCGAGGCGCTGGCGGCGGCGCGACTCGTGCACCCGAACGTCGTGCAGGTGTTCGACTTCGGCTTCGACGAGGCCGCCCACCAGCACTTCATCGTGATGGAGCACGTCCCGGGCAGATCGTGCGCCGAGCTGCTGCGCGAGCACGGCCATCTCGACGTCGAGGAGGCGGTCGAGATCGTCGCCCAGGCGTGCCGCGGGCTCGACTACGCGCACCGCAACGGCGTGGTCCACCGCGACGTCAAGCCGGGCAACCTGCTCGTGACGCCCGAGGGCGTCGTGAAGCTGGCCGACTTCGGGATCGCGAAGGCGACCGAGCAGTCCTCGATCACCCAGGTCGGCTCCGTGCTGGGAACCGCCGCCTACCTCGCGCCCGAGCAGGCGCGCGGCGAGGCGTCCGGGCCCCGCTCGGACCTCTACTCGCTCGGCGTCGTCGCCTACCAGCTGCTGTCCGGGCGCCTCCCCTACGAAGCGACGTCGCTGTCGGAGCTGGCGCTCAAGCAGCAGCGTGAGCTGCCGGCGCCGCTCGACCAGCTCAACCCCGAGGTGCCGCCTGCCCTCGGGCAGGCGGTCGCGATCGCGCTGGCGCTCGAACCCGAGGGCCGCTACGAGAGCGCCGCCGCGATGGAGCAGGCGATCCGCGACGGCGCGCACGGGATCGCGCCGGCCGGCGTGCCGACGCGCGCGACCGAGGCGACGCGGGTGATCGCGCCCGCGGCGGCGGCCACCGCCGAGACGCGCGCGCTGTCGTCGCGCAGACCGCAGACGGTGCCGGCGCGGCCCCCGGCTCCGCCGCCGCCTGTCGCTCCCCGGCGCGCGGCGCCGGCCGCGGCCTCGACGGCGCCCCGCGACGTCGCGCGGCGCCGGCTCACCGCCGTCCTCGCGATGCTCGCGCTGATCGCCGCGGTCGTCGTGATCGCGGTCGTGGCGCTCGGCAGCAGCGGCGGGTCGGTGCACACGCGCAGAGTCGTCGCGAACGACGCGCAGCAGGCCGTGCAGCAGCTGCAGAGCCTCGTCGACGACAACACGAAATAGGCGGCTCGCCGCCCGCGCTACGCGACGCCGCCCGGCGCCGCCCCGCCGCGCACCGCGGCCGCCGCCTCGCGCAGCGTCCCGCTCGCGACCGCCGCGCGCAGGTCGGCCATCAGCCGCGCGATGTAGGCGAGGTTGTGGAGCGTGACGAGCCGCAGCGCCGTCAGCTCGCGCGCGCCGAAGAGGTAGTGCAGGTAGGCGCGCGAGTAGCCGCCGGCGCACGCCGGGCATGGGCAGTCGTCCAAGATCGGCTCGCGCGCGTGCTTGAAGCGGCCCTTCGTGAGGTCGACGCGCCAGCGTCTGTCCGGGTCCGGCACGAGCGCCATCCCGTGGCGGCCGAGCCGCGTCGGCATCGCGCAGTCGAACGTGTCGATCCCCAGCTCGACGCCGCGCACGAGGTCGTCGATCTCGCCGATCCCCAGCAGGTGGCGCGGCTTCTCTGGCGCGACCCGCTCCAGCTCGTCGATCGCCCAGTCGACGACCTCGTACATCTGCGGCTTGTCGGCGCCGAGCGAGCCGCCGATCGCGACGCCAGGCGCGCCGCTGCCGCCCGCGTACGCCGTCGATTCGCGCCGCAGGTCCTCGTAGACGCCACCCTGCGAGATCGCGTAGAAGGCCTGGTCCTCGCGGCCGTGCGCCTCCTGCCAGGCGAGGCAGCGGTCAAGCCAGCGGTGCGTGCGCTCGGTCGAGCGGGCGGTGTAGTCGCGGTCGACGTGGAACGGCGTGCACTCGTCGAACGCGAGCGCGATGTCGGAGCCGAGCGCCGCCTGCACCTCCATCGAGGTCTCCGGCGCCATGAAGCGCTCGCCCCCGTCGACGTAGGAGCGGAAGCGCACGCCCTGCTCCTCGATCGAGAGGATCGCGCCGGCGCGATCGGCGCCGGCGGGCGCTCGGCCCTTGATCTCGTCGGCGACCGTGCCGTGGCCCATCGAGAAGACCTGGAAGCCGCCGGAGTCGGTGATGATCGGGCCGCTCCAGCGCATGAACTCGTGCAGCCCGCCCTGCTCGGCGACCAGCTCGTGACCCGGTGCCAGGAACAGATGGAACGTGTTGCCGAGCACCATGTCGTAGCCGAGCGCCGCGACCTCGCGCGGCTCGATGCCCTTCACGGTGCCCTTCGTCGCGAGCGGCACGAACGCCGGCGTGCGCACCTCGCCGCGCGCCAGGCGCAGGACCCCGGTCCGCGCGCGTGAACCCGGGTCGCGGTGATGGACGTCGAGCAGGTCGGCCACGGCGCGGGACCCTAGCGGGGTCATCCGCCTCCTGACGTGCGGATCGGCGCGGCTGGCAAGGACGCAGGGAGCGTGGCCTGCTCACGCAGGCGAGCGACCGAGGACGCCGCCAGGCGCGCCGAGGCGCGCGTCAGGCGCTGATCGGGATGCGGCGCGGCTCACGCCTCTCGGGCTTCGGGATGCGGACCTCCAGGACGCCGCGGTCGAACGTCGCCTGCACCGCCTCCGCGTCGACGCCCTCGGGCAGCGTCAGCGAGCGGGAGAAGGAGCCGTAGGAGCGCTCGAGGCGGTGGTAGCCCTCGCCGCGCTGCTCGTGCTCGGCCTTGCGCTCGCCGGAGACGGTCAGGACGTTGTCCTCGACCTCGATCTGCACGTCGCCCTCGGACAAACCGGGCAGATCGGCGCGCAGGACGTAGTGGTCGTCGGCCTCGACGAGGTCCATCGCCGGAAGCCAGCGGCGGCCGGCGCCCTCGCCGGCGCTCACCGGCGTGTCGAAGAAGGAGTTGAAGAGCCGGTTGATCTCACCCTGGATCGTGTTGAGCTCGCGCACCGGCTCCCAGCGTACGAGTGCCATCTGCGATACCTCCTACGAAAATCTCAGTGGACTTGCATCAACTTTATCACCGCGTGCGGACCGCGCAACACGCCGCTACCCAGCGACGTGCAGGCGAAACAGCAGTGGTCGGCGTTAGGCGGACTGCTGCGGGACGAGGCGGTCCCAGTACGTACCGAGGAGCCTCAGCTCCTCCTCGCTGAACTGCGCGAGGAAGCGCCGGCGGATGCCGCCGACGTGCGTGGGGCGGGCCTGCTCCAACAGCTCCAGCCCGGCGTCGGTGATGCAGGCGAACGCGCCGCGCGCGTCGTGCGTGCAGGCGCAGCGCACGAGCAGCCCGTCGCGCTCGAGGCGATCGACGAGCCGGCTCATGCCGCTGCGGCTCAGCAGCACCGAATCGGCGAGATCGCACATGCGCATGCGCCGCTCCGGGGCGTCCGCGAGCTGGATCAGGACCTCGTAGGAGGTCAACGGCAAGCCGTGGGCCGCCTCCATCTCCGCGTCGAGCGCCTTCAGCACGCTCGCGTGGACGCGCAGCAGCCCGCGCCAAGCCGCCAGCTCCGCCGGGCACAGCCCTTCGACGGCGGCGGGGGACGTCGTGGCGACTGCCATGTGTGTCTCGGTGGCGGCGAGCGACATGGTTCAGGCCTCGGGGGCGAAGATAGCAGCGCTTGGCACGAGCTTGATCAGCTTCGGCGATCGAGCTCGCGTCGCAGCAGCTCGTTCGCCTTCGCCAGCTGCTCGAGCGTCGCGTCGGCGACCGAGCGCACGCCGACCGCCCGGTTGACGCGCGCGTTGATCTCGCGGTGCGTCTCGCGCGTCGTGCGCGCACGCTGCGCGACGAGCTTCGAGCGCTCCTCGCGCAGCCGCTCGCGGCGTTGGTAGGAGGAGCCCGGATCGCCGGCCGCCGTCGCCAGCTCGGCGGGCGTCGCCCCCCCAGCCTGCCCGACCGCCCCGCCTGTGAATGCCACGAAGGCGGCCGACGGTCTCGGCTCGGGCTCGCCGAACAGCGACAGGTTCTCCCCCACCGCGATCAGCTCGTCGGGGCGCGCGTCGGAGGAGAGCGCCTCGAACATGTCGCCCGGCTCGCTGCGCACGCGCTCGGGCGGCTCGTCGAGCAGGCCGTCTTCGACGACGGGTCTCAGCTCGATCGCGTGGTTGCGCTCCTCCTCGATGCGGTTCGCGAGCGTCTTGAGCGTCAGGTCGGAGGGCAGGAACAGGAAGCTCACCTGTCTGCGCGGGCTCGGCGAGCGGCGGATGAAGCGGCCGACGACCTGGCGGAAGAACAGCTCCGTGCGCGCCGTCGTCGCATAGACGCCGACGCGCAGGCGCGGGATGTCGACGCCCTCGGAGACCATCAGCACGGAGACGATCCAGCGTTGCGTGCCGGCGGCGAAGCGCGCGATCCGCTGGGAGGCGTCGGCCTCATCGGAGGTGACGATCATCGGCGGCTCGCCGGAGATCGCCTCCAGCCGCCCAGCCAGCTCGACCGCGTGCTGCTTGTCGATCGCGACCACGAGCCCGCCGGCGTCCGGGTGGTCGCCGGCGCGGAGCTGCGCGAGGCGCGCGTCGGCGTCGCGCAGGACGCGGCGGACCCAGTCGCCGGAGGCGTCGAGCGCGGTGCGCAGACGACGCGCGTCCTCGGCGCGCGGCAGCACGACGGAGAAGTCCGCGCGGCGGCGCTTGCCGTCGCTCATCCACTCCATGTCGCCGTCGTAGGGCACGAACGTGATCGGCCGGCAGACGCCGTCGACGAGCGCGTCGGTGTACGTGTAGGTGTAGTCGGCCGAGGAGAAGCCGTCAGCGTCGTACTCGACCCAGGGGATCGGCGAGTTATCCGAGCGGAACGGCGTGCCGGACAGCAGCAGCCGCAGCTCCGCGCGCGCGAACGCGTCCATCGTCGTGACGCCCCAGCTCGCGTCCTCGCCCATGTGGTGCGGCTCGTCGGCGATCAGCAGCGTGCGGCGCCCCGCGCACGCCTTGCGGTGCGGCGTCGGCCCGGCGGCCACGGCCTGGTAGGTGACGGCGACGCCGTGGCGGTCCGGCGGCTCGGGCCCCTCGGCGTTCGGCCGGTTCGGCTCCAGGTCGATCCCGTAGCGAGCCGCGTCGGCGGCCCATTGGCGCGCGATGTGGGCGGTCGGGGCGAGGATCGCGACGCGCTGCGCGCGACCGGCGCTCAGCAGCTCGTACGCCACGCGCAGGCCGAACGTCGTCTTGCCGGCGGCCGGCGTCGCCGAGGCGAGGAACGCCTCGCCGTCGTGCGTCGCCAGTGCGTCGAGCGCGCGCTGCTGCCACGCGCGCAGCGGCCGGCGCGCCGGCCATGGCGGCAGCGATCTCTTGCGGGCAGCGACGCCTGCGCTCACGCGCGCGACTCCTTTCGATGAGCGGGACGGGGCTACGAGAAGGGCGCGAAGGCTAGGCGACGGACCGGATGCCATCGACCACGCGCTTAGAACCAAAAGTTGGTGTATCGTCGTCAGATGCCAGAGCCGGATGGGGGACCGGCGCGCCGACGTCTGTCCACGCGGCCGGCGACGCTCGACGCAGCCGAGATCGCGTGGCTCGCGCTGCTGCCGAGTGCACTGATCGCCGTCCTCGCGATCGTCTTCCTCGGGCCACCGCTCGGCCACGCGCTCTTCACCCACGCCTCCGACAGGCTGTGGCCGCCGGGCTGGTGGGAGACGACCGGGCACCCCGAACCCGCCAAGCAGGGGCGCTTCCTGATCGCTGCGCTCGCGCCGCTCCTGCTCGCGGCCGCTGTCCTCGCCGGCGCACGGCGGCGGATCGCGCTCTCGCCGCGGACCGTCCGAGTCCTGTCGCTCGCGAGCCTTGCGCTGGTGCTCGGGCTCATCGCGGTGGCCCTGCTCGAGCAGCACCCGACGTTCACGGGGCCGGAAGAACCCGTGCAGGACCGCGTCGCACCCCTCTTCGGGCTCGACAAGGTCCTCGCCGCCGCGGCGATCGTCGCGGTCTCGATCGCCGTGCTGCACCGGCGCAGATCGCTCGCGAACCGCCTCGTCGAGCTGACGCGCGAGACGCGGCCGCGCCGCTGGGCGGCGCTCGGGATCGCCGTCGCGTTCGTCGCCATATGGGTGCTCAAGGCGGTGACGACGGACGCCCTCGGCCTCGGCGTCGTGTCGCTCAATCTGCCCTGGACGCTCAACGACGCAGTCGCCGTGCTCGACGGCCGCACCCCGCTGGTCGACTACCACCCGATCTACGCCAAGCTGCTGCCCTACGTGAGCGCACCGGTGCTCGCCGCCTTCGGCACGACCGCGCTCGTCTACACCGCCTTCATGGCGCTGCTCGCCGGACTCGCGCTCATCGCGGTCTATGCCACCCTCCGGCGCGTCACGCGACGGTCGCTGCTCGCCTGTGCGCTGTTCGTCCCGTTCGTCGCCACGAGCGACATCAGCGTGCCGATAGACGCGGGCGTCGACGCCGGGCTGCGGACGAGTCCGATGATGCTCGCGTCCCAATGGCCGATGCGCTACGGCGGCGCCTATCTGCTCCTGTGGCTGACCGCGCGCCACATCGACGGCGACCGACCGCGACACGCATGGGTGCTCTTCCTCGTCGGAGGCGTCGTCGCGATCGACAGCCTCGAGCTTGGGATCGGCGCGGTCGCGGCGACCGTCGCGGCGCTGCTGTGCGCCCGCCCTCCCTCCATGCGCGCCCTGCGCTCGCGCGTGCTCGAGCTCGCCGGCGGGCTGCTTGCTGCGGTCGTCCTCGTCGCGCTGGTGACGCTGCTGCACAGCGGCCGGCTGCCCCGCCTCGAACTGCTGTTGGAGTGGCCGCAGATCTTCACCACGCTCGGATGGTTCTCGATGCCGCTGCCGACGTGGGAACTGCACCTCGCCGTCTACGCAACCTTCGTCGCGGCGACCGCCGTCGCGGCCGTCCGCGTCGCCCGGGGCGACGACGACGCGCTGCTCACAAGCATGCTCGCGTGGAGCGGCGTGTTCGGTCTGCTGACCGGCGGCTACTTCGTCGGCCGGCCCGACGCGATCAAGCTCACGGCGGTGCTGTCGGCGTGGAGCTTGGCGCTCAGCATGCTGACCGTCGCGAGCGTCCGTGCGCTGGCCGCGCGCGCCTGGCGCCCGACGGCGCCGCAGCTGCTCGTGCTGTTCGGCTTCGCGCTGTCCGTCTCCTCACTCGCCCTGCTCTCGCCGCCAAGCACGCAGATCGACCGTCTGACCCGGAGCACGCAGGCGTCGACCTATCTCGCGAGCGCAAAGCGCTTCATCGGGGAACGGACGCGGCGCGGCGAGACGGTGGCCGTCCTCGTCCCGATGAGCTTCGTCGTCACGCGCGACCTCGGCCTGCGCAACGTCGCGCCGTACGGGTTCATGAACGCGATCGTCACGCAGTCGCAGATGACGCGACTGCTCGTCACGCTGCGGCGGGAGCGGGTCGCCGCGGTGTTCGTGCCGGAGCCAAACAGCAATTTGCTCAACGAGGGGGACTCCGCCTGGGCGCAGCTGCGCGTGCTCGAAGCCATAGGCTTCCCGCGGCGGACGAGCGCGGACGGGATCGTCGAGCTCAGCCCGGGGTGATCAGCGAGCGGCCCGTCATCTCGGCGGGCTGCGCCTCGCCGAGCGCCTGCAGGACCATGGGCGCGACGTCGGCGAGGATCCCGCCATCGCGCAGCTGCAAGCCGGGCACCGTCACGATCAGCGGCACCGGGTTGAGCGAGTGCGCCGTGTTGGGCGACCCGTCCGGCTCGAGCATGTGGTCGGCGTTGCCATGGTCGGCGGTGATGATGCACGCGCCGCCGGAGGCGTGGACCGCCTCCACGACCTCGCCGAGGCAGTGGTCGACCGTCTCGACCGCCTCGACGGCGGCCGGGATCACGCCGGTGTGGCCGACCATGTCGGCGTTCGCGAAGTTGATGATCCCGAAGCGCGGCGTGTCCTCGTTCCAGGCGCGCACGAAGGCGGCGGCGGCCTCGGGGGCGCTCATCGCCGGCTTGTGATCGTAGGTCGGCACGTCGCGCGGGGAGGCGACCAGCTCGCGCCGCTCGCCCGCGTACGGCGTCTCCTCGCCGCCGTTGAAGAAGTACGTGACGTGCGGGTACTTCTCCGTCTCGGCGACGTGCAGCTGCGTCGCGCCGCGGTCGGCGAGCACGTGCGAGAGCGTGACCTTCGGCCGCTCCGGCGGGAACGCGATCGGGTACGGCCAGCCCTCGTGGTACTCGGTCATCGTCGCGTAGCGCGCGACCGGCGGCGCGCCGCCACGGTCGACCTCGGTGAAGCTCGGGTCCGCCAGCGCCTGCGTGATCTCGCGCATGCGGTCGGGGCGGAAGTTGAACGCGATCACGGAGTCGCCGGGGCGGATGCGCGCCTCCTCGCCGACCGTCGTGGCGGTCACGAACTCGTCCGTCTCGTCGCGCGCGTAGGCGGCGCGCATCGCCTCCGCCCCACTCTCCGCGTGATGCTGCCCTCGGCCGTGCACGAGCAGGTCGTACGCCTGCTGCACGCGGTCCCAGCGCTTGTCGCGATCCATCGCGAAGTAGCGGCCGACCACGCTGCCGACGCGCGCGCGACGGCCGTCGCCGGCAGCGTCGGCGAGCCAGTCCTCGACCGTCGTCAGGTAGCCCTCCCCCGCCTTCGGCAGCGTGTCGCGCCCGTCGGTGAAGGCGTGCACGACGAGGTCGGGGACCTCCAGCTGCCCGCCCATGCGGATCAGCGCCTCCAGGTGGTCCCAGCCGGAGTGAACGCCCCCGTCGGAGACGAGCCCGATCAGGTGAACCCGCTCGGCGCCGGCGAATGCCGCGCGCAGCACGTCGTTCTGCGCGAGCGTGCCGTCCGCGCAGGCGTCGTCGATGCGCGTGAGGTCCTGCCGCACGACCGAGCCCGCGCCGAGGTTGAGATGGCCGACCTCGGAGTTGCCCATCTGTCCGTCGGGCAGACCGACGGCGCGCCCGCACGCCGTCAGCTGGGTGTGCGGATATGCCTGCCACAGCTCATCGAACACCGGCGTGTTGGCGAGCGAGACGGCGTTGCCCGGGCCGTCCGGCGCCAGCCCCCAGCCGTCCAGCACGACAAGCGTGACGCGCGGCGCCGGCAGCCCGTCCGGTCCGGGCGGCAGCGGCATCAGCCGGCGGCCGCCACGATCGCCGCGAACGACTCGGCCTCCAGCGAAGCGCCGCCGACGAGCGCGCCGTCGACGTCCGGCAGCGCCAGCAGCTCGGCCGCGTTGTCGGGCTTGACGGAGCCGCCGTAGAGGATGCGGACGCGCGCGGCCGCCTCCTGCGAGCGCGAGCCGACGAGCGCGCGCACGAACGCGCACGCCTCCTGCGCCTGGTCGGGCGTCGCGACGAGGCCGGTGCCGATCGCCCAGATCGGCTCGTAGGCGATCACGACCTCGCCAAGCCGCTCCTCCGGCACTCTCTCCAGGTCCTCGCCGATCTGGTGGCGCAGCTTGCGCTCGGTGTCGCCGGCCTCGCGCTCGCTCTCCGTCTCGCCGACGCAGAGGATCGGCTTGAGGCCGGCGTCGAGCAGCTTCGGAACCTTCAGCTGCAGCGCGCGGTCGGTCTCGCCGAACAGCTCGCGCCGCTCGGAGTGGCCGACGATCGCGCCGTGCACGTCCAGCTCGCTCAGCATCGCCGCGGATACCTCGCCGGTGAACGCGCCGCCGTCCTCGTAGTGGACGTTCTGCGCGTAGACCTCGACGCGCGAGCCGCGCGTGGAGTCGACCATCGCCCCGAGCGCGAGGTACGGCGGGCAGATCGCCACGTCGACCGCGTCGGCGGTCGCGACGCGCGGCAGCAGCGCGGCGATGAACGCCTCCGCCTCCGCGACCGTCTTGTGCATCTTCCAGTTGCCCGCGATCAGCGGACGGCGCGCACTCGCGCTCATGACAAGGCCTCCACTCCGGGCAGCCGCTTCCCCTCGAGCAGCTCCAGCGACGCCCCGCCACCCGTCGAGAGGTGCGTCACCTGATCCGCCAGCCCGAACTGCTGCAGGGCCGCAGCGCTGTCGCCGCCGCCCACGACCGTCGTGCCGGGCGCCTGCGCGACGGCCTCCGCGACCGCCCGCGTCCCGGCCGCGAACGGCTCCAGCTCGAACGCGCCCATCGGGCCGTTCCAGAAGACCGTGCCGGCGCCGGCGATCTCGGCCGCATAGCGCTCGGCCGTGCGTGCGCCGACGTCGAGCCCCATCCAGCCATCCGGGACGTCGACCCCGCCCAGCTCACGCCGCTGCGCGTCGGCGCCGAATCTGTCGCCGAGGACGAGATCGCTCGGCAGCTCCAGGCGGCAGCCGCCGCTTCGCGCCGCGTCGAGCGCCCGCTTCGCCGGCTCCACGCCCTCCTCCTCGCACAGCGAGTCGCCGACCTCGTGGCCCTGCGCCTTGAAGAACGGGAAGCACATCGCCCCGCCGATCAGGATCGCGTCGGCGACCTGGAGGAAGCGGTCGATCACGGCGATCTTGTCGGTCACCTTCGCGCCGCCGACGACCGCGACCAACGGCTTCGCGGGGTCCTCCAGGATCCCGTTGA
Organism: Conexibacter sp.; assembly: GCA_051953595.1. GTDB lineage: Bacteria > Actinomycetota > Thermoleophilia > Solirubrobacterales > Solirubrobacteraceae > Conexibacter. The sequence goes on along the minus strand of JBQCIQ010000221.1, from coordinate 4,747 downwards.
GCGTGGTGACCTCGCGCTCCAGCAGGCGGCCGGCAGCGTGCGGGAGCTTGTGCGCGACGCCCTCGGTCGAGGCATGCGCACGGTGCGCGGCGCCGAACGCGTCGTTGACGTAGACGTCCGCGAGCGCGGCGAGGCCGGCCACCAGCGCGGGGTCGTTCTTCGTCTCGCCCGGCTCGTAGCGAACGTTCTCCAGCAGCAGCACCTCGCCGGGGCTCAGCGCATGCGCCATCTGCGTGACGCCATCGCCGACGACCCGCGGAGCGAGCTGGACCTCCGTGCCCAGCAGCTCGCTCAGCCGCTCGCCGACGGGCCGCAGCGAAAGCTCGGGCTCACGATCCTTTGGGCGTCCCAAATGGGACACCAGGATGAGCGCCGCGCCGCGCTCCCGCAGCTCTCTGAGCGTCGGGAGCGCTGCGCGGATGCGCGTGTCGTCCGCGACCGCGCCGTCCTTCAACGGCACGTTGAAGTCGACGCGGACGAGGACCCGACGGCCGTCGACGTCGAGGTCGTCGAGCGTCCTCACAGAACCTGCTGCACCAGGTCGACCACGCGGTTCGAGTAGCCCCACTCGTTGTCGTACCAGGCGACGACCTTGACCATCGTGCCCTGCATCACCGACGTGAGCTGCGCGTCGACGATCGACGAGTGCGGGTTCTTGACGATGTCCGCGGAGACGATCGGGTCCTCGGTGTAGGCGAGGATGCCCTTCAGCGGACCGCGCTCGGCCGCGGCCGCGTGCAGCGCCTCGTTGACCTCCTCCTTCGTCGTCGCGCGCTTCGCGACGACGGTCAGGTCGACGACCGAGCCGGTCGGGACGGGGGCGCGCACGGCGAAGCCGTTGAGCTTGCCGTTCAGCTCCGGGATCACGAGGCCGATCGCCTTCGCCGCGCCGGTCGAGGCGGGGATCAGGCTGAGCGCCGCCGCCCGCGCCCGACGCAGGTCGCTGTGGGGCATGTCCTGGAGACGCTGGTCCGCGGTGTAGGCGTGGATCGTCGTCATCAGGCCGTGGTCGATGCCGACGGTGTCGTTGAGCACCTTCGCGACCGGCGCAAGGCAGTTCGTCGTGCAGGACGCGTTCGAGATCACGTCGTGCTGTGCCTTGTCGTAGGTGTCGAAGTTGACGCCCAAGACCACCGTCGCGTCCGGCTCCGTCGCCGGCGCCGAGATGACGACCTTCTTCGCGCCGCCCGCGAGGTGCTTCGCGGCGTCGTCGCGCGTGGTGAAGAAGCCGGTCGACTCGATCACGACGTCGACGCCGAGGTCGCCCCACGGCAGCGCGCCGGGATCGCGCTCGGCCAGGACCTTCAGCTCCTTGCCGTCGACGCGGATGCCGCCGTCGGAGAGCTCGACCGTGCCCGGGTAGGGGCCGAGGATCGAGTCGTACTTGAGCAGGTGAGCGAGCGTCTTGGCGTCGGTGAGGTCGTTGACGGCGACCCACTCGATGTCCGCGCCCTGCTCCTGGGCGGCGCGGAAGACGTTCCGGCCGATCCGGCCGAAGCCGTTGATCCCTACCCGAAGCGGCATGCGTGCGGTCCTTCCTTCGTAACGAAGCGTGCTGTGCGAAGAGGAATGCCGGACGCAAGCGACGGTGCCCGGCGGGCGCCGAAGGCTATCAGCGGACCCCGCTGCGACGGGCCGCGAGGACCTCATGGAACGCTCGCTCCCACAGGTGCGCCATCGCGCCGATCGTCTCGCGCTGCGCCCACTGCTTCGCGCGCTTGGCCTGCTTCGCGCGCTCGCGCCGGCCGCGGATCAGGCGCTCGATCGCCTCGAACCACTCTCCGTCCTCGACCAACCCTCCGCCCTCCTGCTCGCCGAGGTGCGCGTAGGCGCCGACCGGCGAGGCGAGCCACGGCACGCCCGCCGCCGCGTACTCGCGCGCCTTCACGTTCGAGCGGCCGCGGTTGAACGGGGTGTCGGCGAGCGGCACGAGCCCGACGTCGAAGTCCGCCAGCCGCTGCGTCAGCTCGCCGATCGGCAGGAAGTCCTCGCGCCGGCAGCGCGGATGGTCGAGCGCGAGATCGACGCCGATCGTGACCACCTGGACCTCCGGGTGCGCGTCGAGCAGCCCGCGCAGCACCGCGCGCAGCCCGAGCGCGTCGACGTCGAGCGCGTGCTCGGACGCCGCGTGCCAGCCGATCACGAGCCCGTCGTGGCCCTGCGGCCGCACGCGGTTGAACGCGCCCGGCAGGTAGTTGTCGATCACCTCGACGCGCGCCGCGCCGGCAGCCTCGAAGCGGTCCGCGAGATCGTCGCTCGGCGTCGTGACGAGGTCGACCGCGGGGATGCGCGCCAGCACGCGCTCGAAGTCGCGCTTGGCGCGCGGCAGCGACCCGGGCGCGACGAACCGCTCAAGCTCCGGCGGCGCCGCCGCGGTGTCGTCGTCGTCGTCGAAGCAGATCGTCACGCCGGCGTCGCGCAGCCGCTCGACGCAGTCCTCGTCGTCGTCGGTCAGCAGCAGCCGATGGATGTGCACGAGCTCGCAGCCGGCGAAGCGCTCGACCGGCAGCGGCGTGCCCCGCTCCTGCAGCACCTCGACGACCTCGTGGCCGCGTTCGTGCAGCGCGAGCATCGGCAGATAGGCGCGGTAGAACGCGTTGACCTGCTCGTTGATGTAGGCGACCCCGAGTCGCACGGCTTCCCCCTCGATGCGGGCCGCCCGCGACCGGCGGCCTGTGCAGCGAGTGTCGCACGCCGCCGGACGCGGCGTGACGGTTCAGGCGACCGCGCGGCGGCTCGCGACCGCGTCGCGGAACAGGCGCTCCCACACCGGCGCCATGTTCCAGATCGTCTCGTCCTTCGCCCATGCCTTCGCGGCCTTGGCGAGCTTGCGGCGGTCGCGCCGCGCGCGGATCAGGTCGTCGATCGCCTCGTACCACCTGTCGTCGCCGACGAGCCGCCCGCCCTGCGCGGCGCCGAGATGGCCGTAGGAGCCGACCGGCGAGGCGAGCCACGGCACGCCCGCCGCCGCGTACTCGCGCGCCTTCACGTTCGAGCGGCCGCGGTTGAAGGGGATGTCGGCCAGCGGCACGATGCCGATGTCGAAGTCGGACAGGCGCTGGGTCAGCTGCTCGATCGGCACCGCCTCCTCGCAGCGATAGCGCGGATGCTGCATCCCGAGCTCGATGTTGATCGTCTCGACACGCGCGTCGGGGTGAGCGTCCAGCACGCGTTCCAGCGTCTCCACGAGTCCGAGCCGGTCGACGTCGACAAGGTGCTCGCGGCCGGCGTGCCAGCCGATCACGAAGCCGTCGTGGCCCTGCGGCGCGACGCGCGAGAACGCGCCGGGCAGGTAGTTGTCGACGACGTGGACGTTCTGCGCCCCCGCCCCCTCGAAGCGGTCGGCGAGATGGTCGCTCGGCGTCGTCACGAGATCGACGCGTCCGACGTGCTCGAGCAGCAGCTCGAAGTTGCGGCGCGCACGCGGCAGCCACGGCTGATCGGTCCGCTCTTCGAGACCCTGCGGCATGTCGACGACGTTGTCGTCCTCGTCGAAGCCGACCGCGATGCCGCGATCGAGCAGCCTCGTAACGACGTCGCCTTCGTCGTAGAGGATCGCCGGCCGGTGGATGTGCACGAAGTCGCACCCGATCAGCGGCTGTATGTCGATCACTCTCTTGTACTCCTGCACGACGTGCACGACCTCGTGGCCGCGTTCGCGCATCGCCATCAACGGCAGCAGCAGGCGGTAGTAGCCGTTCGCGCCCTCCTGCGCGACAGCGCCGAGTCGCATCCCCCAGACCCCCCGGTCAGTTTGTCCGAGTATCGCAGCCGTCGCAGGGCCGCGCTCGGGTTCAGGGCTGCAGCCGCTCGTGCGTCCAGCCGCCGGCGGACGTCCGCACGTACCGGAAGCGGTCGTGGAGGCGGTTGGCGCGGCCCTGCCACACCTCGATCTCGTCCGGCTCGACGCGGTAGCCGCCCCAGTGGGGCGGGCGCGGCACCGCGGCGCCGCCCGCCCAGCGCTGCTCGAGCGCCGCCCAGCGCGCCTCCAGCTCGGCGCGGTCCGGCAGCGGCCGGCTCTGCTGCGAGGCCCACGCGCCCAGCTGGCTGCCGCGCGGGCGCGTCGCGAAGTACGCGTCGGACTCGTCGGCGCTCAGCCGCGTGACCCGGCCGCTCACGCGCACCTGCCGCTGCAAGGGGATCCACAGCAGCACGAGCGCGGCGTGCGGATTCGCGTCCAGCTCGCCTGCCTTGCGGCTCTCGTAGTTGGTGAAGAAGGCGAAGCCGCGCTGGTCGATCCCCTTCAGCAGCACGGCGCGCGCGGACGGACGTCCGTCGGCGGTTGCGGTCGCGAGCGTCATCGCGTCGTGCTGCTCGACCCCTGCCGCCTGCGCATCCGTGAACCAGCGCTGTACGAGCGCGATCGGGTCCGGCAGCAGGTCGTCTTCCGTCAGCTCGTCCGTCATCCGCGCCCGGCGCGGTCGATGTCGCGGTGCGCGACCTCGACGAGGTAGTCGCCCGCCTCGCGGTAGCGGGCGGCCAGGTGCTCGGCGATCGCGACGGAGCGGTGGCGCCCGCCGGTGCAGCCGACCGCGATCGACAGATGCGCCTTGCCCTCGGCGACGTACTGCGGCAGCAGGTAGTCGAGCATCGGCAGCAGCCGCTCGTAGAAGGCCTCCAGCGCACCGTCGCGGTCGATGTAGGCGACGACCTCGTGCTCCAGGCCCGTGAGCGGGCGCAGGTCCGCCTCGTAGTGCGGGTTCGGCAGGAAGCGCACGTCGAACGGCAGGTCGGCGTCGCGCGCCGG
>JBQCIQ010000220.1:0-8192 GCA_051953595.1 Conexibacter sp. | reverse complement strand
CCTGCTCGGCTCCAACCCGCTGCCGGACACGTTCCGCATCACGCCGGAGAACCCAGACGACGTGCTGAAGATCGCCTCCGCGCTGGCGCCCGAGGCGGCCGGCGGCGGCCACACGCCGATCGACCGCGCGATCGACGAGGTCCGCACCAGGCGCGACGACACGTCGAAGATCCTCGAGGTCACGCGCTTCGTGAAGCTGATGGCCGGCACGCTCGCGGTGCTGCTGATCGCGGCGTCGATCTTCCTGATCGCCAACACGATCCGCCTGTCGCTGTACGCGCGCCGGCGCGAGGTCGAGGTGATGAAGCTCGTCGGCGCCACCGACTGGTTCATCCGCTGGCCGTTCGTGATCGAGGGGATCATCGTCGGCGCGCTCGGCACGCTGCTCGCGATCCTGCTGCTCGCGGTCGGCAAGATCGCGATCATCGACCCGCTCGCGAGCGACTTCTCTTTGATCAGCGCGCCCGAGACGATGCCCTTCACCGTGCTGATCGCGGTGATGATGGCCGCCGGCGTCGCGATCAGCGCCGTCGGGTCGGCTGTCTCGCTGCGCCGCTTCCTGCGGGTCTGAGCGACGCTCAGCCGGAGCGGAGGCGTCAGCGCAGCAGCGCCTTGACCTCCAGGTACTCCTCCAGGCCGAAGCGGCCGTTCTCGCGGCCGTTGCCGGACTGCTTGAAGCCGCCGAAGGGGGCGCGGATGTCGAACTGGCCGCCGTTGATCTCGACCTGGCCGGCACGGATGCGGCGGGCGATGCGCTCCGCGCGCGAAGGGTCGCCGGCCCACACGCCCGCCGCCAGGCCGTAGATCGTGTCGTTGGCGATCCGCACGGCGTCGTCCTCGTCGTCGTACGGCAGGATCACGAGCACCGGGCCGAAGATCTCCTCCTGCGCGATCGTCATCTCCGGCGTCACGTCGGAGAAGACGGTTGGACGGACGTAGTAACCGGTCGGCAGGCCCTCCGGCGGCTCGGCGCCGCCGCACACCAGACGCGCGCCCTCCTCGACGCCGCGACGGATGTAGCCGCGCACGCGCTCGCGCTGCACCTCGCTCACCAGCGGCCCGAGCCCAGATCTCTCGCCGACGGGGTCGACCGGCTCGAAGCGCTCGGCCGCCGCGGCCGCGATCTGCTCGACCTCCGGAAGCCGATCCCGCGGCACGATCATCCGCGTCAGCGCGCTGCACGTCTGCCCCGAGTTGAGGAACGCCTTCGCGACGCCGTTCGGCACCGCCTTCTCCAGGTTCGCGTCGTCGAGGATCACGTAGGGCGACTTGCCGCCGAGCTCCAGCGCGACCCGCTTCACCGACGCCGCCGCCAGCTCGCTCACGCGCTTGCCCGCGCGCGTGGAACCGGTGAACGAGACCATGTCGACGTCCGGATCGGACACCAGCGCCTCGCCGACGATCGGCCCGGTGCCCGTCACGAGGTTGAAGACGCCCGCCGGGAGGCCGACCGCGTCGATGACCTCGGCCAGGACGAACGCTGAGAGGGGCGCCACCTCGCTCGGCTTCAGCACGACCGTGCAGCCGGCCGCCAGCGCAGGCGCGACCTTGCACGCGACCTGGTGCAGGGGGTAGTTCCACGGCGTGATCGCGGCGACGACGCCGACCGGCTCCCGCACGACCAGCGCGGAGCCGGCCTCCTCCTCGAGCGGCTGCTCGTCGAGCAGGTCCGCCGTCATCCGGACCGAGGCGATCGGGAGCCCGGCCTGGACGATGCGCGAGAGCTTCAGCGGCATGCCGACCTCGGCCGTGACGGTCGAGGCGATCTCGTCGGCGCGCGCGTCGAGCCCGTCTGCGATCGCGCGCAGCAGCCGCTGCCGCTCGGCGACCGGCGTCGCCGCCCAGCCCTCGAAGGCGTTCCGCGCCGCTGCCACCGCGCGTCGCGCGTCGACGGCCGTTCCCTCCGGAATCACGGCCAGCACCTGCTCGGTGGAGGCCTCGACCACCTCGAGCGTGCCGTCGCCGTCGGGCTCGACCCAGGCGCCGCCGACGTACAGCCGATCGCGCACGGTGGGACGTGACTGCTGCTCGACGGACATGTGGGCCTCCGGACTCGTGGATCGACGACTGCGACCGAGCGTACTCGCCGGCCGGGCCGGCCGTCGCCGGTCGGTACGCTGACGCGGTGAATCGCCGCTCCCCCCGCATCGGGCGTGCCCTCGCCGTCACGCTCGGCGCGCTTGTCGTGCTGCTGCTCGGGATCTACCTCGGCGGGCATCCGAGCGGCTTGCCCACGCCGATCCGCGACGCGTTCGTCGGCAACGACGACACGCAGCTGATGCGCGAGGCGATCGACACGATCGACCAGATCTACTACCGCAAGGTCAGCCGCGACCAGCTCGTGAACCGCGGCATCGAGGGCGCGGTCGCGAGCCTCAGAGACCAGTTCTCGCACTACTTCGACCCGACCACCTACAAGCGCTTCGAGCAGGTCACGAACCCGAGCTTCAGCGGCATCGGCGTGACCGTACGGCCGGACCCGGGCGGTCCGCTGACGATCGAGTCGGTGATCCAGGGGACGCCCGCCGCCCACGCGGGCCTGCGCCGCGGCGACCGGATCGTCGCGGTCGACGGCAGATCGATCAGAGGCCGCCCGTCGAGCGAGTCGATCGCGCTGATCAAGGGCGAGCCCGGCACGAAGGTGGCGCTGACGATCGCGCGCGACGGCAGAACGAGAACCGAGCGGATCGAACGCGCCCGCGTCACGCAGCCGGTCGTGGCGGGGCGCATCGTCACGCGCGGCGGCAAGCGCTGGGGCGACGTCGTCTTCACGAGCTTCACGGAGGGGTCGGCTGCGCAGGTGCACGCGCAGGTCGAGCAGCTGCTGCTGAGAAGAAGAGCCAGAGGGATCGTGCTCGACCTGCGCGGCAACGGCGGCGGCCTGCTGAACGAGGCGGTCGACACGGCCTCGGTCTTCCTGCCCGACGGGACGATCGTCTCCACCGACGGGCGCGCCCGCGCGCGCCACGTCTACACGGCGACGGGCGGGGCGATCCCGGCCAGCGTGCCGGTCGTCGTGCTCGTCGATCGCGGCACCGCCTCCTCGGCCGAGATCGTCACCGGCGCGCTGCAGGACCGCAGACGCGCCGAGGTCGTCGGCACGAATACCTACGGCAAGGGCGTCTTCCAGGAGATCCGCGAGCTGCCGAACGGCGGCGCGCTCGACCTCACCGTCGGCCAGTACTTCCTCCCGAGTGGGCGCAACATCGGCGGCAGAGGCGTCGCAGAGGGGCGAGGGATCGCGCCCGACGTGCGCGCCGTCGACAACCCCAACACGCCGCGTCGCGACGAGGCGCTGGACGTCGCGCTCGCCCAGCTCGCCGCCGAGTCGCGGTGACGCGCTACGAGCCACGCGAGCGCGACCGGGTCGCGCCGCGCGCGAACGTCGTCGCGGTGCTCGACAAGCGCGGCCGCTTCCTGATCGGCGACGCGTTCTTCGGCCCCGGCCCGCAGCTGATCGTCGACAGAGACCGCAACGCGCGCGTGGGGGACCTGGTGCTGCTGAAGACCGGTGGCCGAGGGGGCCAAGGCGGTCGCGGTCACGCGAAGGTCGAGCGGCGCATCGGCCGCCCGGACGTCGCGGCCGACGTGCTGGAGGCGCTGATGCTCGACCGCGGACTCAGGCGCCGCTTCGACCCGGCCGTCGAGCGCGCCGCGCGCACGGCGGCGGAGGGGGACGGCGTGCCGCACGCCTCGCGCCGCGATCTGCGCGACCTCACGACCTTCACGATTGACCCGGCGACGGCGAAGGACTTCGACGACGCGATCTCGGCCGAGCGCCGCGGCGAGAACGCCTGGCGCATCTGGGTCCACATCGCCGACGTGTCCGCCTACGTGCGGCCCGGCTCGCTCGTCGACAAGGAGGCCTACCGGCGCGGCACGAGCGTCTACGTCCCCGGCAAGGTCGAGCCGATGCTGCCGGAGGCGCTGTCGAACGGCGCCTGCTCGCTGCGACCGGGCGAGGATCGCAACGCCGTCACGGTCGAGATCGACCTCGACGGCACGAGCGCGGTCCGCACCGCCTTCTACCGCTCGACGATCCGCTCCGACATGCGGCTCGACTACGACCAGGTCGACCACATCTTCGCGCGGCGCGAGGAGCCGCGGGCGCCGTGGGCGGAGCCGCTGGCGGCGGCGCGCGAGGCGTCCGCCGCGCTGCACGCCGAGCGCGAGCGGGAGGGGGCGCTCGCGATCGAGTCGGCCGAGCCGGACTTCGCGTTCGACTCGCAGGGCCACGTGACCGCCCAGCACCGCGTGGTCCAGACGGAGGCCCACCGCCTGATCGAGCACCTGATGATCCTCGCCAACGAGCAGGTCGCGAAGCTGCTGGCCGAGCGCAAGGTCCCGACCCTCTACCGCGTGCACGAGCGCCCTGAAGGGGAGGCGGCGGAGCACCTGGTCTCCCAGCTCGCCTCGCTCGACGTCCCGACGCCGCCGACGCCCGAGTATCTGACGCCGCAGCAGGCGGCGGAGACGATCGCCGCCTGCTCGCGTCTCGTCGAGCAGCACGTGCAGCGCACCGGTCAGGGCGGCATCGGCTTGAGCGGCCTCGTGCTGCGCTCGCTCAAGCAGGCGCGCTACGACCCGGCGAACCTCGGCCACACCGGCCTCGGCCTCACCCACTACTGCCACTTCACCTCGCCGATCCGCCGCTATCCGGACCTCGTCTGCCATCGCGCGCTGCTCAGCGCCGTCGGCGGCGGGGAGGAGACGCCGAGAGCGTCGGGGATGGCGGGCGCGGGCGACTGGTGCTCGGCGCGCGAGCGCGACGCGATGAGCATCGAGCGCACCGCCGACGACGTCGCGCGCGCGTTCCTGCTCGAGCGCGAGCTGTTCGAGCGCGGCTGGGAGCAGGACTTCGAGGGCGAGGTGACGGGCGTCATCGGCGCCGGCGCGTTCGTCGTCTTCGGCGACGGCCACGAGGGGATGCTGCCGGTGCGCAAGCTGCGCGGCGAGTGGTGGGAGCTGAACGAGGAGGGCACGATCCTCGAAGGCACGCGCAGCGGCGGCGCGATCCGCATCGGCGACCGCGTGCGTGTGCAGGTCGAGCGCGTCGACACAGCCCGCGGGCGGGTCGACCTGCTGCCCGTCGAGGTTTGATCGCGGCCTGCTGCGGCGAGGGCGCCGGGAGCGCTCAGTCGCCGAGCTGCTCGGCGAGCACGGCGCGCTGCGTCGGCTTCGCCTGCTCGTAGCGCTCGCGCCCGGCGTCGGTGAGCGCGGCGTAGATGCCGCGGCGGTCCTCGCTGCACATCTTGCGCTCGACGAGCCCGTCCTGCTCCAGGCGCCCGATCAGGCGCGAGAGGGCGCTCTGGCTGAGGTGAGTGGTGCCGCACAGCTGCTGCATGCGGCAGTGGTCGCCCTGGGCGGTCGCGAGCTGCTCGAGCACCTCGAACTCGCTCAGCCCGAGGCGGTGGCGATCCTCAAGCGCCCGCTCGAGCGCGCCGCTCACGCGCGCGTGACGGTCGCGCAGCTCCCGCCAGCTGGCGGCGAGGTCGGTGCGGGAGACGGTGCCCACGCGCGCGATTATATCAGGCTTCTGCAACATTTGAATCCTCATATCTTGCATATACATTAGATGCACATGCATGTAGTATGCCCGGCATGACTTCCACCTCCGCTCCCACACCCCGCTGGGACGCGCGCCTGTGGGGCACGCTGATCGTGCTGTGCGGGGCGCTGTTCCTCGACGGGCTCGACATCTCGATGGTCGGCGTCGCGCTGCCGTCGATCCGCCGCGACCTCGGCCTCTCGACCGAGCAGCTGCAATGGATCGTCTCCGGCTACGTGCTCGGCTACGGCGGCCTGCTGCTGCTCGGCGGCCGCGCGGCGGACCTGCTCGGCCGCCGCCGCGTGCTCCTCGCCGCGATCGCCGTCTTCGCGGTCGCCTCGCTGCTCGGCGGGCTCGCGAGCGACGCCACGGTGCTCGTGCTGACCCGCTTCGCGAAGGGCGTCTCCGCCGCCTTCACCGTCCCGGCCGGCCTCTCGATCATCACGACCTCGTTCGCCGAGGGCCCGGCGCGCAACCGTGCGCTCGCGGTCTACTCCGCCGTCGGCGCGAGCGGCTTCTCGCTCGGGCTCGTGTTCGGCGGCCTGCTGACGACGCTCGGCTGGCGCTGGACGTTCCTCGTGCCGGCGCCGATCGCGCTGGCGATCCTGTTCGCCGGCGCGCGCCTGATCCGCCGCGACGTCGTTGCGCCCGTGGCGCGCCGCCACTTCGACCTCGGCGGCGCCGTCACCGTGACCGCCGCGATGCTGCTGCTCGTGCGCACCGTCACACGCGCGCCCGACGTCGGCTGGGAGGCTGCGCAGACGCTCGGCGGCTTCGCCGTGGCGGCGCTGCTGCTGGCCGCGTTCGTGGCGATCGAGCAGCGCGTCGAGCGACCGCTCGTGCGGCTCGGGATCCTGCGCTCGGGCTCGCTCGTGCGCGCCAACCTCGGGGCGTTCGCGCTCACCGGCTGCTACTTCGGCTTCCAGTTCGTCGTGACCCTCTACCTTCAGACCGTGCTCGGCTGGAGCGCGCTCGAGATGGCGCTCGCGCTGCTGCCGGCCGGCCTGATGGTCGCGTTCGGCTCCAGCCAGGTCGGCCGGCTCGCGACGCGCGTCGGCACCCAGCGGCTGATCGCGACGGCGTTCGTCTCCTTCGTGGTCGGCTACGCGCTGTTCCTGCGGCTCGACGCCTCCTCGTCCTACGTGGGCCTCGTGCTGCCGACGGTGCTGCTGCTGGGGCTCGGCTTCGCGATCGGCTTCCCGGCGCTCAACATTCAGGGCACCGCCGGCGTCTCCGACCACGAGCAGGGGCTCGCATCCGGGCTCGTGAACACGTCGCTGCAGGTCGGCGGCGCGATCGGGCTGGCGATCGTGAGCGCGGTCGTCAGCAGCCACGCGGGCGCGGACGTCGCCGACGTGCTCGACGGCTTCCGCACGGCGATCGCCGTCGTCAGCGGCGTGGCGGTGCTGGCGCTGCTCGTCTCGGCCACCGGCCTCGTCGGGCGCACGTCGGCGCAGGCGGCGTTTGCGCGAGACTAGGGGGCATGGCGAAGGGCAAGGCAAAGCGCAAGTTCGCGCCTGGCGACGTCGCGACGAATCGCCAGGCGCGGCACCGCTTCACGCTGATCGACACGGTCGAGTGCGGGATCATCCTCAGAGGGACCGAGGTGAAGTCGCTGCGCACCGGCGGCGCGCAGATGAAGGACGCCTACGCGACCGTCAGAGACGGCGAGGTGTGGCTGCACCACCTGCACATCCCGCCGTATCCGCCCGCCTACCACGACAACCACGCGCCCGAGCGCGACCGCAAGCTGCTGCTGCACCGCCGCGAGATTGACCGGCTCGTCGGCAGAGCGAGAGAGCGCGGCCTGACGCTCGTGCCGACGCGGATCTACTTCAGAGGCCCGCGCGCGAAGGTCGAGCTCGCGCTCGCACAGGGCAAGGACCGCTTCGACAAGCGCGAGTCGATCAAGAGACGCGAGATGGCGCGCGACGTGCAGCGTGAGCTGCGCGAGCACATGCGCTGAGCCTCAGCCGCCGTCGCTCCAGAGCGTGAAGCCGCTCGCGGGGTCGCTGGCGGCGAGCCGGAAGCCGGCCGATTCGAGCGCCGCCGGCACCTCGGGCGGATGCTGTTCGCCGAGGAAGATCAGCCGCCCGCCGGCGGCGCGCAGCGCGTCGATCGTTTCCTGCAGCTGCTCGACCGTCGGCATCTGCGTCATGCCGGCGTAGGCCATCACGTTCGTGACGCCGGTCTCGTAGCCGATGCGGTGGCCGAGCGGGGAGAGGATCGCCGCGGTCGAGCCGCGCGGCGCGTTCTGCGCCACGAACCGCGTCGCCGGCTCCCACCCGAGCAGCCGCACGTCGCTCGTGCGCGCGATCCGCTGCACCTGCGTCCACGGCAGCGGGAACTGCGCCAGCGAGCAGATCGTCAGCCCGACGCCGACGAGCAGCGCGACCGCCGCGGGGGAGGGACGCGCCGCGCCGGCGCGCAGCGCGCTGCGCACGTGCGCCACGAGCAGCACCGCGAGCGTGAGCGACCAGATCGAGAACGACGCGATCAGCGTGTCGGGATGCGAGCGGTAGACGAAGTAGCCGCCGGTGCCGAGGCCGAAGGCGCCGCACCACGCCAGCATCCCCGTCAACGCGACGTGGCGCTCGCCGCGGACGGCGCGCACGGTTGCGCTCGCCAGCGCGGCGACGTACGT
>JBQCIQ010000219.1:0-13110 GCA_051953595.1 Conexibacter sp. | reverse complement strand
AGGATCTCCTCGCGGGTGGGCTCGTCCTCGCGCGCGCCCAGCACCTGCTCGAAGATCCACGGATTGCCGAGCGAGCCGCGCGCGAGCAGGACCGCCTCGGCGCCCGTGCGCTCGAACACCTCGTGGACCTTGGCGGCGCTTCTCAAGCCGCCGGAGATCAGCACCGGCACCGGCAGCTCCTCGACCATCTGACGCACGAGGTCGTAGTCGGCTCTGCCGGTGTGGCGCTGCTTGGCGACGCGCGGATGCATGCAGAGGCCGGCGATCCCCGCCTCCGCGACGAGCCGGTGCGCCAGCTCGACGCCGGTGCGCTGGCCGGGCCGCAGGCCGGGACGCAGCTTCACGGTCACGGGCAGGCCGCTGCCCTCGCGCGCGGCCTTCGCGACGGCGACCGCGCGGTCGGGATCGTCGAGCAGCGCCGCGCCGGCGCCGGTCTTGCAGACCTTCGGGACCGGGCAGCCCATGTTGAGGTCGCTCACGTCGACGCCGCCGACCTGAGCGACCTGCTCCGCCGCGCTGCGCATCACGTCCGGGTCGCCGCCGAACAGCTGGATCGCGGTCGGGCCCTGTGCGCGCTCGTCCGGGTGGATCCGCAGCAGCTCGGTGCAGGTGCGCTCGTTGCCGTGGTGGATCGCGTGGCTGGAGACCATCTCCGAGATCGCGTAGCCGGCGCCGTGGCGCTTGGCCTGCAGGCGCACGAACCAGTTGCCGATCCCGGCCAGCGGGGCGAGCACGACCCGGTTGGGGATCGTCACGCCGCCGAGCTGCCAGCTGTCGTGGAGGGAGCGCGTCATCGCGCCTCGATCGTAGCGGCGGGGCTAGGCGTTGCGCTCGTGGAGCAGGCGCAGCCCCGTGAGCGTGAGGAGGTCGTCGACCTCGTCGATCTCGTCCGTGTAGGGCACGATCGCCTGGGCGAGGCCGCCGGTGGCGATCGTCGCCGTCTCGGCGCCCAGCTCGTCGCGCAGGCGCCGCAGGATGCCGTCGACGAGACCGGCGTAGCCGTAGACGACGCCAGAGCGGATCGCGTCGACGGTCGTCTTGCCGATCACCGAGCGCGGCGGCACGAGGTCGATCTTCGGCAGCGCCGCGGCGCGTTCGGTCAGCGCCTCCATCGAGATCTCGACCCCCGGCGCGATCACGCCGCCGAGATACTCGCCTTCGGCCGAGACGGGGTCGAACGTGATCGCGGTGCCGAAGTCGACGACGACGCAGGCGTCGCCGATCTTGTCGTAGGCCGCGACGGCGTTGACGAGCCGGTCGGCGCCGATCTCGCGCGGATTCTCGTAGCGGATCGGCATGCCGCTTCTGATCCCCGGGCCGACGACGAGCGTCGCGTCGCCGAGGTAGCGCTTGCCGACCTGGCGCCACTCGGCCCCAAGCTGCGGCACGGTCGACGAGACGATCGAGCCGCGCAGGTCCGCGAAGCCGAGACCGCGCAGCGCGAGCAGGTTCGCGAGCTTGGCGCCGAGCTCGTCGGCGGTCGACTCGCGCACGGTCGCGTAGCGCCAGTGCTCGCGCAGCACGTCGCCGTCGAACGTGCCGAAGTGCGTCTGGGTGTTGCCGACGTCGACGACGAGGAGCATGGGCGCTGAAGTATCGCGCGCAGCGCGGATCGCGGCGTCGAAGCGGCGCACCGGCTGGCCAGCCAGCCATATGCTGCGCTCATGCCGCATACGCTCTACGTGATCCACGGCTCGCACCCCTGCGCGACCGTCATGCGCGCGCTGGAGATGAAAGGCCAGCCGTACCGCGTCGTCGAGTACGCCCCGATGCTGCATGTGCCGCTGATGTGGCTGCGCTTCCGCCACGCGCGCGTGCCGGCGCTGAAGCTCGGCAGCGGCGAGCAGGTGGCGGGCTCGCGCGCGATCGTCCACCGGCTCGACGAGCTCGTGCCCGCCCCCCCGCTGCTGCCCGCCGATCCGGAGCAGCGCGCCCGCGTCGAGGAAGCCGAGCGCTGGGGCGACGAGGTCCTGCAGGAGACGCCGCGTCGGCTCTTCTGGGCGGGGATCGTGCGCCGGCCCGACGCGATCGTCAGCTACGGCGAGGGCTCGAAGCTGCCGCTGCCGGCGGCCGTGCAGCGCGCCGTCACGCCGCCGCTCGCGCGCCTCGCGGTCGCGTGGGACAAGGCCGGCGAGGCGGCCGCCCGGCGCGAGCTCGCCGAGCTGCCGGCGCACCTCGACCGCGTCGACCGCTGGATCGCCGAGGGCGTGATCGGCGGCGAGCAGCCGAACGCGGCCGACATCCAGATCGCCCCGAGCATCCGCTTCCTCGGCACGTTCGAGGACGTGCGGCCGCTGTTGGAGGGCCGGCCGTGCTGGCAGCTGGCGATGCGGCTGTTCCCCTCCTACGGGGGCCGCATGCCGGCCGGGACGCTGGCCGCCTTCGCCTGAGTCAGACGAGCGGCGGGCCGGATCTGAGGACCCGCACCGCCGGATCGAGCGCGGCGAGCGCGTCGGCGAGGCGCGCGCCGCCGGGCAGCGCCAGCTGCGAGTCCAGCTCCAGCAGCGGGATCAGCACGAAGCGGCGGCTCGTGACCTCGGCGTGCGGCAATCTCAGCCGCTCCGAGGCGTACGTCAGGTCGCCGAGCAGCAGCACGTCGACGTCGATCGGCCGCGGCGCATGGCGGCGCACGTGCGGGCCGTGCTCGCGCCCCAGCTCGCGCTCGACCGCCTTGCAGGCGGCGAGCAGCGCTTCGGGGTCATGCGTCGTCGCGATCCGCAGGCAGGCGTTGAGGAAGTCCGGCTGGTCGAGGATCTCGCCGACCGGCTCGGTCTCGTAGGTGCTCGACGACGCCAGCACGCGCACGCCGTGCGCCGGCAGCGCGTCGACGGCGGCGCTCAGCTGCGCGCGGCGATCGCCGACGTTCGAGCCGAGCCCGAGGTAGCCGACACGCTCGCCGGCCGCCCGCGCGTCACTCATCCGCGTCGCGGACGACCTCGACCGAGACCTCCTGCACCGGCAGCGGGATCGGCGGCTCGGGCTTCGCCGCTCTCACCCACACCGATTCGGCCTCGTAGTCCTCCAGCAGGCGGTCGGCGATCGCCGTGCAGAGGCGCTCGAGCGTCTTGTACGAGCGCTGCTGGGCGACGAGCGCAACGGTCTGGCAGACCTCGGCGTAGTCGACCGTGTCCTCGACGCGGTCGGTGACGGTGGCGTCGCAGGTGCCGACCTCGATCCGCAGGTCGATCACGAGCCGCTGGCCGATCTCGCGCTCCGCCTCGCTGACGCCGTGATGCGTGTAGAGCGAGAGGCCGGTGACCTCGATCGTGACAAGCGGCTCGGAGGGTCCTTCCTCGTCGTGCTCGAGGTCCTCGTCCTCGAACTCCTCGTCGTCGCGCTCGCTCATCGGCCGCGGACCGTAGCAGCCGCCACCGCGAGCGCGTCGGCGACGGGCTGCACGTCGTGGACGCGGAAGACGGCCGCGCCGCGCTCGAGCGCGAGCACGTTCGTGGCGATCGTCCCGGGCAGGCGGTCGTCCGTCTCGCGGCCGGTGATGCGGCCGAGGAACGACTTGCGCGAGGTGCCGATCACGAGCGGCCGGCCGATCGCCGTCAGCTCGTCGAGCCGGCACAGCAGCTCCAGGTTGTGCTCCAGCTGCTTCGCGAAGCCGATGCCCGGGTCGAGCATGATCCGCTCCTCGGCGATCCCGGCGGCGACCGCGATGGCGAGCCGCTCCTCCAGGAACGCCTTCACCTCGGCGACGACGTCGTCGTAGATCGCCTGCGACTGCATCGTGCGGGGATTGCCGCGCATGTGCGCGAGGCAGCAGTCGAGGCCGCGGTCGGCGACGAGCCCTGCGAGGTCGGGATCAGCGCGGAAGGCGCTGATGTCGTTGACATACGTCGCGCCGGCGTCGGCCGCCGCCTCCGCGACGGCGGCGCGGGTCGTGTCGATCGAGATCTGCGCGCGCACGCCGCTCGCCACAAGCCCCTCGATCGCCGGCACCACCCGGCGGATCTGCTCATCGGGGGAGACCGGCTCGGCGCCGGGCCGCGTCGACTCGCCGCCGACGTCGAGGATGTCAGCGCCCTCCGCCTCCATTTGCAGGCCATGTGCGATCGCCGCCTGCGCGTCGAGATACCGCCCGCCGTCGGAGAACGAGTCGGGCGTCACGTTGAGGACGCCCATGATCCGATACAGCCGCTCCACGGCCGCATCGTGACACGCATCAGCCGCCGGGGGCGGCCCAGCGGGCGGCTACGCCAGCTCGGGCTTCTCGGGCAGGTCGAGGCCGCGCGCCTCGGCCGCGCCGCCGGCAAGGCCGGGACGCGGGAGCGGCCGCGGCTCGCGAGCGCGGTCCTTCTCGCTCGGCGGCAGCGGGACCTCGGGCGGCGGCGGCGCCTCGGCGCCGAAGACCTCTTCCTCGGTCTGGCCCTCGAGCAGCGCCTCGAACTGCTCGCGCTCGATCGTCTCGCGCTTGATCAGGATCTCGGAGATCGTCGCCAGCGACTCGCGATGCTCGGTGAGGATGTCCTTCGCCGCCTGGTGCGCCGTCTCGACGATGCGGCGGATCTCGTCGTCGATCTCGCGCGCGATCTCGTCGGAGTAGTCGGGCTCCGAGCTGAACTCGCGGCCGAGGAACGGCTGCGCGTGCTCGTGGCCGAAGACGCGCGGCCCAAGCTTCTCGCTCATGCCGTAGCGCATCACCATCTGCTTCGCCGTCCCGGTGACCTTCTCCAGGTCGTTCGAGGCGCCGGTGGTGATCTCGCCGAAGACGATCTCCTCCGCCGCACGGCCGCCGAGCGTCATCGCCATCGTGTCGGCGAGCTCCGCCCTCGTGGTGAGGAACTTGTCCTCGGCCGGCAGCGAGATCGTGTAGCCGAGCGCCTGGCCGCGCGAGATGACGGAGATCTTGTGGACCGGGTCGGCGTGCTCGAGGTAGTGGCCGACGATCGCGTGGCCCATCTCGTGGTAGGCGGTGATGCGACGCTCCTTGTCGCTCATCACGCGCGTCTTCTTCTCGGGGCCCGCGATCACGCGCATGATCCCCTCCTCCAGCTCCACCTGGGTGATCTCGCGCTTGCCCGTGCGGGCGGCGAGCAGCGCCGCCTCGTTGACGAGGTTCGCGAGGTCCGCGCCGGTGAAGCCGGGCGTCTGGCCGGCGAGCGCGTCGACGTCGATGCCGCGCGCGAGCGGCTTGCCGCGCGTGTGCACCTCGAGGATCTTCGCGCGGCCCTTGCGGTCGGGCCGGTCGACGGTGATCTGGCGGTCGAAGCGGCCGGGGCGCAGCAGGGCGGGATCGAGGATGTCTGGCCGGTTGGTGGCCGCGATCATGATGATGTTGTCCTTCGCCTCGAAGCCGTCCATCTCGACGAGCAGCTGGTTGAGCGTCTGCTCGCGCTCGTCGTGACCGCCGCCGAGGCCGGCGCCGCGGTGGCGACCGACGGCGTCGATCTCGTCCATGAAGATGATGCAGGGCGAGTTCTGCTTCGCCTGCTCGAACAGGTCACGCACGCGCGAGGCGCCGACGCCGACGAACATCTCGACGAAGTCCGAGCCGGAGATCGAGAAGAACGGCACGCCCGCCTCGCCCGCGACCGCGCGCGCGAGCAGCGTCTTGCCGGTGCCGGGCGGTCCGTAGAGCAGCACGCCCTTCGGGATGCGCGCGCCAAGCGCCTGGAACTTCTTCGGGTTCTCGAGGAACTCCTTGATCTCGTGCAGCTCCTCGACCGCCTCGTCCACGCCCGCGACGTCGCGGAAGGTGATCTTCGGCGAGTCGACCGACAGTCGCTTCGCGCGCGACTTGCCGAACGACATGACCTTCGACCCGCCCCCTTGGACCTGGTTCATCAGGAAGATCCAGAAGCCGATGAAGATCAGGAACGGCAGCACATAGGTCAGCAGCGACAGCCAGCCGTTTGTCTTCGTCCCCTCGACGTTGAAGTCGACTCTCGCGTCGGTCAGCTGGTTGACGAGCGAGTTGCCGTTGTCCGGCACGAACCCGACCTCGTGCTGCGTCTTCGGCGGGTTTCTGAGCGTGACGACGAGCGTGTTGTCCTTCGTCTTGATGACGGCGGACTTGACGTTCCCGGCCGAGAGGTCGGACTGGAACGAGGAGTAGTCGTACGCCGGCCCGGACGAGCTCGGGTTGATCAGCCGCTGCGCGAAGAACGCGAGCACGACCACGATGAGGATCGGGAAGGCGGCGCTCTTGAAGAACCTGCTCATGAAAGGATCCCGTGCGCGCGAGGCGCGAGGTCGTGGACGGGCTGCCTAGCGTAGCAGCGGGCTTTCCCCTGCATCGGCAGCCGTCGTGCAGAGCCTGAGCTGGACGTCACGCCTCCCGCAACGCCGCCACGTAGGGCAAGTTGCGGTAGCGCTCGGCGTGATCGAGGCCGTAGCCGACCGCGAAACGGTTCGGGATCTCGAAGCCGACATAGCGCGGCGAGAGGTCCACCTCCAGCCGCTCGGGCTTCGTCAGCAGGGCACAGACGGCAAGCGACGCGGGGTCGCGCGCCTTCAGGTTGCGCAGCAGGTACTGGAGCGTCAAGCCGGAGTCGACGATGTCCTCGACGATGATCACGTCGCGCCCGGCGATCACCGCGTCGAGGTCCTTGAGGATGCGCACGACCCCTGAGGACTGGGTCGCCGAGCCATAGGAGGCGACGGCCATGAAGTCGACCTCGCACGGCAGCTCGATCGCCCGCATCAGATCGCTCAGGAAGAAGACAGCGCCCTTCAGGACGCACACGAGCAGCGGCTCCCTGCCTGCGTAGTCGCGCGTGATCTCGGCGCCCAGCTCGCGCACGCGGTGCTGCAGGTCGTCCGGCTGGACCAGGATCTCGCCGATCGCCGCATCGCCCATGAGGGCGCGCAGTGTATTCACGTGCGCGCGCCGGTGTGTCTGCCCGAACCGCGCTCCGCATGCAGCACCCCGCGCTCGGCCACCGCCCGCACGCCGCCGCCGAGGTCGAGCATCGCGCGGCCGGTGCGCCGCAGGGCGGCGACCTCGTCGGCGTGCTTCGCGGCGCCCGGAACGAGTCGACCGGCGGCACCGTCGGCGAGCCGCTGCACGACGAGCCGCCGCAGCGCGGGCGGCAGCGCCGCCAGCCGCTCCAGTGGGATCTCCAACCGCCCGCCGCGCTCGTCGAGCTGATCGCCGACGAGCGCGTCAAGCACCTCCCCCTCGTCGCGCAGCAGGGCGGCGGTCTTGAGCACGTTCGCGGCGGCGGCCGGGTGGACCCGTTCGAGCGCGGGCACCAGGCCATTACGCACGCGCCCGCGCGCGTATCTGTCTCCCGCGTTCGTGACGTCGTCGCACCAGGCCAGGCCGCGCGCCTCGCAGTAGGCGGTCGTCTGCGCGCGCGTGATCCCGAGCAGCGGGCGCACGAGCAGCCCGTCGCGCGGGCGCATGCCGAGCAGCGCGCGCCGGCTCGGCGAGGAGGCGAGCCGGTAGAGGATCGTCTCGACCTGGTCGTCGGCCGTGTGACCGGCCGCGACGACGGGTGGGTGGGGACCGCGTCCGCCGAGCCCCGTCTCCAGCGCGAGCCGCGTCGCGACCGCGTAGCGGACGTCGCGTGCCCACGCTTGGAGATTGCCGCCGGCCTCTGGCTTCCTCGGCCGCTCGACCGTCAGCTCGACCCCAAGCCGCTCGCACAGCGCCGCGCAGTGGCGCTCGTCGTCGGGCGCCTCGTCGCGCAGGCCGTAGTTGACATGAACGGCGCGCACGCGGCGCGGATCCTCGGCGAGCCGCACGGCGACGTCGAGCAGGCAGACGGAGTCGCGCCCGCCGGACAGCAGCACGACGACGGACCCGCCGGCGGAGAGCATGCCCCCGGCGCGCACCTGCTCCAGCACGCGATCGGCCTCCATCGCGCCGTCAGTGTAGGCCGGCACCTACAGCGCGAGGTGCGGATACTCGCGCGTGACGAGCTCGCGGTAGTGCGCGAAGACCGGCTTCGTGATCGGGATCAGCGCAAGCGCGGCCTTCACGTCGCCGCCGGTCTTGATGCGGCGCCGCGCGATCGCGAGCGCGACGTTCTCCTTGCCCTGGAAGTAGCGGTTCGCCGTCTCGGAGGACATCTTCATCCACACGCGTGCCTCCCATGGCACCTCGTCGCGCCACTCCCAGGCGAGGTTCCCGTCCTCGTCGGGCGTGGCGGCGCGGATGTTGACGACGAGGTCGACGTCCTCGAACTCGAAGCGCTGCGGCACGTCGGCGTCGCGCAGCTTGGGGCCCATGTCCGGGTCCTCGTCCATCAGCGCGAAGACGCGGTCCATCACCTCGCGGAACTCCTTGGCCGACCGGAATGCGCTCATGCGCCGGGGAGCGTACCCGTATCTATCTCTATGCTCGCCGCCCGTGACCGCCGCGCTGCACGTGCACCCGACGACCGCGCTCGCCGAGCGCGTGCTGCTGCCGGGCGACCCGGGGCGCGCGCTGCTGCTCGCGCAGGCGCTGCTGGAGCAGCCGAAGATGTTCAACCACAACCGCGGCCTGTGGGGCTACACCGGCACAGCCGCGGATGGCGGGCCGCTGACGATCCAGAGCACCGGCATGGGCGGGCCGAGCGCGGCGATCGTGATCGAAGAGCTCGTGCAGCTCGGCGCGCGGAAGCTCGTGCGCGTGGGCACCTGCGGGGCGCTCGTCGGCGGCTTCGCGCTCGGCGACGTGCTCGTCGCGCGCGAGGCGGTGAGCGCCGACGGCGCGAGCCGTGCGCTCGGCGCCGGCGAGCGGGTGGCGGCTGACGCGGCGCTGACGGCGGCGCTGGAGGCGGCGGCAGAGCGGGAGCTCGGCCGCGCGGCGCCGAGTGGCGCGGTCGTGACGACCGACCTCTTCTACGACCCGGACGGCAACCACGCCGATCCGGGTGCGGAGTCGTCAGGCGACGCCGAGCCGGTGCTGGCGATCGAGATGGAGACGGCGACGCTCTTCCGTCTCGCCGAGCTGCGCGGCGTGCAGGCCGGCTGCGTGCTGGCGGTCAGCGACCTGCTCGGCCCGGCGCGCGGCCGCATCGACGCCGAGGCGATGGAGGCCGCCGCTGAGCGGATCGGCCGCATCGGCGCGGCAGCGCTGAGCGCCTGAGAGCCTCAGCTTCTTCTGGCCGCCGCGCGCTTTCTTGCAGCCGCCGCGCGCGTGCGCGTGGCTCTCCGGACCTCCGGCGCGACGCGGACCTCCGCGCCGCCGACGTCGGGCGTGTCGAAGACGGTGGCCACCAGCTCCGCCTCGACGTCCGCTCCGGAGGTCTCGCTCTGAACGGGCGCGGCAGGCGCGGCCGCCGGCTGCGCGGCGAGCTGAGCCGCGAGCTCGGCGAGCTGACCGGCGAACGCCGTCAACTGGCCCTCGATCGCGGCCAGGCGCTGCTCAAGCGCGCCGACGCCGCTCGCACCGCCGCCCATCGTCCCGACCCGCTCGTCGATGCGGTCGAGCGCGTCCTCGACCCCCTCCAACCGCTGCGAGACGGAACGGACGCGGCGGGTCAGCCGCTCGAGGTCACCGGCGGATGGCAGGTTCAGGGCGCCCATCGCGGCTTCCTGCGCCTGCGCCGCCTTCTCGCGAGCCTCGAACGCGCGCGAGATCGCGCTGCTGACGAACGGGCTCTCAAGCAGCTCCTGCGCGATGCGGCCGAGCGCGTCCTCGCTCTGGCGTGAGATGCGGGCCTTGAGCCCGTCGGCGGTGTCGGTGGTCATCGTCCCTCTCGCGTGCGGTGTCGATCGGTCTGTATGGCCGTGCCGACCATAGCGCAGCCCTCCGCGAGCGTTCCCCAGCAACCTGGGAGCGCAACTCTCAAGCCTCAGTCGAGTCTTCTCAACCATGACGCTCGCGCTTCAGTGTCCGTTTAAACGCCGCGTTTACGGTCATGGCGGCGCGGGTGTGGTACTCAAGGGCGGCGCGGAAGCAGCCGATGGTCTGGGGACCTGCGCAACACGCGCTTGAGGCCATCTGCAAACACGCGGGTTCTTCTTTGCATACGTCCAAGTCACTCGGTAGCTTCCAGGACAGATCGCCGACGCGGCGGTCCCACGACCGAGCCGCGCCAACGGGTCTGCGGGAGGAGCTTCAACGCCGTATGAGCAGCAAGTCGCTTCGCATCGCCGCGCTGATCCTGGGAATGGCGCTGCTCCTGGTGACGGCGCTCTCGGTCCCCGCGACAGCCGAGCCGCGTACGCTGCTCGTGACGCTGGTCGGGGGCAAGCAGGTGACCGTGACCGTGGACGCCGCGCCCGGCACGCCCGCCGGGAGCATCCCGCTTCCGGATCTCGGCGGCCCCGTCGTGAGCGTCGCGGAGATCGGCAGCCCGCCGCCCCCGCCGCCGCCGGCGCCGGTGTCCACCGCGGTGCCGACGACCGGCACGACGATCACCGGGGCGCCGACGACGATCGCCCCCACCACCGGCACGACGCCGGCCGCGACGGCGACAGGACCAACCGCGATCGGCGGCGTCGTCAAGCCGAAGGGTCAACCTAAGGGTGAGGGTTCGACCTCTCCCTCCGCCACCGCCGTCGCGCCCGCCACCCCGCACGGTGCAACCCAGCCGACGCTTCAGGACGCGAACGGCGCCACGACGACCTCGCCCGTCACCACGACGACCGCCGGCGACGTCCCCTCCCCCGCCGCGCCCGGCTACACCGTCGCGCCCGCGCTGCCGGCGCCGATCGGGGTCCCGAACTTCTTCATCGACAACTTCCGCATCCCGCCGTTCCTGCTGCCGATCTACCAGGCGGCCGGGATCCAGTACTCGGTGCCGTGGCAGGTGCTCGCCGCGATCAACGAGATCGAGACCGACTACGGCCGCAACCTGTCGGTCTCCAGCGCCGGCGCGCTCGGCTGGATGCAGTTCATGCCGTCGAGCTGGGCGATGTACGGCGTCGACGCCAACGGCGACGGCGTGAAGGATCCGTACAACCCGGTCGACGCGATCTTCGCCGCCGCGCGCTACCTCAAGGCCGCCGGCGCCGACACCGACCTCGGCCGCGCGATCTTCGCCTACAACCATGCGGACTGGTACGTCGAGTCGGTGCTGCTGCGGGCGCGCGTGATCGGCGGCATGCCAGCCGACCTGGTCGGCTCGCTCACGGGTCTGACGCAGGGCCACTTCCCGGTCGCGGCGCGCGCAACCTACGCCGACGGGCTGAACGCCAGGGCCGCAACCCGGCGCGTGCACGGCACGAACGCCGCCGTGCCCGTCGAAGGGGACCCGACGCGCCGCTCGATCAACATCTTCGCGAGAGCCGGCGCCCCGGTGATCGCCGTCAACGACGGCCGCGTCGTGAAGCTGGGCGTGAACGGCAAGCTCGGCCGCTTCGTCGTGCTGCAGGACGTGTACGGCAACCGCTACACGTACAGCCACCTCGGCTCGCTCGCCCACAAGTACCCGGTGCCGAAGCCACATGCGGACAACACGTCGGCACAGGAGCTGGAGCTGCCCAAGCACGACGCGAAGCCGACCGTGGCCGCGACCGCCGGCAGACAGCCGACCGGTCGCGCGCACCGCGCCGCCCGCCCGAGCGCCCCCCGCGCCGGCGGAAGCGCGGCGACGGCCGACGCGACGAACGCCGACGCGGGCGCGACGACGAAGGAGCGCCTGTTCGCGCATCCGGACCGCCCCGGCGCCTACGCCGCCGGCGGCAAGCGTCAGCTCGAAGAGCTCGGCCAGCCGCTGAACAGCTTCGATGGCTACTTCACCGAGGCGCTTGCGCTCGACCCGCACGACTACCTGCTCAAGCCGCTGCACCGCGGCTCCTCCGTGATCGCCGGCACGATCCTCGGGCGCATCGGCAAGACCGACGGGCGCCTCGCGCCGCACGTCGAATTCGCGATCCGCCCCGCCGGCCGCGGCGCGCCGCAGATCGACCCGAAGCCGATCCTCGACGGCTGGAAGCTGCTCGAGTCGACGGCGATCTACCGCGCCAAGGGCCAGAACGCGTTCGCCGCCGCGAACGCCTCGGGCCCCTCGATCGGCCAGGTCATGCTGATGAGCAAGGAGCAGCTGCAGCGCACCGTGCTCGCCGACCCGCGGCTGGAGATCTACAGCTGCGGTCGGCGTGACGTCGCCGTCGGCGCGATCGACCGCCGCGTGCTCGCGACGCTCGAGTTCCTCTCCGCCAGCGGCCTGAGACTGACCGTGACGGCGTTGGAGTGCGGCCACAGCTACTACACGACGTCCGGCAACGTCTCGGAGCACTCCTCCGGCGACGCGGTCGACATCGCGGCCGTGAACGGCATCCCGATCGCCGGCCATCAGGGCCCGGGGTCGATCACCGATCTCACGATCCGCCGCCTGCTGACGCTGCAGGGGACGATGAAGCCGCACCAGATCATCAGCCTGATGACGTACCCGGGCACCGACAACACGCTGGCGCTGCCCGACCACGCCGACCACATCCACGTCGGCTTCCACCCGGTCGGCGACCTGCTCGGCGGACGCCGGCTGCAGGCGATCCTGAAGCCCAAGCAGTGGACGCGGCTCGTCGACCAGCTCGGCTCGATCCAGAACCCCGTCGTCCCGCGTCACGCCTCGAAGTACGCGATCAAGGACGGCCGCCGCGGCGACTGAGGCGACCGCGCCCTCCGCGCCGTCGGAGGGTCGCGCGTTCCGCTTCGTGCAGCTCGAGCTGCCGTGGGCGCTCGGCCCCGCGGACGGACGCTACGTGGTGCGCGAGCGGGCGGACATGCCGCCCTCGCACGTGCTCGTACTGACGACGCTCGGCGCGCCGGAGCGGCGGCGCCTGCGCGCGCGACGCGGACGCGTCGCCGCGCCGGAGCCGCCGCCGACCCCCGTGCCGACGGCGCGCGCGACGGTCGTCGACGCCGAGGCGGTCGGCGTGGCGGAGGCGGAGCGCTGGCTCGCGGGCGCTGGGAGCGACGAGGCGCAGGCCGCGCTCGCGCTGGTTGCGCGTGCTGTGCGCGCCCACCGCCTCGCGAGCGGAGACGCCGGCGTGCGCGAGCCGACGCTCGCGCAGGCGCTCGTGGTGCGGGCTGGCTACGGCGCCGGGGAGCAGGTCGCGGACGGCCGCTGGAGCGCGGCGCGCGAGCTGCCGCCGCCGCGCGCGGCACGACGCGACCGGGCCGCCGGCCTGCGCCCGCAAGAGCGCCTGGCCGCCCTGCTCGGCGGCCACGCGCAGGCGCTCACGTGCGAGGAGCTGACGCTGCGCGCGCGACAGGACCTC
>JBQCIQ010000218.1:0-44892 GCA_051953595.1 Conexibacter sp. | reverse complement strand
GGGTGGGGACGGGAGCCGGGAGCTTTGGGGTTGGGGTTGGTTTTTGGGGCTGGGTGGTGTTGTGTGTGCCCACCGCCGGGCCCTCCGGAGCGGCCGGATCGGCGCCCTCGCAGTGGATCCGCGGCGCGGCGATCGCCTGCTGGACGTCCATCCCGAAGTCGACCATGTTCAGGATCACCTGCAGCATCGCCGTCACGATCTTGCGCCCGCCGGGCGCGCCGAGCGCGACGAGCGGCCGCCCGTCGCGCAGCAGCACGACGGGCGTCGCATGGCCGGCGGGCCGCTTCCACGGGCCGACCGAGTTGGGCGTTCCCGGCGCGGGGTTGAGCCAGTACGTCATGTCGTAGAGCAGCGTGCCGGTCCCCGGCGCCATCACGCACGAGCCGTAGCACTGCCCGAGCGTCTGGATCACGGTCGCGACGTTGCCGTCGGCGTCGGCCGCGGCGACGTTCGTCGTGTGCGCGCCGCCGACGTCCCCGGACGGACCGCCGCGCAGCGCGGCCGCCGCCGCGCCCGCGCCGGCCCACGGACGCGGGTCGCCGGGCCGGGTTCGCTGGGCCGCGCGCTCCAGCGGCAGCTCGCGCGCGAGCGTGCGCGCGTACTCCTTCGCGATCAGCGCGTCCTCCAACGCGTCGGGCGCGTCGGGATCGCCGACGTGGACGAAGCGGTCGGTCCACGCCTGTCGCATGATCTCGGCGAGCTGGTGGAGGTAGGGCGCGGAGTTGTGCTCCAGCCGGCCCAGCTCCAGCTCCTCCGCGAGGTTCAGCATCTCGATCAGCGTCACGCCGCCCATCGCGCCCGACGCGCTCACGACCTCGCAGTCGCGGTAGCGCCCGCGCAGCCCGCCGCCGACGATGGGCTCGTAGCGGCGCATGTCCGCGGCCGACAGACAGCCGCCGCCGGCCTGCACGTGCGCGGCGATCCGCTCGGCCAGCTCGCCGCGGTAGAGCGCGCCGGCGCCCTCCGCCGCCAGCCGTTCGAGCGTGTCGGCCAGGTCCTCCTGCACGATCGGGCGCATCGCCGCGGCGGCCGCGCCGGCGGGCAGGAAGACGCGCCGCGCCTCCGCGAAGCGCTCGACCCAGTCGGCGAACGCGACGAGGAACGTCAGGTCCTCCTCGTCGGGCTCGAAGCCCCCGCGGGCGAGCGCGATCGCCGGCGCCAGCAGCTCCGCCCACGGCAGCGTCGCCAGCCGCTCGTGCAGCGTCGCGATGCCGGCCAGGTACGACGGGACGCCGACCGACAGGAAGCCGCGCTGGCTGACGTCGCCGCGCGTGCCGCGCCAGCCGAACTCCATCCGCTCCTCGGCGGGGTCGAGCAGGTAGGGGACGAAGACGTCCGGCGGCAGCGCGGACGGCGTGCGCCCGTAGGCGTTGACCTCGATCGTCTCCCCGCCGACGTGCGCGAGCATCACGCCCGCGCCGCCGATCCCGCTCATCGCCGTCTCGCGCGCCGCCGTCACGAGGCTCATCGCGACGACCGCGTCGATCGCCGTGCCGCCCTCCTCCAGCACGCGCGCCCCCGCCTCGGCCGCCTCGACGTTGTGGCTGACGACGACGCCGCGCCGGCCGCGGGCCGGCCGCTTGAGCGCTTCGCTGCGCCGCGCGCCGCTCACGCCGGCCAGCGCAGGCGCGCGATCGACAGCGGCGGCAGCACGAGCCGGCCGTCCTCCCACGCCGGCGCGGCCGCCGGCGCGAGCGGCGCGTGCGGGCGCTCCGCCGCGAGCGCGGCGACCTCCGGCGCGCCGTCGACGCCGCGCACCGCGACCGCCGCGGGCGCGTCGGCGCGGCGGTTGACGAGGAACAGCCAGGTGGCGTCGTCCTGCGCGAGCGCGAGCGCGTCGAGCGCGGCGTCCGTCCCGTCGGGGACCGCCGGGCCCTCGCACCGCAGCTCGCACCGTCGCGCCGGGAAGGCCGGGCGGTAGAGGCGGAAGAGGTCGGCCATCGGGCCGTCGTGGACGTCGATCCCGCGGTGCTCGAAGACGCCCATGCCGTTGACCAGCTGGTAGAAGTTCGCCAGCTCCAGGTCGGGGGCGAGCGCCGCGAACGCGTGCAGCATGCCGGCGGCGTAGAGCCCGTGCGTCGCGCGGTAGGGCTCCTGCATCGAGGCGCCGCTGCGCTCGTAGGCGGTCGGGCCGTCCCAGTGCGACGCGCTCGTCCAGAAGTTCCACTCGGTCACGCCGATGCGGCAGTCGACGCCTGCCGCGCGGCAGTCGGCGACGAACCGCTCCAGCTCCGCGCGCGCCTCGCGCGCGCCCGCCACCGCCTGCGCCAGCTCGCCCTGCTCGTCGGCCGCCGCGCTCCAGCAGTAGATGTGCACGACGAGCACGTCGATCGCCAGCTCCCGCGCGACCGCGAGCACCGGCTCGCGCCACGGCGCGTCGTCGCGCGTCAGCGTCATGCCGTGCTGCTCCGCCATCGCGACGATGCGCGCGGCCGGGTAGGCGGCGCGCAGCGCCGGCACGTACGCGCGCAGCACGTCGGCGTACATCGCGGGCGTCATGTGCGAGTGCTCGTGCACCGCGTTGTCCTCGTTGCCGACCTGGAAGTACGCGACCGGGGGCTCGACGTCCCGCGCGCGATGCCAGTCGGCGACGTACGCCGCCCACGCGGCCGCCTCCTCCGGCGTGCCGGTGCCGATGTTGACCGTCAGGTGGGGCCGGATCCCCTGCGCGTGGCACAGCTCCAGGTACTCGTCGGTGCCGAAGTCGTAGTTGAGCGCCCGGTGGTTGGCGGTGTCGAGCGTCGCCGGGCGCAGCTCGACCGGGCCGGTGCCGTTGCGCCAGCGGTAGTTCGACGCGAGGCAGCCGCCGGGGAAGCGCAGCACCGGCACGTCGAGCGTGGCGATGCGGTCGAGCATCGCGCGCGAGACGTGGCCCTCGTCCACCGGGCGCAGCTGCAGCTGGTCGATCCAGACCAGGCCCTCGCCGACGATCGCGCACGCGAAGACCGCGTTCTCGTCGTCGGCCGGCACGTCGAGCATGACCGCGTAGCGCTTCCAGTGCGGGCTGTCGACGACGACGGCCTCGCGCGCGTACGGTCCGCGCGGCAGCTCGACCGGCCGCAGCGCCAGCTCCAGTCTCGCCGGCCGGTGGCGCGCCTTCGCCCACAGCACGACCTCCAGGCGCTCGCCCGCGCGGATCGGGCGGTGCGTCTGCATCATCGACTGCGCGATCGCGCCGACGCTGCCGTAGGACAGCAGCAGCTGCGAGCTGCCGTTGCCGGCGAGGCTGACGCCGGGGTCGAGCTCGGCGCGCGCCCCCTGGAAGAAGTCGAGGCTCGCGCGCCACGGCGGCGCGAGCCCGTTCGCGTCGGCCGGCCCGACGAGCTTCGGGTTCGCGAGCCGGTTCGTCAGCATGCCGGCGACGTTCTTCTCGGTCGCCTCGAGGTTGTGTCCCAGGATCGTGGCGGGAACCACGTCGTCGTGGACCGCCCCCAGCTCGACCGTCGCCTCGAACACATGTAGGATCATAGGACAATCATGCAAAGTCCTGCAAACGCTCCGCTCGACGGCGTCGTCAACCTCGACCACGTCGCGTCGGCGATCCCCTCGCTCGTCACGGACGGCCCCGCCGCCGGCTGCCGCGCGCTCGACCTGCGCGTGTGGGGCGGCATCGACGTGCGCGTCCTGCCCGACCGCGGCTTCGACGTCGGCGCCGCCTGGTTCGCGGGCGTGCCGCTGTCGTGGACCTCGACCGTCGGCGAGGCCGCGCCGCTGCCCGCGCCGCAGGGGCACGAGTGGCTTGACGCGTTCGGCGGCGGGCTCGTGACGACGTGCGGGCTGCAGAACGTCGGCGAGCCCTCCGAGGGCCACCCGATGCACGGCGCGATCTCGCACCGGCGTGCGCAGGACGTGCGCGTCGAGCGCCGCCGCACGACGGACGGGCACGTCGAGCTGGCGGCGGCGGCGCGCGTCTTCGACGGCAGCTCGCTCGACGGCGGCCTCGTGCTGGAGCGGACGCTGCGCACGCGCACCGGCGAGGGCCTGCTGGAGCTGCAGGACGTCGTCTCCAACCCGACCGCGCGCCCGCTCGACGCGCCGCTGCTCTACCACCTCAACGTCGGCGCGCCGGTCTGGAGCGAGGGCGCGACGCTCGCGATCGACTCCGACGAGGTCGTCTCCGAGCCCGGCTCGCCGCAGCGGCCGCTGGCGGAGTGGCTGCGTCCGCTGCGCACGCAGGACGGGCCCGAGCGCGTCGGCGAGCACCGCCTGAACGTCGGCGCGGACGGCTGGGGCAGCGCGACGATCGCCAGCCCCGCGACCGGGATCGAGCTGGAGCTGCGCTGGGAGGCGGCGGGCCTGCCGCGCGTGCACCAGTGGATGCACCCGGCGCCGCACGTGCAGGCGCTCGCGATCGAGCCGGCGAACTGCCTCGGCGCCGGGCGCGCGCCCGATCGCGCGGAGGGGCGGCTGCCGCAGCTCGCGCCCGGCGAGCGGCGCACGACGCGCGTGAAGATCCGCGCTCGCCGCGGCACGGGCGCGGGCGCATGAGCGGCGCGCGCGAGCTGCGCCTGCTCGGCGAGGGCTTCACGTTCCTCGAGGGTCCGCGCTGGCACGACGGACGGCTGTGGCTCTCCGACTGCCCCGCAGGCACGGTGCACACGTTCCACGAGCGCGACGGCTGGGAGACGATCTGCCGCGTGCCGGGCAGCCCGTCCGGGCTCGGCTTCTCGCCCGACGGCGAGCTGCTGATCGTCTCGATGCGCGACCGCCGCCTGCTGCGGCTGCGCGACGGCGCGCTGGAGCAGTTCGCCGACCTCGGCGCGCTGATGCCCGGCGAGGCGAACGACATGGTGGTGGACCGCGCGGGCCGCGCGTACGTCGGCAACTTCGGCTCCGACATCGAGACCGAGCCGCTGCGCCCGACGCGGCTCGTGCGCGTCGATCCCGACGGGACGGCGACGGCCGACGGCGAGGAGCTGGTGTTCCCCAACGGCAGCGTCATCACGCCGGACGGGCGCACGCTGATCGTCGCGGAGTCGTTCGCGTACCGCCTGTCGGCGTTCGACGTCGCCGCCGACGGCTCGCTCTCGAACCGCCGCATCTGGGCGCAGCTCGGCGACGATCCGCTGCCCGCGCGCGTGGAGGAGTCGTTCACGGCGCGCGCGCCGATCCCCGACGGCATCGCGCTCGACGCCGAGGGGGCCGTGTGGGTCGCCGACGCGAAGGGCAGCGGCATCCCGCGCGTCGCCGAGGGCGGCGAGATCCTGGACTTCGTCGACACCGGAGAGCTGGGGGTCTACGCCGCCGCGCTCGGCGGCGAGGACCGGCGCACGCTCTACCTCTGCGCCAGCCCGCCGCTCGGCCATCCCGAGGCCGAGCAGCGCGCGTACCTGCTCGCGTGCCGCGTCGAGGTGCCGGGCGCCGGAATTCCGTGACGGCGGTTGCGCCGCGGCCGCCGACCGCACCGTGACAGCACGGGTGACATCCTGTAGGATCATCCGACAATATGCCAAGCGCGAAGGAGGGAGCGCATGCTCGCCGGTAAGAACGCAGTCGTCACCGGTGCCTCGCGCGGCATCGGCCTCGCGAGCGCGGTGACGTTCGCGCGTGCGGGCGCGAACGTCGCGAGCCTCGCGCTGGCGCCGCAGGAGGAGATCGACGCGGCCGTCGCCGCGATCCGCGCCGAGGGCGTCGACGCCTTCGTCGTCGCCGGCAGCACCGCCGACGCCGAGGCGGTCGAGCAGCTTGCGCGCGACGTCGAGGAGCGCTGGGGGACGCTCGACGTGTGGATGAACAACGCGGCGCGCGAGTCGTTCGGCCCGCTCGCCGAGACGAGCGACGAGGAATGGCGCGCGCTGATGGCCGTCAACGTCGACGGCTACTTCTACGGCTGCCGCGCGGCGGCGCGGCGGATGGTGCGGCAGGGCTCCGGGCGGATCGTCAACGTCTCGTCCGTCACGCGCCGCCAGCCGATCACGGGGCTGACGGCGTACGTCACCTCCAAGGGCGCCGTGACGGCGCTCACGACCGCGCTCGCGCTCGAGCTGGCGCCGCATGGCGTGACCGTCAACGCGATCGCCCCCGGCGCGGTCGAGACGGCGCTGTCGAACTACTCGGCGGAGGAGCGCGCGGCGTACGAGCGGCGCACGCCGATCGGGCGCGTCGCGCAGCCGCAGGACATCGCGGACGTGGCGCTGTTCCTCGCCTCCGATCTCTCGCGCAACGTCACCGGGCACGAGCTGCTGGTCGACGGCGGCCTCTCGATCGACGGCGACGTGATGGGCCGGCCGGCGTCGTGAGCACGACCGCGGCGACGCGCCGGGTGCTCGTGCGCTCGGCCGGCGACGTGAGCGTCGGCGAGGCCGAGCCGCTGCCGCTCCGGGCCGACGACGTGCGGATCGCGATCGCCTACGCGGGCATCTGCGGCTCTGACCTGCACCTGATCCACGCGGCCGACGCGTACGGCCCGCTCGCGCCCGAGCAGGCCGGCAGGTTCGGCCACGAGTACAGCGGCGTCGTGCAGGAGGTCGGATCCGAGGTCGGCACGGTCGCGGTCGGCGATCGCGTCACGTGCGCCCCGCGCTGGCCGTGCCTGCACTGCGCGATGTGCCGCCGCGGCGACACGACGCGCTGCCTCGACCTGCGGCGTCCCGAGCGCGGCGCGTGGGCGGAGCAGATCGTCGTGCCCGAGCGGATCGTCTTCCGCCTCCCCGAGGACGTCGAGCTGCGCACGGCGGCGCTGTGCGAGCCGCTTGCCTGCGCGCTGCGCGGCGTCGATCGCGTCACGACCCCCTCCGGCCATGTCGCACTGGTGATCGGCGGCGGGCCGATCGGCCTGCTGACGGCGGCGCTGGCGGCGCGCACCGGCGCGCGCGAGGTGCTGCTGTCGGAGCCGCATCCGACCCGCCGCGCGCTTGCGCGGCGGCTCGGCGCCCACGGGCTCGATCCGCGCGACGGCGACCTCGCGGCGGCGGTCGCCGAGCGCACCGACGGGCTCGGGCCGGACGTCGTCTACGAGTCGGTCGGCCGCGCCGAGACGGTCGCGGAGGGGATCGAGCTGGCGGCGCCGGGCGGCACCGTCGTGGTGCTCGGCGTCGCGCCGCCGGAGGCGGTCGCCGCCGTGCGCCCGTGGCGCCTGTTCGAGCGCGAGCTGGCGGTCGTGGCGGCGTGGGGGCTGGAGACGACCTTCCGCCGCGCGCTCGACTGGCTCTCGGTGCTCGACCTCGAGCCGCTGGTCACGCACGTGCTCCCGCTCGAGGAGGCGGGGCAGGCGATCGACGTCGCCGCCTCGGGCGACTGCGGCAAGGTGATGCTGACGGCGGGAGCCGCCGCATGACGCCGATCCGCGACGTCGCCGTCGAGCTGTTCGAGCGTCCGCTCGGCCACGGGACGGCGGCCCCGCGCTTCGGCGGCGCCGAGGAGGTCGCCTACCAGGCGCTGATCTCGATCCGCACGCAGGACGGGGCCGTCGGCGAATGCCTCGTCGGCCGTCCGCGCCGGCTCGCGGCCGAGCTGCTGGCGGCCGAGGTCGAGGGGATCGCGGAGCAGCTTGTCGGCCGCACGAGCGCGGCGCGCGAGTGGCTGTGGTCGCAGCAGTCGCACCTTGTCCACTACGAGCGCGCGAGCCGGCAGGCGCTCGCGGCCGTCGACGTCGCGCTGTGGGACCTCGCCGGCAAGGAGGCGGGGCTGCCCGTGTGCGCGCTGCTCGGGACGGTGCGCGACGCGCTGCCGCTCTACCTCAGCTCGGCCTACCACGACGCGATCGAGACGTACGTCGAGGAGGCGCTTGCCTGTCGCGCGCGCGGCATCCGCGCCTACAAGCCGCACCCCGGCGGCCGCCCCGCGGCGGAGGTCGTGCGGCTGGCGGGCGCCGTGCGCGAGGCGGTCGGCGACGAGCTGGACCTGATCCTCGACGCGAGCCTCTTCTACTCGCTCGACGACGCGCTCGTGATCGGGCGCGCGCTCGAAGCGCTCGGCTACCTGTGGTTCGAGGACCCGCTGCCGTGGGCGGACGAGCAGGGCTTCGCCGAGCTGGGCCGGCGGCTGGAGATCCCGCTCGCCGCGACCGACTACGTCGCCGCCGCCTGGAGCGACCTCGCCGGCCGCGCCCGCCGCGATCCGAACCTGCGCATCCTGCGCGTCGGCAGCCGCGATCTCGGGATCACCGGCATGCGCCGGGCGATCGCGCTGGCCGAGGCGCTGGGCCGCCGCTGCGAGCTGCACATCGACGACAGCACGCACATGAACCTCGCGAACCTGCACGCGGCGCTGTCGGCGCCGGCGTGCGAGTGGTTCGAGCTGGTCGAGCCGGCCGAGTGGGTGCAGTGGGGGACGACCGCGCGGATCGCGGCGGACGCGGACGGACTGGTGCGCGCGCCGGACGGCCCCGGGCTGGGCGCCGTGCTCGATCGCGAGCTGCTTGACCGCAGCCGCGTCGCCCGCCTCGCTTGACGGTGAAAACGTCGAATCGTAGGATAATCTAACCGAGGAGTCGCGGTGGCCAGCATCAGCATCGAGGGCGTGTCGAAGACGTATCCCGACGGCACCGTGGCGGTGTCGGAACTCGACCTGCAGGTCGAGGACGGCATGTTCGTCGTGCTCGTCGGCCCCTCCGGCTGCGGCAAGACGACGCTGCTGCGGATGATCGCGGGCCTTGAGTCGATCACCGGCGGGCAGATCCGCGTCGGCGACCGCGTCGTCAACGACCTCCCGCCGCAGGAGCGCGACATGGCGATGGTCTTCCAGAGCTACGCGCTCTACCCGCACATGTCGGTGCGCCGCAACATCGGCTACGGGCTGCGGCGCCGCAAGCTGTCCAAGCCGGAGATCGACCGCCGCGTGCACGAGATGGCCGGCGTGCTGGAGCTGTCGGAGCTGCTGGAGAAGAAGCCGGGCGCGCTGTCCGGCGGGCAGCGCCAGCGTGTCGCGATGGGCCGCGCGATCGTGCGTGAGCCGCAGGCCTTCTTGATGGACGAGCCGCTGTCGAACCTCGACGCGAAGCTGCGCACGCAGATGCGCGCCGAGATCGCGCGCCTGCAGCAGGACCTCGGCACGACGACGATCTACGTCACGCACGACCAGACCGAGGCGATGACGCTCGGCGATCTCGTGTGCGTGATGAACAGAGGCGAGGTGCAGCAGGCGGCCGACCCGCAGACGCTCTTCAACGAGCCGGCGAACGTGTTCGTCGCGGACTTCGTCGGCTCGCCGGCGATGAACACCGTCGCGGCGACGCTCGAGCGGCGCGAGGGCGGCATCTGGGCCTGCTTCGGCGCGCAGCGGCTGGCGGTGCCGGACGCCGTCGTGCGCCGCCACCCCGGTCTGGAGACGCGCGTCGGTCAGCCGGTCGCGATCGGCATCCGCCCGGAGGACATCGGCGTCGTCAACGGCTCCGCGGAGGACGTGGCCGGGCGCGCGATCACCTTCCCGCTGGAGCTGCGCGAGACGTTCGGCCGCGTCGTCGACCTGCACTTCGACGTCGACGCGGCCGTCGGCCCGGAGGCGCGCTTCGTCGCGCGCGTGGACGCCGACGTCGCCGTCGGCTGCGAGCTGGGCCAGCCGCTGCGCCTGTGCGTCGCGACCGACGGCCTGCGCTTCTTCGACTTGGACACCGGCGCGACGCTGAGCCGCTGCCGCGCTTGACTTCCAAGAGTAGGATTGTAGGATAATCCTCTCACTGCGAAGGGAGAGAGAGGCATGCGAATCATGGTGGCGCGGACACGTGCGCTCGCGGCCGTCGTCCTCGTTGCGGCCGTCGCGGGCGCGGCCGGCTGCGGCGGTGGTGACAACGCGGCGAAGACGGAGACCGCGGCTTCGAACAAGCCGGTGACGCTCACGTTCTGGGGCTGGGATCCCTCGATTCAGAACGCCGTGAAGCTGTATGAGAAGGCGCACCCGAACGTCACGGTGAGAGTAGTAAACGCTGGTTTCGCCGCTGACGAGTACACGAAGTTCCGCGCCGCCATGAAGGCGGGCAAGAGCGACCCCGACGTGATCATGCTCGACTTCACCGAGACGCCGTCGCTGCGGGCGGAGGGCCTGCTGCGCAACCTCTCGCAGCTCGGCGCCGACGAGGTGCGCGACGAGTTCGCGCCCTGGTACATGAGACTGCTCGAACAGGGCAGCGACGGGCTCTACGGCCTGCCGCTCGACGCCGGGCTGCTCGGGCTCGTCTACCGCGAGGACATCTTCGCCAGATACGGGCTGACGCCGCCGAAGACGTGGGCGCAGTTCGCGACGACCGCCGAGAAGCTGCACCGCGCCGACCCGAGCACCTACCTGACGGACTTCCCGATCTCGTTCGACTGGCTCACGCCGCTGATGTACCAGCGCGGCTGGCGCCCGTTCCAGGTCGACGGCAGCAAGATCTCGATCCACGTCGACAGCCAGCCGGCGCTCGACGTGGCCGCCTACTGGGACGACCTGATCGCGAAGGGCGCCGTCAAGCCCGGCGCGCTGTACAGCAGCTCGTGGTTCAGCGGCATCGACCGCGACCGCTACGCCTCGATGATCGCGGCCGAGTGGCTGCCGGCGTTGATCGAGTCGACCAGCGACACGTTCGGCAAGTGGCGCGCTGCGCCGCTGCCGCAGTGGTCGGCCGGCGAGCACGTCACGCCGCTGTGGGGCGGCAGCGTCTACGCCGTCTCGGCCAAGAGCGACCATCCGGTCGAGGCGGCCGAGCTCGTCAAGTACGTGACGAGCACGAAGTCGGTCGTCGACTCCAACAACGAGAAGGTCCCGTACGCCTTCTATCCGCTCAAGTCGCTGTACGAAAGCCCCGCCTGGCGCAACGAGCGGATGGGCTTCTACGGTCCGCAGAAGGCCAACCGGGTCTTCGGCTCAGCGGCCGAGCACGTAACCGACGACATCCAGTTCGCGCCGTTCCAGGACTTCGTGCTGGAGCAGGGCGACCAGCTGTTCGGCGACGCGCTCAAGAACGGCACGTCGCTCGTCGACGCGATCAGAAAGCTCCAGCCGATCGTCGTCGACTACGCCAAGCGACAGGGCTTCGAGGTCTCCGGGTGACCCAGCCGGCGAGCTGGCGGCCAAGGGTGCGGATCTCCGCCCCTTGGCTGCTGCTGGCGCCCTTCGCGCTGCTGTTCGTGGGGCTCTACGTCGCGCCGATCGCGTGGTCGCTGCGCGAAAGCCTTTTCGCCGATCGCCTGATCGGCGGCGAGACGTTCGTGGGCATGGAGGCCTACGGGCGCGCGCTGAAGGACTCGTCCTTCCTGCACGGCTTCGGCAACGTCGCCGTCCTCAGCGCGGTGCAGATCCCGATCTCGCTCGCGCTGGCGCTCGTGCTCGCGCTGATCCTCGACGGCAAGGCGCTGCGTGCGCGCGGCCTCTTCCGCGTCGGCATCTTCCTGCCGTACGCGGTCCCGACCGTCGTCGCCGGCCTGATGTGGGGCTTCATGTACGACCCCGATCTCGGGCCGCTCGCGCAGATGGCGGGCGCGGTCGGGCTGACCCCGCCCGACTTCCTGTCGGCGCACTGGATGCTCGCGTCGATCGGCAACATCGTCACGTGGGGCGGGACCGGGATCGCGATGGTGATCCTCTACACGGCGCTGAAGGCGATCCCGACCGACCTGGAGGAGGCGGCCGCGGTCGACGGCGCGAGCGCCGCCGACGTCGTGCGCACGATCAAGATCCCGCTGCTGCGCCCGGCGCTGGGGCTCCTGCTGCTGCTGTCGGTCATCGCGATGCTGCAGCTGTTCGGCGAGCCGGCCGTGCTGCGCGAGCTGGCGCCGCAGGTGATCGGCAACGACTTCACGCCGAACCTCTACGCCTACGCGGTCGCGTTCAGATCCTCCGACCTCAACTACGCCGCGACGCTCGCGTTTGTGCTGACGGGGATCGTGATGCTCGTCTCCTACGGCGGGATGGCGCTCGGCCGCCTGCGGAGGAGCGCATGAGCCGCCGGCGCGACGTCGCGCTCGCCGCCGACGCGCCCGCGAGCAGCGTGCGCCCGTCGCGGCGGCTGCTCGTGCACGTCTTCATGATCGTCGTGCTGGCGTACTTCCTGCTGCCGCTCGTGTGGGTGACGCTGTCGGCGACGAAGGACAGCCGCGACCTGTTCGGCACGTTCGGACTGTGGTTCGGCCACAGCTTCGACCTCGTCCACAACCTCGACGACCTCTTCACGAAGGACGACGGCGTCTACGGCCAGTGGCTGCTGAACACCGTCTGGTACTCGGGCGTGAGCGCGATCGGCGCCGCGATCGTCTCGGCGATGGGCGGCTACGCGCTCGCGAAGTACCGCTTCCGCGGGCGCCGGCTCGTGATGGCGCTGACGATCGGGTCGATCATGATCCCGCCGCAGACGCTCGTGCTGCCGACGTTCCTGCTGTTCGCGAAGGCGAACCTGACCGGGACGGCGCTGTCGGTGATCCTGCCGATGACGGTCAGCCCGGTCGGCATCTTCCTGATGAAGGTCTACGCCGAGTCGGCCGTCCCCGACGAGCTGATCGACGCCGCCCGCGTCGACGGCACGGGCGACGTGCGGATCTTCTGGACGATCGCCTTCCGGCTGCTGATGCCGGGGATCGTGACCGTCTTCCTGCTCACGTTCGTGGCCAACTGGAACAACTTCTTCCTGCCGCTCGTGATGCTGAGCGACGACCGGGCCTACCCGGTCACCGTCGGCCTCACGATCTGGAACGCGCTCGCGACGCACGGCCAGGACATGTCGTACACGACGGTGATCGCCGGCTCGCTGCTCGCGATCGTGCCGGTCCTGCTCGTGTTCGTCACGATGCAGCGCTACTGGGAGAGCGGACTGGCGCTCGGCAGCGGGAAGTGAGGCCGGCCGTCGCGCGGGCGGCGCGGCGGCTGTCAGCCGTCCTGCATGGCGGCCTTGACGTCCGCCATCGAGCCCTCGACGTTCGCGCGGATGCGCTGCTCGGCCTTGGCGGGCGAGAGCCGCCAGAGGTCGTCGACGAGCTGCTGATGCTCGCGGTGCATCGCGGCCGGGTCCTGGAATTCGACCTGCGCCTGCACGAGCGCGAGGCGCAGCTCGCGCATCACCGAGTCGAACGCGGCGAGCATGCGCTCGCTGCCGGCGGTCGCGACGAGCGCGCGATGGACCTCCAGGTCGGCCAGCACGGCCTCGCCGAGGTCGCCGTCGCCGGCCAGTCTCGCGAGCCGCGCGAGCGCCGCGTCGACCTCGTCGCGCGGCGCCGCTCTGCGGCGGCGGATCGCGCGCACCGCCTCGGTCTCGATCGCGAGCCGCAGCGCGTAGATGTCCTCCACGTCCTGGAGCGAGAACTCGCGCACGAACACGCCGCGGTTGGGCTCGTAGACGGCGATCCCGTCGCGCGCCACGACCTGCAGGGCGGCGCGCACCGAGTGGCGCCCGACCGAGAACAGCTCGGCCAGCTCGTTCTCGCGCAGCGGCTCGCCGGCGCGCAGCTGGCCGGAGTACGCCATCCGCGTGATCGCGTTGACGACGGCCTCGACGGTCGAGACGCGTTCGATCACGGGCGCGTGGGGGTGTGGGGAGCCGATCGCCATCGTCCGATTGTCGATCGTTTCAAATGATGGCGCAAGTTGTCACCTGCGCCCATCGTCAGCGACGCGACTGCCACGTGGCGTGCGCCGCGATCAGCTCGTGGTCGAGCTGCATGCACGGACCCGGCTCGCGCGGCGCCTCGACGCGCCCGCCCTTGAAGGCGGTCGGCCCGAGCATGCGGTCGGCGAAGTCGATCGCCGGGTCTTCGCGGTAGACGTCGAGCTGCGGGACCGCCAGCCCGGCATGCACGAGGTGGCGCTGCAGCTCGGGGTAGATGTGCTGCGCGACCGGGGCGCCGACCTCGCGCGCGATCCGGCGCGAGACCGACAGGCCGCCGAGCGTCGAGAAGTCGAGCCGCAGGCGCGCG
This sequence comes from Conexibacter sp., assembly GCA_051953595.1. GTDB lineage: Bacteria > Actinomycetota > Thermoleophilia > Solirubrobacterales > Solirubrobacteraceae > Conexibacter. The sequence goes on along the minus strand of JBQCIQ010000218.1, from coordinate 31,075 downwards.
CGCGGGCCCGGCTGGGCGAGCAGGTCGCGGATGTCGGGTTCGCTCCACTCGTCGCCGATCGCGATCGTCACGGGGCTGCCCTCGACCAGCTCGGGCACCATCGCGGCGCCCGGCGGGCGGTACGGGTCCTCCAGCCACAGCAGGCGGTGGCGCTGCCATGCCCGGGCGCGCTCCAGCACCGGCGCGACGCCGGTCTGCGCCGCCTCGAGGTCGACGATCACCTCCGCGCGCTCGTCGAGCGCGCAGATCGCGGCAAGCCGCTCGTCGACGTCCTCGATCGAGCCGAGCCCGGGGATCTTGAAGTTCACGTAGCCGTCGGCGATCGCCGCCGCGGCCTCGGCGGCCACGCCGGCCGCGTCGAGGTCGTCGGCGACCGGGTAGCCGCACACCGCGACGCCCATCGCGGCCGGCGGGTCGGCCGGGGAATCGCCGTCGGCCAGCAGCTGCCACAGCGGGACGCCGGCCGCCTGCGCCGCGAGGTCCCACGCGCAGGCGTCCACCAGCGCGGCCGCGCGCGCCTGCAGCGGATCGGGCGGCGGCGTCTCGGCGCCGTCGAGCAGTTCGCCGGCGGTGCGCCCGAGCGCGGCCGCGGCGCGCGCGTCGAGCGCCGGCGCGACCGGGTTGTCGCGCGTGAGCGCGTAGGCGGCGGCGGTGCGCCCGTCTTCGGTGCGCAGCTGCAGCACCGCGTACTCGCGGTGGGGGATCGTCCAGTGGCCGAGCAGGATCGGGCGCTCCAGCTCGAAGCGCACGATCCACGCGTCGGCGGCGGCGATACGGTCGTTCATGCGCGTGCCTCCTGGGGGCTGACGGTGACCATCCGGACCGCGGTGAAGCCTCCGTCGACCGTCAGCACGGTGCCGGTCACGAAGGACGCCTGCGGCGAGAGCAGGAAGGCGATCGGCGCGGCGATCTCGCGCGGCTCGGCGATCCGGCCGACGAGGTGCGCGCGCCCGATCGCGTCGAGGTCGATCGTGCCCTGCTCGTGCAGCACGCGCACCATGTCGGTCGCGACGTAGCCGGGCGCGACGGCGTTGATGCGCAGGCCGCGGCCGGCCCACTCGACCGCGAGCGTGCGCACCAGCTCCTCGACGGCGGCCTTGCCGGAGGCGTAGGCGAGCCGGCGCGGGTGGCCGAGGCTCGCCATCACGGAGCTGACGCACACGATCGCGCCGCCCCGCTCGCCCATCAGGCGGGCGGCCGCCTGACACCAGAAGAGCGTGCCGTCGAGGTGGACGTCGAGCACGTCGTGCCAGGCGTCGCGGTCGAGCTCGTCGCTCGCCTGCTCGCGCTGGATGCCGGCGGCGGTGACGAGGCCGGTGATCTCGTCGGACCAGTCGGCGATCCTGTCGGCCGCGGCGAACGCGGCATCGCGGTCGGTCACGTCGGAGGCGAGCGCGAGCACGCGCTCGGCGCCGTAGCGGTCTGCGAGGGTTCGGGCGCCGTCGACGTCGAGGTCGACGAGCGCGCAGCGGGAGGCCGGAGCGGCGCTCAGGAGCGTGTCGGCGAGCGCCAGGCCGATGCCGCGGCCGCCGCCGGTGATGATCGTGCAGGACACAAAAGTTATCCTACAATCCTACTTTCATTGGTGCAAGACGAGAGGAGGCCGACGTGGCGCAGAGGACGAGCTGGGAGGCCCGCGGGCCGTGGACCGACACGTGGGGCTACGCGCGCGCGGTGCGCGTCGGCGACCGCATCGAGGTCGCGGGCACGTCGGCGATCCGCGCGAACGGCGAGGTCGCCGCGGTCGGCGACCCGTACGGGCAGACGGTGTTCGTGTTCGAGGTGATCGAGCGCGCGCTCGTCGGGCTCGGTGCCTCGCTGGAGGACGTGGTGCGCACGCGCGCGTTCCTCAAGCGAATCGAGGACTGGCAGGAGGTCGGCCGCCGGCACGCCGAGCTGTTCGGCGAGATCGCGCCGGCGAGCTCCTGCATCGGCGGCATCGAGCTGCTGCACCCGGACCTGCTCGTGGAGATCGAGGCGACGGCCGTCGTAGGCGCCTGACGCCCGCCGCCGCTACACTTCCGCTCCCTGCTCGGGGGGATGTCCGAGTGGTTAAAGGAGACGGGCTGTAAACCCGTTGGCTCTGCCTACGCAGGTTCGAATCCTGCTCCCCCCATTGCGAACTGACGGGCTCAGTCGAGATCGAACGCGGCGCGAATCGCGTAGCTGAGGGCGTGTTCTTGTCGGTCGAGCAGCACGCCGATCTGCTCGCCCAAGGCGCTGCTCGGGACGGTGGTGATGTTGTCGCAGCTCACGACCGAGGGTCGGGAGAGGCCGTTCGCCGAATCGACGGGCACCTCAGTCGAGAGGCCCCGGACGGTCGTGGTGATCGGCGCGATGGTCACGGCCGCCATGTGCGGGCGCACAAGCTCGCGCGTGAGGACCAGCACCGGTCGCGCCTTATCGAGTCGCGCGAGGTGGATGGGCCGCATCAGGCGAACTCGGACGGCAGCCCCAGCGCGTGCTCGGCAAGGCCGGCAAGGTCAGGATCCTGGCCGGTTCCGGCAAGGATCTCGGCGTCGCGTGCGGCGATCGCGCGGCGACGCTCGCGCTCGAGCGCGCGAGTCACGACGGCTGCACGGCTGGGCTCAGTCCCCGCGCCGACGAGCTCGTCCACGAACTTGACCAGCTCGTCGGAGAGGCGGACCGCGATCTGCTTGCTCATCCCACAATGGTACCAACCTGGTAGCACTCAACTCACGTGACGATCACCGCGGCGGCCGGGTCGACCGCCAGCGACGCTGACAGGAGCAGAACGGGCGCGCTTCGCGGCTGCGAGGATTCAGCCTGAGATGTCGCTCTCCTTCCCGATCCAGCTGCTGCTCGTCGAGGACGACCCCGGCGACGCGCTGCTCGTCGAGTCGCTGCTCGCCGGTGTCGCGCCGAACGTCGACGTGACGCGCGTCGGGCGGCTGCAGGAGGCGACCGAGATGCTGTCGACCCCGCCGGGGATCGACTGCGTGCTGCTCGACCTCGGCCTGCCGGACGCGATGGGACTGGAAGCGGTCGAGCGGCTGCGCGCGACCGCGCCGGACGCGGCGATCGTCGTGCTGACCGGCCACGACGACGAGCAGCGCGGCGTCGACGCGCTCTCGCGCGGGGCCGAGGACTACCTCGTCAAGGGCAGCGTCGACGGCCCCCTGCTCGCGCGCGCGATCCGCTACTCGATCGAGCGCTGCCGCGCCGACCGCTCGCAGCGCGAGCTGATCGAGGCGCGCCTGCAGGCGCGCGAGAACGCCCGCCTCGAGCGCGGCCTGCTGCCGCAGGCGCTGCTGCGCGACCCGCGCGTCTCGCTCAGCACGACGTACCGGCCGGGTCGTCGCCGCTCGCTGCTCGGCGGCGACTTCTACGACACCGTCGAGCTGGACGACGGAACCCTGCACGTGCTGATCGGCGACGTCAGCGGGCACGGCGCCGACGAAGCGGCGCTCGGCGTCTGCCTGCGCGTCGCATGGCGCACGCTGATGCTCGCCGACGAGCCGCCCGACGAGGCGCTTGCGCTCCTGCAAGAGGTCCTGGTGCACGAGCGTCACGCGCCGGCCATCTTCGCGACGGCATGCATGCTGAGCGTCGCCCCCGACCGCACCGAGGGCGAGCTGCGCGTGGCGGGACACCCGCCGCCCGTGCTCGTCGACGGCGCCGGCCTGCGCCTGCTGGAGATGCCGCATGTGACGCCGCCGATCGGCTTCGTCGAGCCGGGCGCGTGGCGCGGGAACGCGCTGCGCTTCGCCGGCGACTGGGCGATGCTGCTCTACACCGACGGGCTGATCGACGGCCGCGTCGGCGAGGGCCCCGAGCGCCTGGGCGAGCAGCGGCTCGTGGAGCTGCTGGAGGAGCACGTCGACGGCGACGTCGGCCGCCTCGCCGACGCGTCGCCGCTGCTCGACGAGCTCGTGACGGAGGTCGAGCGGCTGCACGGCGGCGACCTCACCGACGACGTTGCGATGGTCGTCGTGGCGGCGAGGAGCGACGGCGCGTGAGCCGCGGCCGGACGCGGCCGCCGCTCGTGCGCCGGCTCTCGACGAGCCAGTGGTTCGCGCTCGCGGCCTCCTCGCTCGCGCTCGTCACCGCCGCGGGGACCGCGCTCGGCGTCGTGGCGATCTCGCGACTGACCGACGCGCGCTCGACCGTGCTCGACCGCAACGGCCCCGCCGTCCTCGCGCAGCTGGCGCTGAACACGGCGCTCGTGAACCAGGAGAGCGGGCTGCGCGGCTTCGTGCTCACCGGACGCGAGCAGTTCCTCGCGCCGTATCGCGACGGCCGCATCTCCGAGCGCGAGCAGTACGCGGCGCTCCAGCGCGTGATGACGGGCGACGACATGGCCGCGTCACGGCGCGAGACCGCGCGCGTGCGGGCGCGCGCGACGGCGTGGCACGAACGCTATGCGGCCCAGGTGATCCAGGCGGTGCGCGCGCACGGACCGGACGCGCCCGAGGCGCCGCGGCCGAGCATGGGACGCCGCCTGTTCGAGCAGGTGCGCGCGGCGCTCGCGGTGCAGGCCGACGCGCTCGGCGAGGTGCGGACGGCCGGCCGCGCGCGGCTCAACGGCGCCGCCGACTTCCTCACCGCGGCGTTCGCGGCGATCGTCGTGCTGATCGCGATCGGCATCGCGGGCGCGCTGGCCGCGCTGCGGGTGACCACTACGCGCCCGTTGCGTCTGCTCGGCCGCAGCGCGCGCCGCGTCGCGCGCGGCGAGTTCGAGCACGACATCTCGCGCGCGGGCGCGCGTGACGTCGTCGAGCTGGGGGAGGACGTCGACCAGATGCGCCGCCGCATCGTCACGGAGCTGTCGAGCCTGCGCGAGGCGCACGACCGGCTCGACGAGCAGGCGCGCGAGTTGACCCGCTCGAACGCCGAGCTGGAGCAGTTCGCCTACGTCGCCTCGCACGACCTGCAGGAGCCGCTGCGCAAGGTCGCGAGCTTCTGCCAGCTGATCGAGCAGCGCTACGAAGACCAGCTGGACGAGCGCGGCAAGCAGTACATCGCCTTCGCGGTCGACGGCGCGAAGCGGATGCAGCAGCTGATCAACGACCTGCTCGCGTTCTCGCGCGTCGGCCGCACCGCGGCGGAGCAGGTCGTCTCCGGCGACGACGTCCTGCGCCAGGCGCTCGCGAGCCTCGGCCACGCGATCGAGCAGAGCGGCGCGCAGGTCGAGGCCAGGCCGCTGCCGCTCGTCCGCGGCGAGCCGGTGCTGCTGTCCGCCGTCTTCCAGAACCTGATCGGCAACGCGCTCAAGTTCCACGGCGACGGCGGCCCGCCCCACGTGTTCATCTCTGCCGAGCGCACCGACCGCGGCGACGAATGGCTGTTCACGTGCGCCGACGACGGCATCGGGATCGAGCCCGAGTACGCCGAACGGATCTTCATGATCTTCCAGCGGCTGCATCCGAAGGACGCGTACGCCGGCACCGGCATCGGCCTCGCGATGTGCCGCAAGATCGTCGAGTACCACGGCGGCCGCATCTGGCTCGACACCGACGCGCCGGACGGCCGCACGACGTTTCGCTTCACCCTGCCCGCCATCGACGAGGAGCCTGTAACCGCATGAGTCCGCCCCAGCTGTTGAACGCGATCGACGTGCTGCTCGTCGACGACGACCCGGGCGACACGCTGATGATCCGCGAGGCGTTCGAGCACAACAAGGTCAAGAATGCGCTCGCGTGCGTCGCCGACGGCGTGCAGGCGATGCAGTACCTGCGCAGAGAGGGCGAGTACGAGAACGCCCCGCGCCCGGACCTGATCCTGCTCGACCTCAACCTGCCGCGCAAGGACGGGCGCGAAGTGCTGGCCGAGATCAAGAGCGATCCGGTGCTCGCGACGATCCCGGTCGTCGTGCTGACGACCTCGCATGCGGAGGAGGACGTGCTGCGCAGCTATCAGCTGCACGCGAACGCCTACGTCACCAAGCCGGTCGACTTCGAGCGCTTCATCGAGGTCGTCCGCCAGATCGACGAGTTCTTCGTGACGGTGGTGAAGCTGCCCGGGCAGTAGGCCTTCGACAAGATAAGCGGAATGCATTCCGATTCGTGCTACGATGAATCGGAACCAATTCCGCTTACTCGAACTCGGAGGCTCGCATGCCCACCACCGCCACCGCCGTCCAGCCGCTCGCCGGCGCCTACACCGCAGACCCGGTCCACTCCAGCTTCGCCTTCGCCGTCCACTACATGGGCGTCTCGACGTTTCGCGGGACGCTGAGCGACGTCGCCGCGACGCTTACCGCCGGCCCTGACGGCGCCACGCTTGAGGGCGCCGCGCAGGTCGAGTCGATCTCGATCCGCACTCCGCAGCAGTTCCGCGACCACGTCCTCTCGGAGGAGCTGTTCGACGTCGAGCGGCACCCGCAGGTGACGTTCCGCTCCACGCGCGTCGAGCTGGCCGACGACGGCCGCGCGGTCGTCGACGGCGAGCTGACGATCAAGGGCACGACGCTGCCGGTCCACGCCGAGGGCGCCTGGACGCCCGAGGCCGAGCTGTTCGGCACGCGCAAGGGCGGCCTGACGCTCACCGCGAGCGTCGACCGCACCGCCTACGGCCTCAACTGGAACGCCGACCTTCCAACCGGCGGCAAGGCGCTCGCGAACGACGTCGAGCTGACGGTCGAGCTGACGCTGCTGCCGGTCCCCGGCGAGGAGGCGTAGCGCGATGCGGGTGCTCGGCCTCTCCGGCAGCCTCCGGCGCGACTCCCACAACCGCGCGCTGCTGCGTGCCGCGGCGGCTGCGCTGCCGCCGCACGCGGAGCTGGTCGAGTGGGACCGGATCGCCGAGCTGCCCGCCTACGACGAGGACCTCGACGCGGCGCCGGCGCCCGAGCCGGTGCGGGCGCTGCGCGCGGCGATCGCCGACGCCGACGCGATCCTGATCGCGACGCCGGAGTACAACCACTCGCTGCCGGGCGCGCTCAAGAACGCGCTCGACTGGGCCTCGCGCCCGTACGCGACGAACCCGCTGCGCGGCAAGCCGGTCGCCGTGATCGGCGCCAGCACCGGCCTGTTCGGGGCGGTCTGGGCGCAGGCCGAGGCGCGCAAGGTGCTGAAGGCGATCGGCGCACACGTGCTGGAGCGGGAGCTGCCGGTCGGGCAGGCCGACGCCGCCTGGTCGCCCGACGGCGCGCTGGCCGACCGCGACCTGCGCGCCGCGCTGGCCGCGATCGCGGAGGAGCTGGTGGCGCAGGTTGAGCCCGCAACGATCGCGGAGGCGGCATGATGCGGGGGCCATGGAGGAGCTTCCGCTGATCGCGCTGCCGACCGAGCAGACCGAGCGCGCCGACGCCGCCTCCAACCGCAAGCGGATCCTCGCCGCGGCGACCGAGCTGTTCGCGCAGCGCGGCCCCGACTGCGTCTCGATGCAGGACGTCGCGAAGGCCGCCGGCGTGGGGATGGGCACGATGTACCGCCGCTTCGGCGATCGCGCCGGCCTCACGTTCGCGCTGCTCGGCGAGCGCCACGCCCAGCTGCAGGAACAGCTGCTGCGCGGCGTGCCGCCGCTCGGTCCCGGCGCGTCGACGCGCGAGCGGCTGCACGCGTTCGGGCGTGCGCGCCTGGCGCTGCTCGACGACGGCGAGGCGGCGATGCTGCTGACGACGGCCGAAGCCGGCGGCGCGACGCTGCGCGGCCCGGACGCCGCCTACCGCACGCACCTCGCCGTGCTGCTGCGCGAGGCGGTGCCGGCGCTCGACGTCGAGTACGCGGTCAACACGCTCGTGATGGCGTTCGACGCGCGCCTGCACGTCCACCTGCGGCGCGAGCGCGAGTGGCCGCTGACCCGCATCCAGGACGGCTGGTGCGCGCTTGCCGACGCGTGGATCGCCGCCGGGGCGGGCGCGGGCCCGGCGCGGACGGATCCGCGCGCGGACAGCTAGCCTTCGCGGCGATGTCGCCCTTCTGGATCTGGACGCAGGCGCTGATCGTCGTGTGCGTGCTCGCCGGCATCGCGATCGCGATCGTGAAACTGGCGTGACGGCCGGAGGGCGCGGATATGATCCGCGCGCACTCGTCAGCGGCCAAGAGGAGCGGTGCGTGTTCAGCTCGATCGTGGTGGGAACGGATGGCTCGGAAACCGCACAGGAGGCGGTCCGTCAAGCCGTCGAGCTGGCCAAGCTGGCGGGCGCGACGCTCGAGGTCGTCAGCGCCTACGAGCCGGTCTCGAATCAGCGCCTGAAGGAGGAGGCGATCGAGGCCCCGCGCGACCTGCAGTGGTCGGTCAACCCGCGCGAGGACGTCGACGCCACGCTCGCCGCGGTCGCCGACGAGGCGCGTGGCGCCGGCGTGCCGGAGGTGCGCACGTACGCGCGTCAGGGCGACCCGGCCGACGCGATCCTCGACGTCGCCGAGGAGCAGGGCAGCGACCTGATCATCGTCGGCAACAAGGGCATGACGGGCGCGAAGCGCTTCCTGCTCGGCTCGGTGCCGAACAAGGTCAGCCACCACGCGCCCTGCTCGGTGCTGATCATCCGCACGACGTAGCCGCGCGGCTCACGCGGCGACGGCTTCCGCGCGCGCCCGCGCGATCGCCTCCTCGAAGCGCGCCTCCCACGTGCGCGCCGCCTTCGTCAGCGTCTCGCCTGCGACCCACTTGCCGGCGCGCTTGGTCAGCTTCGCGCGCTCGCGCGGCTTCTCGAGCAGGCGCGTCAGCTCCTCGTGCCAGCCGTCGTCGGGGACGAGGCGGCCGCCCTGCTTCTCGCCGAGGTCGACGTACGGGCCTATCGGCGAGGCGAGCCAGCAGGCGCCCGCGGCCGCGTACTCCTTGAGCTTGATGTTCGAGCGCGCCTGGTTCATCGCGATCTGCGACAGCGGCGCGATGCCGACGTCGAACACGCCGGCCGCTCTCGTCAGCTCCATCAGCGGCACGACGGGGACATGGCGGTACCGCTCGCCGCGCAGCCCGAGTCTGAGCCCGAACGAGACGACGCGCACCTCGGGCCGCTCGTCGAGCAGCCGCTGCAGCGTCTCGCGGATCGGGATCCGCTCCGCGTCTATCTGGTGCTCCAGCCCCGCTATCCAGCCGATCGTGACGCCCTCGCGCGGCGGCCGCGAGCGCAGCACGAACTGGTCGGGGACGTGGTTCTCGATCACCTCCGCGTGCCGCGCGCCGTACTCGCGCAGGCGGCTCGCGAGGTGGGCGCTCGGGGCCGTGACGAGGTCGGCGACCTGGAAGATCTTGCGCATCCCGGCGAGGCGGCGCTCCCACATCATCCCGCCCTGCCTGCGGTAGCCGGGCGTGCCCTTCGGCACCGAGCCCATGTCGTCGTCGTTGTCCCACACGACGGCGGCGCCGTGCGCCTTCGCCGCGCGCACGAGCCCGACCGCGCCCTCTTCGGCGTAGCGGTGGACGTGCAGGACGTCGACGTCGCGCACGGCCGCAAGCGGCGGGTCGCCGGCGTTGATCGGCACCTCGCGCACGTCGTGTCCGCGGCACTGGCGCAGCGCCGTCATCGGACCTATCCCCCGATAGAAGCCGTTCCCCGTTCTGGGATCGGCCACGTATGCGATCCGCATCAGCTCAGCATGCCTGGCGCGGCCGGCCGCGGGCAAGCGGGAACCGTCGGCCTGCGCCCCTCCGGCGGCGAGCGAGCAGCCACGCGCCCCAACCCGCTGCAATCAACAGCGCGAGCGCGCTCAGCGCGGCGCCGGCCCGCAGGCCGGGCACGCGGTAGCTCCACGCGATCTCGTGGGTGCCGGCCGGGACCACGACGCCGCGCAGGACCATGTCGGCCTGCAGCGGGCGGCTCGGCCTGCCGTCGACCTTCACGCTCCAGCCGGGCGCCCAGGCGTCGTCGAGCACGACCACGCTGCGGCGCGCGAGCGTCGCGCGCAGCGTCACGCGGCTGTTGGCCTCGCCGACCACGCGCACGCTGCCCGCTCCGATCGGTGCGGCGCCGGCGCCGAGCTCGTCGCGCCGCACGACCGCGTCGCGACGTGGGTCGAAGCCGTCGGCGACCGTCGCGGCCAGCTCGCCGTCCTCGTCGTCCGCGACGTGGACGCGTGAGGCGACGATCGCCCGCGGCATCGCAAGCGCGTTCTCGAAGACGGTCGCATCTCTGCCGCGGTAGACCGGCGTGAGCGCCCGCAATTCGAAGTGCACCCCAGGTTCGGCGGCGATCCAGCGGGCGCCGAGCATGCCCAGGACCCTCAGGCTCGTCGGTTCGACCGACGAGAGCATGTAGGAGGTGTGCAGGCCCTGCTGTGGTTCGAGCGCGCGCCACAGCCGATGGAAGCGCAGGCTCGGCTGCGGCGCGTCGTAGCCGCGCACGTCGCGCAGGCCGTAGACCGTCGACCAGTCGTTCGCGACCGCGAAGTCGAGGCCGGCTATGCGGCCCTCGTCCGAATGGCGCTGGAGGAAGCTGATCGCCGCGGTACGCGGCGGGATCGCTTTCGAGGCCGGCGCCATGGGGTTGTAGCCGTGCGCGAAATGCAGCATGTCGAGGGCTGCCGCGAGCGCGACCAGGCCGCCGATCAGCACGCGTCGCTCGGGATGGCGCCGGGCGAGCAGCAGCAGCCCCGCGAAGATCCCGACGAAGACCGCCAGCCACATGACGCTCGCGAGCGCGAGCGCGTTCGGCGTGATCGGCGGCGCACGATGGATCACGTAGTCGAAGCCGCGGCGGAGCGTGTCGCCGCCGAGGTCGATCGACCCGAGGGCGAGGAGCACCGCAAGCGCGCCGCCTCCGGCGACCCACCACCCGGCCTGCTGCCTGCGCGGCTCCTCCAGCAGCCGCTCGAGCCCGAACGCGGCGAGCACGGCGATCGCGAGCAGCAGCCACAGCACGATCCGCTGGTTCTGCACCTGCGCGAAGCCGGGAAGGTGCACCACGAGCCAATGCAGCCCGGGCGCCTCCAGCGCGATTGCGACGCCGAGCGCGCCGAGTGCCGCGAACGGCGCCATCGCGCGCCATGCGCTGCCGCGCCGGACGAGCGCGACGACCGCCAGCAGCAGCGCGATCGTGCCGGCGTAGAAGGTGCGCTCGTTGTAGGGCGCCGGTCCGAGGATCACCTCGCTCGGACGTCCCCACCAGTCCGGCAGCAGCAGCGTGCGCAAGACGCCGATCGGCATATGTGCGCCGTTGAAATGCTCGGTGCCGCCGCCGTGACGCGCCGCCGCCCCCGCCGTTCCGACAGCGGCCTGCTGTGCCGGCAGCAGAACGACCGCCGCCGCCATCGCGGCGAGGGCGAGCGCCGCGCCCACGAGCCCGAGGCGGCGGAGCCGCTCGCCCGCGTCGAGCTCGCGGCTCGCCAGCACGCGCATCAGCGCGTAGAGCACTGTGGCGGCGAGCACGTGCACCTCGGTACCCGGATGACCGCCCGTGAGCGCGACCGCGGTGATCCCTGCGAGCACGAGGCCGTGCACCGGCCGGCCGCGACGCGCGATCCGCTCGACCAGCCACAGCATCCACGGCAGCAGCGCGGCGGTCGAGAGGAACACCTGGTAGCTCAGCCACACGACGTTGAACGCGCACAGCGCGAACGCCACGCCGGCGAGGATGCCCGGCCAGAAGCCGAGCCGCAGCTCGCGCACGAGCAGGTATGTGCCGAAGCCGGCGAGCCACAGCTTGATCGCGGCGGCGACGCCCAGCCCGTAGTTGAGCGGCAGGACCCACAGCGGCAGGCTGAACGGGCTCAGCCACGCGACCTCGGGATTGGCGAAGAACGGCGTGCCCGCGAGCGCGTGCGGGTTCCACGCCGGGAACGTGCCGGCGTGGATCAGCTGCCGCGCCAGCACGTCCCACGGGTAGTAGGACAGCGGCACGTCGCCGAGTCCCTGGTTGTAGAAGTGCGCGAGATCGCTCGGCGCGAGCGCCGCCCACGGGGGCATCGTGAACAGGACCGAGGTGGGGGCGAGCATCCCGCCGCCCACGAGCACGGGCCACAGGAGCACGAGCACGAGCAGCGCGAACAGCCCCGCGGCGGTGCGGTGCTGATGCGCGCTCAGGCGCTCGACGATGCGATCGGCACGTACGGCGAGCGGCCGCTCGCGCGTCTGCTGCGCGACCGGCTCGGCCACCCCCGCACGCCCGCGCGACCGGGCGTGGCTGGCCATGCAGGAAGCAGTACCACAGCGGCGCGCGCGGCCCTAAATGCCTACGGCGCGGTGTAACGATCAACCGTAGGTCAGCGCGGTGCGCGCGCCGCGCCGGTCGCGCACTGCGGCGTCTGCACGGCGGCGGACGTCGCGGCGCCGGCGTCGACGAGGCCGTAGCCGTAGACGCGGTTCGGGCCGGGGATCCCGAGCGCCTTGGCGGTGCCCTTCAGGCGGCATTCGACCTGGCTCGGCGTGGGCCGGGCGCCGAGCACGCCGCTGGCGATCACGAGCGCGGCGGCGGCCGCGACGTGCGGCGCCGCCATCGAGGTGCCGTCGAACCCGGCGGGCAGGCCGAAGTGGGCGATCGAGTCGGTGTAGGTCATCTGGTAGATGTCGCCGCCGTGGTGGCCAAGGTGGCAGTTCGGGTCGTTGGAGAGGTCGGCGTCGCTGCCGCCGCCGGGGGCGACGAGGTCGAGCCCGAAGCCGTCGTTGGAGAAGCTGGCGAGGCAGCCGTCGTCCGTCGTCGCGCAGACCGAGATGACGTTGCTCGTGCGCGCGGGATAGGCGATGCGCGCCTCGCCTTCGTTGCCGGAGCTGCCGACGACGACGACGCCGTGGCGGTCGGCGTAGCGCAGCGCGGCGGTGATGTCGGGGATCTCCGAGCGCCGCACGCTGGTCGAGAACTCGAGGCTCATGTTGATGACCTTGGCGCCGTGGCGGACGGCGTAGCGGATGCCTCTCGCGATCGTCGTCGCGTCCCCGTAGCCATGCGCGTCGAGCACCCGCACGGGCATGATCGTCGCGCCCCAGGCGAGGCCGCTGACGCCGAGCGCGTTGTTCGTCGCCTCGGCGATCGTGCCGGCGACGTGCGTCCCGTGGCTGTTGCGGTCGACCGGGAAGCGCGTGTCGTCGACGAAGTCGTACGGCGCGACGAACTTCGTGCCGGCGAAGTCGGGGGAGCGGCGGAAGCGGCCGAGGTTGCGGTAGGCGACGCCGGTGTCGAGCACGGCGATGCGCACCCCGCGTCCGCCCGGGGCGCTCGCTTCGAGGTTCGACCACGCCGCGAGCGCGTTGACGCCCCACGGCCCGTAGAAGTTCCACTGCAGCGCCGCGAGGCCGCCGGGGAAGCCGCGGATGCCGGGGTCGTCGGGCAGCGGGACGTCGCTCGCGTGCGCGATCGGGTTGGGCGCGGCGAACGCGACGCCGGGCAGGCGGCGCAGGCGGGCGACGGTGGCGCGGACCTGGCCGGGAGGGACGTGCAGCACGCGGACGCGGGCGGCGGGTGCGCCGCCGGTGCGCGCCGCGGCGGCGCCCGGGGCGTAGCCGACGACGACCTCGCCCGGCTCGTACGCCGGCGCGCCGCCGTTGAAGGTCGCGCCGCTCGGCGCGGCCGACAGTGCGAGCGCCGCGGCGGCGAGCAGAGCGACGGCGGTGGGGCGGCGGAGACGGGGGAGGAGGGGCATCGGCGGCGGTCGGGAAACGCTGCAGCGATCCTGCCGCGTCTGTCTTAAGACATCATCGGCAGTGAAAGGTTTCGCCGCAAGGCCCCGATTCGGCGCGTTGGACGCGCCGGAGCCCCGTGACCAGCCACTTCTTCCCACGCGACGAGTACTTCATGCGCCTCGCGCTGCGCGAGGCCGAGCGCGCGATGGAGCACGACGACGTGCCGATCGGGGCGGTCGTCGTGCACGAGGGCGAGGTGCTGGCGACGGGGCGCAACGAGCGCGAGCTGCGCCAGGACCCGACCGCGCACGCCGAGGTGCTGGCGCTGCGCGAGGCGGCGGCGAAGCTCGGCAGCTGGCGGGTGCTGGAGAGCGTGCTGTACGTGACGCTGGAGCCGTGCGCGATGTGCGCCGGCGCGATCGTGCTGGCGCGTGTGCCGCGCGTCGTGTTCGGCGCCTGGGATCCGAAGGCCGGCGCCGCCGGCAGCGTGCTCGACGTGCTCGCCCAGCCGCAGCTCAACCACCGGCCGGAGGTCGCGCGCGGCCTGCTGGCCGAGGAGTGCGGCGCGCTGCTGACGAGCTTCTTCGCGGGGCGGCGGTAGGGGGTGCGCGAGCGGGCCGACCGCCGCCTCCAGCCGCTACCCTTTGCCGGGCCGTACCACCTGGAGGGGTGGCAGAGCGGTTGAATGCGGCGGTCTCGAAAACCGTTATGGGCGGGTTCCGTCCATCGAGGGTTCGAATCCCTCCCCCTCCGCTCCGCTAGCTCAGCGTGACCGTCTGCACGGTGCTGAGCGTGAACCTGCCCGATGCATGGATCGCGGTCGGGCAGGACGGTTCTCCGCTGAACAGCGGTATTTCCACCGCCCTTAGGAATTCCGCCGATCTCATCGTGTAGGTGTTCGATCCAGCGGCTGTGTGCGTGAGTGGGAATAGCAGGCCCAGCGTGCCCCTGTATAGGCAGTTGAGGGCAAACCCGAGCACCGAGAAGTTGATCGCAAAGCCCACGATGTTTACTAGCATCCCAGTCGCATTTGTAGTAGTGAGGCTCGTGATCGTCGGTAGGAAGTCGTTGATCGTTAGCCTCCACGGCAGGTTTAGGACTCGTTCTATCGAGCCGCTGCTGCACGCGCCTATTCTGACTTCGGTCACTTCGCCGATCTGTGCGCCTCTGACGACTGTTATGGGTCCCCTCAACAGGGATCTATTCAGCGTCAACGGGCATGCTATGGAGAGACCGCTGCCTTCGAAGGTCAGGGCGCCGGTTAGCGCCACGGCTCCTGCATTGGCGATCGAGGCGGTGACCGCCGCTGCGTTGTCGACCGCGAGCCCCATGGTCGCCAGCGTCACCGCGAGGGTCACTGCGACCTTCAGTTTCGTGTGCATCTGTACTCCCTTGAGGCGATATGAACGAGAAAGTGGGGCGCCGAAGCGCCCCACTCGGGTACTGCGTGATGCGATGTGGCTTACGCCAGCGTGATGGTCTGGACCGCGCTGAGCGTGAAGTTGCCGGCGAAGTGACCGGTCCTCGGGCAGAACGCTTCACCGCTGAAGAGCGGGAGTTCCGTAGCTCTTAGCGCTTCGAGGCTTCTGGCCGTGTACGTGGTCGATTCCGGAGCGGTGTGCGTCATCGGCATTAGGGCGCCAGCGTTGCCCCTGTATAGGCAGTTGAGCGCACCGCCGAACGTGCTGAGTAGGAACGCGGAGCCGACGATGTTGACTAGCACGCCAGTGGCGTTTCTCGTGGTGAGGCTCGTCAGCGTCGGTAGCGTGTCCCTGATGGTGAGCCTCCACGGCGTGTTTAGCACCCTTTCGACGCTGCCGCCGGTGCATGAACCTATGGTGACTTCGCTGACTTCACCGATCTGGGCGTTGGCGGCGAGGGTTATCGGGCCCCTCAGGAGTGAGGTCCTGAGCGTGAGCGGGCAGACGATCGAGAGGCCGCTGCCTTCGAACGTCGCGGTGCCAGTGGCGTTGACGGCGCCGGCGTTGGCCACTGAGGCGGTGATGGCGCTCGCGCTGGAGGCGGCGACACCGATCGCGGAGAGCGCCACGACGAGCGCAATCGCGAACTTGGTCTTCTTAAGCATGTGTGCTCCTGATTGAGTAACGAGCTGGCGGAAGCCAGCTGCAGGGTCCTTGATGCGCGCATGCACGACTGTGCGCACCGTCAGCTAAGCGGTGAGGCACCCCCTTTCGTCACGCGGTCGTGCTCGGCCGCCAGCTTGCAGCCATGCACTTCCCCCAGTTACGTGTACCGCCCAGAGTCTGCGACCGATCTGGGACGGCGGCAAGGACTGTAGCGGACGTGGCAAGCGATCGCAACGCGTGACCATCGCTCGCGTGCGGCAAAGCGGTGTCCGTGAACGGACACCGCTCCCGTCGGTCGCACCTTGCAATGAGAGCCAATGGCGTTTACATTCGCGGCACGAAATCGTGTCTTGCGTCGCAGAATGGTCGCTCATCTGCGCGCTTCGAAGTGGAGAGGACGTCTATATGAGCTGTCTGGGACGGCTGTCGCTCGGCGCTCGTGCGCGCGACGCGGTTGTCATCGTGGCTGGAGCGCTGCTCGCGCTGTTCGTGGCCATGAGTTCGCCGACGCACGCCGCGACGATCACGACGCATCCCTTCGTCTCGTCCTTCGACGGGACCGGCTCGACGGCCGGGTCGTTCTCCAACCTGGGTCGCGTCGCGGTCCACGACGCGACTGGCGACATCTTCGTGATCGACGCCAATTCCAGCGCCGTCGACAAGTTCGACTCGACGGGTACCCCGCAGGCGTTCTCCACCGCTGAATTGCCGCCTGGCACCACCAGCCTCACCGGAAGCAACACGCCGGACCTCTCCTTCAGCCTGTTCGGCGACTCCGACCTCGCCGTCGACAACTCCGGGACGGCGTCGGACGGCAACATCTACGTGGACTCCGAGCCGTCCGGCGCCGTCTATGCGTTCGACACGACCGGTTCCTACCTCTACAAGTTGACCGGGTTCGGCGACGCCTGCGGCGTGGCCGTCGACCCCTCCGGCAACGTGTGGGTGTCCGACTACATCGCGCAGACGGTGACGCAGTTCACGAGCGCCGGTGTGGCGACCGGCACCTCGGTCGACACGTCGGCGCAAGGGCGCCCTTGCCACATCGCGTTCGACTCGAACGACAACCTCTACGTGAGCACCTACTCGGGGCCCGTCGAGAAGTACGACTCGTCCGGCGCCCACGTCGCGCAGATCGACCCGGGCAGCTCGAACGCCGTGGCCGTCAACCGCTCGGACGATCACGTCTACGTCGACCACGGCTCTGAAATCGCCGAGTACGACGCCGCCGGCGGCAGCGTCAGCACGATCGGCGCCGGGACGCTCTCGTTCTCGCTGGGCGTCGCGGTCGACGGCTCGACAGGCAACGCCTCCTCGGGTCACGTCATCGCCGCGGACAACGGGACGTCGCTCGTCGACATCTTCAGCGCCGCAGTCGTCCAGCACCTGGCAGACGTCACGACCGGGGTCGCGACGAACGTCGGTCCCACCACCGCCCGCATCGGCGGCATCTTCAACGCGGACGGCCTGTCAGCCACCTGCACCTTCGAATACGGCGAGACGAGCTCCTACGGCAGCACCGCGCCGTGCTCGCCCGATCCGGGATCCGGCAGCACCCCGGTGCCGGTCCACGCCGACATCAGCGGCCTGACGCCCGGGACGACGTACCACTACCGCCTCACCGGCACGAGCGCCGACGGCACGGCCACCGGACTCGATCAGACGTTCACGACGCCGCAGGCGCCGGCAGTCGGAGGCGGGACCGCCACCGTCGGTTCCACGAGCGCCACGCTCAAGGCGACCGTCAACCCGCAGGGCGCCGCGACGACCTACCACTTCGAGTACGGCACGACGACCGCGTACGGGGCGAGCGCTCCGGTGCCCGACGCCTCGGCCGGCTCCGGCTCGAGCGACAAGAACGTGAGCGTCGACGTCGACAACCTCCAGCCGGGCACGACGTACCACTTCCGCGTCGTCGCGACGAACGCCGCCGGCACGACGGAGGGCGGCGACCACACCTTCACGACGCGCGGCGCGGTTCTGGCAGACACCTGCCCGAACGCTCAGCTTCGCCAGCAGCAGGGGTCGAGCCACCTGCCCGACTGCCGTGCCTGGGAGCTGGTGAGCCAGGCGGACAAGGGCCGCAGCGGGGTCGTCCAGGTGTCGCCGCTCGCGACGAACGGCGACCGCGTGATGTACGACATCCTCGGCGGCGCCCCGGGCACGTCCAACGGCGCGCGCGCGAAGCTGCTCGCCACGCGGACGGCCTCCGGCTGGGTCTCGAGCTCGATGCTGCCGCCTGCGCCGCAGCTGCTCGGGCAGAACTACTTCTTCAACGCCGCGTCGCCCGACCTCAGCGGCTATGTGGCGTCCGCGTTCGACGGGCTCGGCACGACCGACGGCTCGCCTGACGTGACGATCGCCCGCCTCGACGCGCAGGGCAATCAGACCGTGCTGCACAGATTCCCGCAGTACTTCGGCTCGGGCGGCGTCGATCTCGCCGCGTCGGACGACCTCCAGCACGTGTACGCGAGCGTGCCGGAGGCGATCGCTCCGTCGCACCAGCCGGGGACGTGGGACCTCTACGACTTCGGCAGCGGCGTCCCGCAGCTCGTCGGCACGATGCCGGGGACGGGCGTGGCGCCGACATGCGGGCTCGAGCACAGCGGCTCGTTCACGCGGACCGGCTTCGTCGGCGGCGCGCCGACGGCTGGCGAGCACTGGACCTCGACCGACGGCTCCCGCGTGTTCTTCCAGACGCGCGGCGACGACGCGCCGGCCTGCGACGACCCGCTCGAGCTCTACACGCATGACCGCACCACCGGCAGATCGACGCTGATCTCCGGCCCGCCGTTGAGCGGCGACCCCGACAACGGCGTCGACCGCTTCCTGCAGGCGACGCCGGGCGGGTCGGTGGCGTTCCTGCGGACCGCGACGAGCCTCGCAGCCGCTGACGACGTCGACGGCAACGCGAACGACATGGACGTGTATCGCTGGACCGCGGCGAGCGGCGCCCTGGAGTGCCTGACCTGCGCCATCCCGCAGGCGAACGTGCTCGATCCGACGCTGGTCTCCGACGACGGGTCGCACGTGTACTTCTCCTCGGTGGAGCAGTACGACGGCGCTCCGGCCGGTGCGACGTCGGGGACGCCGAACACGTACGTGTGGCATGACGGCGCGATCCACTTCATCGCGCAGACCGACGGCGTCAACGACCGCGCGGTCAACGGCAGCTACCCGTCGCAGGCGACGCTGAACGGCGACGTGCTCGCGTTCGTCGCGGACACCGCCGACCTCAACGCGCGCACCGGCTCCGACAACGGCGGGCTGCGCCAGTACTACCGCTACGACGACAGCGACGGCAGCATCACGTGCGTGTCCTGCCCCGCTGACGGATCGGCGGCGACCGCGCAGGTCGATCCGCCGCTGACGGTCGCGTTCAGCTCCGTGCAGGGCAAC
Organism: Conexibacter sp.; assembly: GCA_051953595.1. Lineage (GTDB taxonomy): Bacteria > Actinomycetota > Thermoleophilia > Solirubrobacterales > Solirubrobacteraceae > Conexibacter. The sequence goes on along the minus strand of JBQCIQ010000218.1, from coordinate 12,128 downwards.
CTGCGGGCGATCGACGCCGCCGGCTCGACGCTCGTGTTCCGCACGTCGGGGTCGCTCGTGCCGGAGGACCGCAACGGGGCGCCGGATCTGTACGAGTGGCGCAACGGCGCGGTCGGGCTGATCACGAGCGGAACGGCGACGTTGACGAGCCCGAGTCTCGTGACGCTCTCGCCGGACGGCCGCGACATCCTGTTCGTCGACACCGCCTCGCTCACGGCCGACGTGCAGGATGCGTCGAGAAAGCTCTACGACGCGCGCGTCGACGGTGGCTTCCCGCCGCCTGCTGAGGCAGCGCCTCCGTGTCAGGGCGATCAATGCCGTGGCCCGGTGTCCGGTGCTCCGGCGTTGCGGGAGCCGACCAGCGACGCGAGCGCAGATGCGGCGAAGCCGCCGCCCGCCCGCTTCTCCATCGCGGCGATCACCGCCAAGCAGCGGGCGCTGTTCGCGCGGACCGGCCGTCTGCGCCTGCGCGTGCACGTCAATCGCGGCGGCGTCGTCACGGCAACCGTGCGCGCGAAGCTGGGCGGTCGGTCTCGCGTCGTGGCGCACGCTCGCGTGCGGGCACGCGCCGCGGGCACCGTGACGCTGCGGTTGCGCCTGTCGAGCGCGGCCCGTCACCGGCTGTCGGCCGGTGGGACGCTCCGCGTCTCGCTTGTCGTCCGCTTCTCGAACGCGTCGATCGGCAGACGCCTGACGTTGACGCTCGTCCCCGCAACTGCCAATGGCCGCTGAGCTGGCGGTGAAGGAGAACGTGAACGAGATGAGGACGATGAGCACCGCCCGTCTTGCCTTGTGCCTCGCGGCCGCACTGCTGCTGTCGCTCGCCTGCGCATCGTCGGCGAGCGCAGCCGTGCAGTGGAGCGTCACTTCCTCGCACGGGCCGCAGAACTTCGCCCCGGGCCAGCAGGGCCAGTACGTCATTCAGGCCTTCAACGTCGGAGACACCGACACGAGCGAGGACTACACGATCACCGACACGCTTCCCGACGGCGTCTCCGTCACAAGCGTGTCGGCCGGTTGGACGTGCATCGGCCTCCCGGGCCCGACCGTGAGCTGCACGCACGACGGGTCGTCGTTCAACCAGATCATCGCGGCGCCGGCTCAGCATGCCAATCACCGCGGGGCGGCGGCGACGCTGCTGCTGACGGTCGACGTCGACCCCTCGGCCTCCGGCACGGCGGACAACACCGTGACCGCGAGCGGGGGCGGCCCCGGCGCCATCAGCGGGTCGGACGTCGACCGGACGACGTTCAGCGCCGTGCCGGCCGGCTTCGGCTTCGTCGCCGACCGCTTCCTCGTCGACGTGTTCGACGGTCCCACGGCGGATGCGAGCCCGGTTCGCCAAGCGGGCGCTCACCCGTTCGAGCTGCGCGTGAACTTCGCCACCAACTTGACGCTCCGCGAGGACGTCGACGCAGGTGAGCTGTACACCGACGCGGACGAGCACCTCAAGACGCTTGAGACGCGGCTGCCGCGCGGGATGGTCGGCGACCCGCAGGCGGTGCCCGCGTGCAGGCCCGAGCTGCTGAACGACGGCGGCATCAACGGCCGTGGCGCCTGCCCGGCGAACACCCAGGTCGGGACCATCGACCTCGTGCTCCAGCACGGGAAGGGCTTCGTCGGCTTGGATGCGACGACGGACATCCCCGTCTACAACATGGTTCCGCCGAGAGGGACGGTGGCCGCGCTCGGGTTCCAGTTCCTCGGCACGCCGGTCTGGGTCCTGAACTCGCTCGACCCGACCGACGACTCGATCGTCTCGCAGCTCGTCTACATGAACGAGACGTTCGGTATCCGCAGCGCCGATCTCTCGATGTGGGGCGTTCCCGCCGACCCGGCACATGATGCGCTCCGGGTCGATCCCGACGGGTTCGTGAACGCCACGTACGGCACGCCCTTCACCGGCGCCCCGATCAAGCCGTTCCTGACGCTCCCGTCGGAGTGCGGCGTCGACAAGACGACGCGCGTGCAGGCCGAGTCGTGGCAGCACCCGGGCAGCTGGGTGTCGATCGAGTCCGCGCCGTTCAAGGTGACCGGCTGCGACGACCCGCGCTTCCGCTTCAACCCGACGATCAGCGTGCAGCCGGAGTCGCGTGCGGCGAACGCGCCGACCGGGCTCGACGTGGACCTGGCGGTGCCGCAGAAGGACGACACCGTCAGCTCCGCCGACCAGCTCTACGAGCAGTCCGGCAGCGACGCCGCGATCGCGACGCCGCCGCTGCGCGACGCGAAGGTCGTGCTGCCGGCGGGGATGCGCGTCTCGCCGTCGGGGGCGAACGGGCTCGCCGCGTGCACGCCGGCGCAGATCGGCCTCGGCACGAACGACGATCCGAGCTGCCCCGACGCGTCGAAGATCGGCAGCGTAAGCATCGAAACGCCGCTGCTGGCGGATCCGCTCACCGGCTCGGTGTACCTCGCGGCGCAGAACGACAACCCGTTCGGCTCGCTGCTCGCGCTCTACGTCGTCGCGAGAGGCCCCGGCGTGATCCTCAAGCTGCCCGGCAAGATCTCGCCGGACCCGCTCACGGGTCAGCTGACGACCACCTTCGACGACAACCCGCAGCTGCCGTTCACGCATCTGAGAATGCACTTCAACGGCGGGCCGTACGCGCCGCTCGTGAACCCTGCCACGTGCGGGACGAAGACCGTGAGCGCGGACCTGACGTCGTGGAACTCGCACCTGCCGACCGTCACCACGACGGACGCGTTCGCGATCGACGGCAACTGCGCGCAGGGCTTCGACCCGGGCTTCCAGGCCGGGACGACGAGCGACCGCGCCGGCGCTGACGCGTCGATCGTCACGCGCTTCACGCGCGGCGACAGCGACGCCGAGCTGGGCAAGATCGACGTCGCGCTGCCCGAGGGCGTGCTCGGCCGGATCGCGAAGCTCGACCTCTGCACGGACGCGGCGGCGAATGCCGGCACGTGCGGCGAGGGCGCGCGCATCGGGACCGCCGTCGTCGGCGCCGGTCCGGGGTCCAACCCCTTCTACATCACGGACGGCCGCGTCTACATGACCGGGCCGTACAGGGGGGCGCCGTTCGGGCTCGCGATCGTCGTGCACGCGAAGGCGGGCCCGCTCGATCTCGGCAACGTGATCGTGCGCGCCGCCGTGTTCGTCGACCGCCGCACGACGGCGCTGCGGATCGTCTCCGACCCGCTGCCGACGATCCTGCAGGGGATCCCGCTGCAGATCCGCGTCGTCGACATCACGGTCGATCGCGCTGGCTTCACGTTCAACCCGACGAGCTGCGCGGCGATGAGCTCGCACGCGACGCTCGGCTCGACCGGGGGCGCGTCGGTCACGAAGAGCGCGCGCTTCCGGGTGAGGGGCTGCTCGGCGCTGTCGTTCGCGCCGCGGCTCACGCTCGCGGTCGGCGGTCGCGGCAAGGTCACGAGAGGGCGCTCGACGCCGCTCGTCGCCACGCTGCGGATGCCGTCCGGCGGGGCGAACCTCAGCGGCGTCAGCGTGTCGCTGCCGACCACGATCAACGCTCGCCTGCCCGTCATCAACAGAGCGTGCACACCGGCGCAGTTCGAGGCCGGCGACTGCGCGAAGGCGAAGGCCGGCACGGCCGTGGCCGTCACGCCGCTGTTGAGACAGCCGCTGCGCGGCGGGGTCTACTTCGTCAAGCAGGGGCGCGGGCTGCCGCACATGATGGTCGCGCTGCACGGGCAGGTCGACCTCGATCTCGACAGCCGCATCACGATCCCCGGCAGTAGGCACCTGGCGACGAGCTTCGGCTCGATCCCGGATGTGCCGGTGACGACGTTCACGCTGCGGCTCGCGTCCGGCAGCCATGGCCCAGTCGGCGTCGCCGCCAACCTGTGCCGTGCGGCGAGCAGACGGGCGACGGCGACGGTGCGCTTCACCGCGCACAGCGGCAAGCGCATCACGCGTCATCAGCGCCTGGTCATCCGCGGGTGCGGGCGGCACCGCAGGTGACGTCGCACGGGAGCTGAGGGGGACGACCGGGGCGCCGCTTGGGGGAGCGGCGCCCCGCGTCCGTCCGTCAGGCGCTGCGCGTGAGCGCCGCCCCGCGCCGCGCGCGGCCGCAGGCGGCGGCGTCCCGCAGCGCCGCCTCCCAGTCGCCGGCGTGGTCCGCGACGCACTCGCCCTTGACCCACTTCGCGCCGTGCTTGGCGAGCTTGCGGCGGGCGCGGGCGTCGGTGACGATTCGCTCGAGCGCGACGTCCCAGCCGTCGTCGGGGACGAGCCAGCCGCCCTGCCGCTCGCCCGTGCCGACGTACGGCCCGACGGGCGAGGCGAGCCACGCCAGACCCGCCGCCGCGTACTCCTTCAGCTTCACGTTCGAGCGGGCGCGGTTCCACGGGATGTCGATCAGCGGCGCGAGGCCGACGTCGGCGCGGGCGAGGCTCCGCACGAGGTCGAGGAAGCCGGCGAGCGGGATGTGCTCCGTGCGCTCGGGCGCGAGCCCCAGCCCGTGCCCGATCGTCAGCAGGCGCACGTCGCGGTGCGCGGCGAGCACGCGCGCGAGCGCGTCGCGCAGGCCCAGCTGCTCGTAGTCGACCCGGTGCTCCAACCCGGCGAGGCAGGCGATCGTGACGCCGTCGTGGGCGATCGGCTTGACACCCATGAACTCGCGCGGCAGCCGGTTCTCCAGCACGCGCACGTCGCGCGCTCCCAGCTCGCGGTACTTGTCGGCGAGCACCGCGCTCGGCGTCGTCACCACATCGGCGAGGCGCACCATCTCGGCCGTGCCGGCGACCAGCTCGCGACGTCCGGCGGCGCCCAGTCTCGCGTAGTGCGGGTTCGATCTCGGCAGCGCGGCGACGTCGTCGTCGTTGTCCCACACGATCCCGACGCCCTCGGCGCGCAGCCGCCGCGTCAGCAGCCGCGCTTCGGCGCTCGCGAGGCGGTGGACGTGGATCGCGTCGCAGGACAGCAGCGCCTGCGGCGCGATCGTCCGGCCGTCGACGTTGCGCACGACGTCATGGCCGCGCCGGGCGACCGCCGTGAGCGGCTGATACGAGCGGTAGTTCGAGTTGACGAGCCCCGGGTTGCAGAGCAAGGCGATGCGCACGGGCCGCGACCTCCCGTTTCGGTTGTCCCCCGGCCGCGTCCGTTCCCCCGGCGCGGCCCCTGATGCGAGTCTACTCCGGGCCGGCGGCCGTGCGGCTGTACTGGTCGGGGATCCAACCCCAGCCGAACGCGATCGCCGGGCGGACCGGCCGCGCGCCGAAGACGCTCAGCGGATCGACTGTCTCCTCCAGCACGCGGCAGGCGTGGCGCCAGGAGGCGGTGAGGTCGAACGTGTAGGCGAAGCGGTCGCCCGGGCCGACCGCCGCGTGCACCTCGACCGCGCGGTCGTCGAGCCAGCGCGGGGCCTCGCCGAGCGGCGGCCCGTCGTCCGGCAGGCCGAGGAAGCGGCCGTCCGGCAGCTCGAACGCGTGCAGGTGCGCGAGGTCCCAGCGCGCGAACGCCTCGTCGATCGTCTCCGCCAGCTGCAGGAACGTGTGGCCCGGCCCGACGACGACCACGCGGCCGGGCGGCGGGTCGCACGTCAGCTCGGCGCTGCCCTCAAGCTCGACCTGCACCTGCAGCCACGGGAGCGGAGCGAGGTCCATGCGGCCACGCTAGCCCCGCTCGACCGGGGGCTCAACACACGATGTATGGGATGCGAGGCGCAGCGCGCGTTCAGGCCGCGCCGACCGCGGTGCGGTAGCGCTCGCCGATCGCCGGCTCCAGCTCGTCCATCCAGCGCGCGAACGCCGCCAGCCCAGCTTCCAGCGACGTGCGGGCCTGCCAGCCAAGCTCCTCGGCTGCGCGCCGCGCGTCGGCGACCCACACGTCGGTGTCCCAGTCGCGCGCGGGGAAGGCCGCCCACGCGGGCTCCTCCTCGATCGAGAACACGCGCCGCGCGACCTCGGCCAGCTCGCGCAGCGACGTCTGCACGCCGCTGCCGACGTTGTAGACGGCGCCGGCGCCCGGCTGCGCGTGCTCCGCCGCGAGCATGAAGGCGTCGCAGACGTCCTCGACGTAGACGAAGTCGCGCGCGATCGCCGGGTCCGCGAGCGGCGGCAGCCGGCGGTCGAGCCCCGCCGCGACGAGCGCGGGCATCAGCCGTCTCGGCTCCTCCCACGGCCCGTACGCCGAGTACAGCCGCAGCGTCGTGATCGCCGCCCCGCGCGAGCGCGCGAGCCAGCCGCCGAGCAGCGTCGCCGACGCCTTCGTGACCGCGTAGGCGCTGTTCGGCTCCGGCAGCTCGTGCTCCGGCGGCGCGTGATCCTTCAAGCCGTACTCCGACGAGGAGCCGGCGTTGACGACCGCGCGGGCGCCCGCCTCCAGCGCCGCCTCGGCGACGTGCGCCGCGCCGGCGACGTTCGTCTCGATCATGCGCGGCAGCGAGCGCTGCCACGAGTACGCGCCGTGCGCGGCGAGGTGGAAGACCTCCTCGGGCCGCGCGGCGCGCATCAGCGCAGCGACCGCCTCGGCGTCGCGCAGGTCGACTTCCAGCACCTCGGCGTGCTCGCGCAGGCCCTCCAGCCGCCACGGATCGGAGCCCGGGCCGGCGAGCGCGGTGACGCGGTCGCCGCGCTCGACGAGCCGGCGCGCGAGCGCCGCGCCGATGAAGCCGGCCGCGCCGGTTACGAGCGAACGGGCGGGCATGCGGCCTCCAGCTCGGCGACCGCCTGGCGGTGCGTCTCCGCTTCGAGCGGCAGGTAGTGCCACTCGATCTTGCTCTCCATGAACGACACGCCGCGCCCGAAGACCGTCTTGGCGAGCAGCACGTGCGGCGGGCCGGAGCGCAGGTCCAAGCCCTCGATCGTCTCGGCGATCGCATCCGGGTCGGTGCCGTCGACCTCGTGCACGTCCCAGCCGAACGCGGCCCAGCGCGCGGCGGCGGGTGGCCCCGGATCGAGCACGTCGCCGGTGTAGCCGAGCGCCTGCTGGCCGTTCATGTCGATCAGCGCGACGAGGTTGGCGACACGGTGGTGGGCGGCGAACATCGCGGCCTCCCATATCGAGCCCTCGTTCGTCTCCGCGTCGCTCAGCAGCGCGAACACGCGCCGGGGCGAGCCCTGCCGCTGCGCGGCGAGCGCGGCGCCGGCGGCGATCGAGAGGCCCTGCCCGAGCGAGCCGGTCGAGAAGTCGACGCCCGGCAGCACGTGCTCCGGGTGCGCGCCGAGCATCGAGCCCTCGCCGCAGTAGGTCGACAGCAGCTCGCGGTCGATGCGGCCGGTGGCGGCGAGCGCCGCGTAGAGCCCGAGCGCCGCGTGACCCTTCGAGAGCACGAAGCGGTCGCGCTCCGGGTCGTCCGGTTCGCCGATCCGCAGCACGCGGCCGTACAGCGCCGCGAGCAGGTCGGCGATCGACAATGCCGAGCCGATGTGCCCGACGCCGGCACGCATCGACTCGTCGATCACAGCGCGGCGGATCTCGTATGCGAGCCGCTCCCCCTCCATCGATCCCCCTTTGCGACTTTCGATCGACTCTAGCAGCGGTCGAATGGGGAGAGGACGGGCTGGTAGGCTCGCTCACGCACCATTGGGGGAAAGGGGATCGTCGGTGCGCATCGCCTTCATCGCCGACCCGGAGCTGCCGGGCGGCTGGTATCGCGGCATAGGCCCGATGGTCGCGCTGCATCAGCGCGGCCACGACGTCGTGCAGCTGTGGATCCCGAGGAAGGGCATTCACGGTGAACGGATGGCCGGCTGCGAGGTGCTCCACATCCATCGCGCACACGAGCCGGAAGTGCTGGAGGTCGTACGCCACGCCAAGCGCGCCGGCATGGCGGTCGTCTACGACAACGACGACGACATGCGTGCGATACCGAGAGGCGACGCGGCGCACAAGGACTACGGCGGCTACGCCGGCTCGCGCGCGCTGCAGGAGATACGCAAGCTGCTGCAGCAGACCGACCTCGCGATCGCCGCGAGCCTGCCGATCGCGGAGCGCTTCCGCGAGTACGGCGCCCAGCACGTCGAGCACATCGAGAACTACGTCCCTGACCGGGTGGTGCACGTCTCGGCCCCGTCGAACGGCGACAGGATCGTCGCCGGCTGGCTGGCGGGGAACGAGCACCACCTCGACCTCGAGCGGATGTCGCTGCGCGAACAGGTCGAGCGCGCCCTCGACGCCCATCCGCAGCTGATCGTGGAGACGCTCGGCTGCTCGCTCAAGCTGGAGCACGAGCGCTACCGTCACGTCCGGCGCCGCGACTTCTTCGACCTCGCGCCGCACCTGGCGACGTACGACATCGGCCTCGCGCCGATCGCCGACATCCCGTTCAACCGCGCCCGCTCGAACATCAAGGTCAAGGAATACGCGGCGCTCGGGAGACCGTGGCTCGCCTCGCCGATAGGCCCCTACGCGACGCTGGGGGAGAAGCAGGGCGGACGACTCGTGCCCGACGACGGCTGGGCGGAGGCGATCGGCCGCCTCGTCGAGAAGCCGCGCGAGCGGCGCAAGCTCGCCAAGCGGGCGCGCGGCTGGGGCCGCGAACAGACGATCTCCGCGCACGCGGAGCGGTGGGAGCGGGTGCTGCAGGAGGCGGTCGTGCGGGCCGGCGGAACGCCGCGTCCGGCGGGCAGGCCGCGCCCGCCGATGCCGATCGCGCGCGCGGCGGTGTAACGCAGGACTAACGTCAACGAGTGCCGAGTATGGGAGATTGAGAGCGAAATGGATCGTGTCGAGGTACAAGCGATGCTCAACCAGGAGGACCGCCACTGGTGGTACCGGGGGCGGCGCAGAATCGTGTGCGAAGAGCTCGCGCAGCTGCCGACCGGTCCGACCATGCGGGTCCTCGACGCCGGCTGCGGCTCCGGGCGCCTGCTCGACGAGCTGCGCGACTACGGTCACGTCACCGGGCTCGACCTCAATCCCGACTCGGTCGAGATCGCGCGCAGCCGCGGGCACGAGGACGTCGTCCAGGGGCCGGTCGAGCAGCTGCCGTGGCCGGACGAGACGTTCGACCTGGTGATCTCGCTCGACATGGTCGAGCACACCGCCGACGATCGCGTGACGCTGCGCGAGCTGCGGCGCGTGACGAAGCCGGGCGGCTACTTCCTGATGACCGTGCCCGCGCTCAGAGCGCTGTGGTCGAGCCATGACGTCTTCAACAACCACTTCCGCCGCTACGACCGCAAGATGATGCGCACGCTCGCGGCCGAGACGGGCTGGAGCATCGAGCGCATGACGTACTTCAACTCGCTGCTGCTGCCGCCCGCCGCGGCGGTGCGCCTGCTGCAGCGCGTGCGCCACAGGGACATGATGAACGGCAACGGCGACGTCTCGAACGAGTCGCAGCACGGCAGGCACTCCTCCGACGTCGAGCTGACGCCGCCGTGGATGTCGCCGATCCTCGAGCTGCCGATGAAGCTCGAGGCGCGCTGGCTCGACGGCGGCCGCCGCACGCTGCCTGCCGGCCTCTCACTGCTCGCGGTCCTGCGGCGCGTCTGACGCCTTCGCCTACGGCGCGTTCCCGATTTCGCCGGCGGGCGCTTCGCCCGCCGCCGCCGGGGGCGCGCCGTCGACCCACAGCTCGTCGCCCTGCCCGTCGTCGGCGACCCTGCCGAAGCCGTCGGCCGTGAGCGCCGGGCGCACGTCCGGCACCGCGGACGGGGTCGTCGGCACGAACACCTTCGTGCCGCCTTCCCTGCGCAGCGCGCGCACGACGTCCTGCAGCTGGCTGACGGCCGGCGTCGCGAACGAGGTCGTGTACGGCGAGACGTTCGTGACGTGCACGTTCTCGGCGATGCGGTGGCCGAGCTGCAGCAGGATCGCGACGTGCTCGCCGCGCCTGACGTGCGCGGCGACGAACGGCTGACCGGCCGGCGCGCGCAGCAGCGGTTCGCCGGTCTGCCGCAGGCGTTGCAGCTGTCCCCACGGCGTGGGCGTCTGCGCGAGCGAGCAGCCGGCGACGCAGAACGCCAGCAGGCACAGCGCGGCCGCCGGCTCGGGCCAGCCGCCGCCCTGCGCCGCCCGTGCCGCCAGCTCCCGCACGACGAGCAGCGTCAGCAGCGCGAGCGCGAGCGACCAGGCGGCGAACGAGGCGACCAGGACCTCGGGATGCGAGCGCCCCGCGTAGTAGGCGCCGCTGCCGAGGCCGAAGACGGCGACGAACGCGAGCATGCCGGTGAGCGCGCGGTCCTCCGCGGCGTCCGGTCGCAGCGCACGCACCGTCGCGACGGCGAGCGCGGCCGCGAACGTGACGTAGATCAGCGTGTGCAGGCCGAGCCTCGGCATCGGCAGCATCGCGAAGCCGGCCGCCGCGTACAGCCGCGCGAAGCGCAGCAGCAGCGTCAGGTCCGGCAGCGCGCCCGCGCGCGCGAGCGTCACGAGCGCGACGAGCGCGTAGGCGGCGAGCAGTCCGATCGCCGCCTCGCGCGCGAGCCGCGCGAGGCGGCTGCGCGTGAGCGGCGTCGTCCACAGCAGCGCCGCGACGAGCGCGCCGAGCGCCGGAATCCCGTGGTCGACGTTGTTGATCGCGACGAGGCCGGCGGCGAGGAACAGCGGCCAGGTGCGCGCACGAGGCGCGCCGGGCGCACGGTCGAGCTGGCGCGCGGTCAGCCACGCGAGCAGCCACGGGCCGGCGAAGCGGATCGGGTAGTCGGCGAAGATCGTCGCGAGCGTGTAGCGGTTCGCGAGCGGGCCGCGCAGCAGGAACCAACTCGTCGCGAGGAACGGCGCGAACAGCAGCAGCGCGCTCAGCGAGCTGCGCGCGAGGCGCCGCAGCAGGTCGTAGATCGCCAGCAGCGAGAGCGCGCTGATGAGGCACATGACGCCGGTGAAGACGCCGACCGAGCTGCCGAGCAGCGCCATGGTCCCCGCCGCGAGATACGGCAGCAGCGAGCCGTACTGCGGGATGAAGCTCACGAGCGGCGTGCGGCCGTTCAGCACCGCGAACGTTTCGTCGAGCGTGAACTGCAGGTGGTAGGCGGCCGGCGGGCTCTCGTTGAAGACGGTTCCTTCGGTGTTGAACGCGTGCAGCTGCCAGACGGCGATCAACAGCGCCGCCGCGAGCGTCCAGCCGACGCGGCGCGCCGGCGTCTCGCGCACGAGGCGCGCGGCGAGCGCGCGGAGGCGCATGCTGCGGACCGCCGCCACGACGCCCGCCGCGCCGAGCGCGGCCGCGATCAGCGTCGCGTTCGTGAAGTACCGCTGCGTTGTCGGTTCGGCGTTCGGGACGGCGAACACGAGCCCGCGCTGCACGACGAGGCAGACGACCGCGAACGCGATCAGCGCCGTCTGCGCCGCCCATACGAGCGGTCGTACGAGCGTCGCGCGCAGGCTCGCGCCGCCTCGCGCGAGCGCGATCGTCGCGCCCGCGAGCAGCAGCGGGCCGAGCAGCGCGACGAGGAAGCGGCCCTGCTCATGCGGCTCGGGCGCCAGTTCCTGCACCGCGGGTTCGAAGAAGGCGACCGACGAATGCGGCAGCAGCGTGTCGCCCACGAACGGGCCGAGCGCGAGGATCGACAGCAGCGTGAGTGCCGCGCACGGAACGGCGAGCAGCCACGCAAGCTCGCCGGGACGCAGCGGACGCGCGAGCGCAGGGGCGTCGGACGGCCTCGACGGCGCAGGCGGGCCGGCCGGCGCGCCGCGCCGCGCGCTCGTGCGGCCGGCCGCGGTCATGCGTCAGCCGGCGACCCGGCCCAGCTCACCCGTCGGAAGCCGCTCCTCCGCACCGGCGCCGTTCGCGCCCGTCTCGCTCGGCAGCACGCCGCCGGGCGGTGCGCTGTGGAACGACCCGCGCATGCGGTAGGCGCCGAGCAGCATGCGGATCGCCGACTTGTAGCTCGTCGTCGACTTGCCGCCGAAGCGCTCGGTCGGGTAGATCGGGATCTCGATCACCGGATAGCCGGCGTAGCGGCAGGCGCGCATCCACTCGAGGTCGTACAGCTCGGCGTCGCTGCTGAGTCTCAGCAGGTGGTGGTAGCGGCGCGGGAAGAACTTCGGCGTGCCGTCGATGTCCCACGTCGCGAGGTCGAACAGGCGGCGGCACTCGAAGTTGTAGAGCACCGATCCGGCGCGCCGGAGCGCGCTCTCGCGGATGCGCCGCTGCGCCTTCAGCGCCGCGTCGGGATAGGCCATCGCGTACGCGAGCATCAGCGTCGCGGTCTCCGGCGTCGTGCGCGCGGAGTTCGTGTAGCCGACGATCTCGCCG
>JBQCIQ010000217.1:0-13331 GCA_051953595.1 Conexibacter sp. | reverse complement strand
GACGCAGCCACCGCGGTCGAGCTGCTTCACCTCGCCTCGCTCTACCACGACGACGTGCTCGACTCAGCGCCCACGCGCCGCGACAGCCCGAGCGTGAACGCGCTGTGGGGCAATCATGCCGCCGTCCTCGGCGGCGACCTGCTGCTGGCGCACGCGTTCCGCGTCGCGGCGGAGCTCGGCGCACCCGAGCTGCGTCGCTTCGCCCACACCCTCGCCGCGTTGTGCTCCGGCCAGATCACAGAGAGCTCCGCCCAGTTCGACACCGCCCGCGACGCCGCGCATTACGACGACTCGATCCGCGGCAAGACGGCCGCGCTGCTGGCCACATCCTGCTGGCTCGGCGCCTCCACCGCCGGCGCTTCGCCCGCGGCGGCCGAGGCGCTCGCCTGCTTCGGGATGGAGCTCGGGGTGGCGTTCCAGATCGTCGACGACGTGCTGGACCTCTACGGCCACGGGCTGCAGATCGGCAAGCCGGCGGGCAGCGACCTGCGCGAGGGCATCTTCACCCTGCCGGTGCTGATCGCGCTGCAGCGCGACCCCAGGCTCGTAGAGCTGCTTGTCGAGGACATCGACGAAGACGGCATCACCGAGGTCGCGGGGCGCGTGCGAGCCGTCGGCGCCGACGAGCGCGCGGCCACGCGCGCGCTCGACCACCTGCAGACCGCCTTCGCCCATCTCGGCGACCCCTCGCTGCTGCCCGAAGGGGTCAGCCTGCTGCTGACGATCGGCGGGCTCGTGCTCGAGCCGCTCGAGCGGCTCGGCCTCCACGCTCACCCGCTCCCAAGCACGTCGGCGAAGGAGCAGAGGGCATGCGCCGCATGAGCGCCACCGTCGTCCGTCCGCACAGCGCGGCCGCGATCCCGGGGCCGGCGGGCCACCCGCTGCTCGGGATGGCGCGGGAGATTCGGCGTAATCTGCTCGGCACGCTGCAAGAGGGCTTCGCGCGACACGGCGACGTGGTCGCCTATCGCCTCGGGCCGGCGCGTGGGCCGCGGAGGTTGCGCCCGCTGATGGTCGCCGTCCGGCATCCCGACGACGTCCGGCGGGTGCTGCTGGAGACCGACGTCTTCACTCGCAGCGTGCCGTCGTACGACGTGCTGACCGAGCTGTTCGGCGAGACGATCGTGACGCTTGAGGGGACCCGCTGGCGACGGCAGAAGCGCATCCTGCAGCCGCTCTTCACGCGTCAGCAGGTCGCCCGATACGTCCAGCTGCTGGAGGCGGAGGCGAACCGCATCGTCACGCAGTGGGGCGGCCTCGGCGAGCGCGCGGTCGACGTCGTACAGGCAATGGAGCACTACACGCTGCGTGTGCTCGGCCAGACGATCTTCGCGGAGCCGGACGGGATCGACCCGATCACGATCGCCGCGCTCGAACGCCTCGTGCCGCAGGTCGGGACCCAGGTCGTCGCCCGCGTGACGCAGCTGCTGCGCCCGCCGCTCTCCTGGCCGACCCCGCGCAACCGGCGCTTCCGCGTGCTGCGCGCGGAGCTGCGCGAGGCGATCGAGCGGGTGATCGCGAGGCGAGCGCGCGCCGACCATGGCGGCAAGCCCGCCGGTGCGGCGGGTCTGTTGAGCCGGCTGCGCGACGCGCGCGACCCCGAGGGCGAGGCCGCGCTGACGCCGGGAGAGGTGCGCGACGAGGCCCTCATGCTGCTGCTTGCCGGGCACACCACCCTGGCCGACGTGCTGGTCTCGACGCTCTACCTGGTCGGACGACACCCCGAGCTGCAGGAGCAGATCGCGGCGACCGCGGCGTGCGGCCTCGTGGACGCTCCCGACGACCTCGTGCGCGCCGCCGTCCAGGAGGCGATGCGCCTGCATCCGCCCTCCTACGTGCTCGGCCGCCGCGTGGCGACCGACACGGAGCTGGGCGGACACCCCGTGTCCGCGGGCACGCTCGTGCTCGTCGTGCCGTGGGCCACGCACCGCGATCCGCGCTGGTGGCCCGACCCCGAGCGCTTCGATCCGCTGCGCTTCGTCGGCGAGCAGGATCGACCGCCGTTCGCGTACGTGCCCTTCAGCGCAGGCGGGCGCTCGTGCATCGGCCGTCATCTGGCGATGCTGGAGTCGACCGTCCTCCTGCGAGCGCTGTTGCGCAGCTACCGGCTGGAGTCGCTCGACGCGACGCTGCCGCTCTCGCCGCTGATCTCGATGCGGCCAGAGGGGCCGGTGCGCATCCGCGTCCATCCGCGCACGCCGGCGGAGGCGGCGGCATGACGGCGATGCGCGACCAGTCCCCCGACGCGATCGGGCTGTTGCCGTTCTACTGCCCGTTCCCGGCCGCGATCCATCCGCAGGCGAAGGCGATCGAGCGACACTGCGTCGAGTGGGTGGACCGCTTCGAGCTCTATGACAGCGCGGCGCAGCGCGAGCGACTGATCGGCACCCGAGCAGCCGAGATCTACGCGCGCCTGCTGCCGAGCGCCGACGTCGACCGCGTCGCCGACGTCGCGAAGTGGCTCTACTGGGGCTTCGCGACCGACGACCTGTACTACGACAACGGGCCCACCAGCAAGCGCGCCGCCGACTTCCTCGCGCTCGGAGCGCCGCTCGTGCGCCTGTGCGAGGAGCCGCGCGCCGACTTCGGGCTCGAACTGCCCTACAACGCCGCGCTGCGCGACCTGGCGCGCGCGATCCTGCGACACGCGACGCCGGGGCAGCGGATTGAGTGGGCGCACACCGCGCGCGGCTGGTTCTTCGGGATGGCGTGGGACGTCGCGAACGCCGAGCGGGGCGTGCCGCCGCTGCTCAACGACTACCTCGCGATGCGCATGCACACCGGCGGCTTCCCGAGCTTGATGGCGACGCTCAACATCGCGAACGGCATCGAGCTGGCGCCGGAGCAGGCGGCATCCGGGCCGGTGCGTGCGCTCGTCGAGGCATGGTCCACCTTCTGCCTGTTGCTGAACGACCTCATGTCGTTTGCGAAGGAGGCGCGCAACGGCGACAGCAGCAGCAACGTCGTGCGCGTCCTCGTCCACCACCGCGACTGCACGCCTGCCGAGGCCGTCCGGGAGGCGCACGCCCTCACCGACCGCATCGCGTCGCTGTTCCTCGCGCTGCACGAGCGGCTGCGAGCCGAGGCGGAGCACACCAGCGACACGGCGATGACCCGTTTCCTCGCGACGCTTGGCCACGCATGGCGCGGGATCCTCGACTGGGGGTTCAACACCCCCCGCTACACGACCGGCGGCGACCCTGATGCGGCGCCGCTGCAGACGTTCCCTGGATGGGCCGACGCGCCGCTCGACGCGAGCCTCGCCCCGCCGCCGTACCTCTCGATCGCCTGGTGGTGGAAGGAGCTCGCATGATCCGCGCGCAAGGTCTCCCCCGACTGCGGCGCGGCCGCCGGCCGTCAGAGCCGCCGCCGCTCGCCGAGCAGCAGCCGCGGCTGCCGTATCCCGACGGCTGGTTCGCGGTCGCATTCGCCGACGAGCTGCGACCGGGGCGCATGCTCCGACAGCGCTTCATGGGCGAGGACCTCGTCGTCTACCGCACCCGCAGTGGCATCGTGCGGGTCGTGGAGCCGTACTGCCCGCACCTCGGAGCCCACCTCGGCTACGGCGGCTGGGTCGACGGCGAGGAGATCGTCTGCCCGTTCCATCACTTCGCCTTTGGCGCCGACGGCAGATGCGTGCGCACCGGCTACGGCACGAGACCACCGGCCGTGCGGCTCAGGCAGCGGCAGGTTCGGGAGGTCAACGGCGCGATCCTCGTGTGGCATCACGGTGGTGGCGCGCCACCGACCTGGGAGGTCGCCGCGCAGTCGATGGAGGAATTCCCGCGGCCGTTCCGTTACGTCGCCACGCTCGTCGACCATCCGCAGGACATCGTCGAGAACTCCGTCGACATCGGCCACATCGGCCCGCTGCACGGTTACCGGCACGCCCGCGTGCAGCAGCCGTTCAGGGCGCACGGACCGCTGTTCACGCTCGCCGTCTCGGTAGAGCGAGCGCTTCCGCTCGCCGGTTCGGTGGAGATCCTGTTCGACGTGGACGTGCACGGGCTCGGGCACATCTGGGCCGCTGCGCAGATCCCACGGCTGAGAACCGCCGCACTGTTCCAGGCGATGGCGACGCCGCTCGATCCCGTGCATGTCCAGCTCCGCTTCAGCGTTGCGCTTCGCGTGGGCAGGAAAGCTGCGAACCCACGCCCGCAGCTGCTGCTGTCGCAGCTGCTGACGGCTGCGGCCGGTCCGGCGTTTCGACGTGACCTCGGACAGGACTTCCCCGTCTGGGAGCACAAGCTCTATGTCGACCAGCCGAAGCTGGCGAAGGGTGACGGCCCGATCGCCGCCTACCGCCAGTGGGCGCGACAGTTCTACTCGCAGCCGGCGCCGACGAACGGGCGCCCCGAGGCGATCCCGATCAACGCCGACCGGTGACGAAGCGTCGCTCGAGGCCGTCGAGCACGACCTGGAGCCCAAGCTCGAAGACCTCGCCCGAGCGGCGCGTGTCCTCGGTCTTGGCAAGCGCAGACACCTCCGGCAGCTCGGCTCTGTCCTGCTCGCTGAGGTTGTCGACGAAGTCGCTCGTGACGCCGGTCGTGGCGACGCGCAGCGCGTGACCGAGGATGTAGTCGTTGAAGATGCTCAGCAGCGTCCACATCTCGTCGGGCGGAAGCCTCAGGCTCTCGACGGCGCGCGTCAGCTGCTTCGCCTGCCGCGTGACGTTCGGGCCGGGCCGCGGCCGCCGTGCGAGCAGGGCGAGCAGCCACGGGTGCGAGGCGTACAAGCTGAAGATCCGGTGCGCGATCACGCCAAGCGCCTCGCGCCAGTCCTCGGGCAGCGGGGCCTCGAGGATGAGCGTCCCCATCAGCTCGTTCGACATCAGCGCCAGCAGCTCCTCCTTGCTGACGATGTGCGTATAGAGGCTCATCGGCCGCACCTCGAGGATCGCGGCGACGCGGCGGATCGAGACGGCGTCGAGCCCGTCGACGTCGGCGAGCGCGATCGCGGTGTCGACGATCGCCTGGGTGCTCAGCTTCGTGCGGGAACGCCCCTCCTCCTGCTCCCCGTCGTCGGACGCCGGGGTGGCGAGGCGATCCCAGGGCAGGCCGGTGGCACGGTTCGGCATGGGCGCAGCATAGCCCGCGACCGCCCGGTCGAAGCGAGGGGCGATGTTCGCATGCGCACGTCTACCGGTTCGCGTAAAGACCGTGTTCCGGTAAATGCTGGACAGTGGATGGCCGCGAACGGCGATTCGGCTACGCCGGATCGGTTCCTCCGATGCCTCTGGGCGCGTGCCAGGTCCCCCCGTGGTCGATCAGGCGGTCGGCCTCGGGCGGTCCCCAGGTGCCCGGATCGTAAGCGTGCACCGGCACGACGTCCCCGAGGATCGGCTCGACCACCCGCCACGCCGCCTCGACGCCGTCCTCGCGCGCGAACAGCGTCGGGTCGCCGCGCATCGCGTCGCCGAGCAGCCGCTCGTAGGGCGGCATCTCGCCCGGGTGCTCGTGCTGGGCAAGCAGCTCGACCTCCTCGCCGACCATCGCCTCGCCGGGCGTCTTCGCCCGCGCCCGCAGCGCCAGCTGCACCGCCGGTCCCAGCAGGAAGCGGAACGAGTTGGGCGCGCTGTCGTCGGGCGTGTCGAAGACCGTCTGGGGCGGATGGTGCAGCTCGACGAGCACCTCGGTCGCGGTCGTCGGCAGCCGCTTGCCGGCGCGGATCAGGAACGGTACGTCCGCCCACCGCCAGCTGTCGATGTGCAGCTTCACGGCCGCGAACGTCTCGACCGTCGAGTCGGGCGCGACGCCGGGCTCGTCGCGGTAACCGCGGAACTGCCCGCGCACGACGTCGGCGGGCGCGAGCGGCGCGAGCGACTTCAGCAGCCGCGCCTTCTCGTCGCGCAGCGCCTCGGGAGCGCGCTCGACGGGCGCGTCCATCGTCAGCAGCGCCAGCACCTGCAGCATGTGGTTCTGGATCACGTCGCGGACCGCGCCCGCCTCGTCGTAGAACTTTCCGCGGCCGGCGACGCCGAACGCCTCCGCCATCGTGATCTGCACACGCTTGACGTGCTCGCGGTTCCACACCGGCTCCAGGAACGAGTTCGCGAAGCGGAAGTAGATGAGGTTCTCGACCGCCTCCTTGCCGAGGTAGTGATCGATCCGGAAGATCGCGTCCTCCGGGAAGACCGACCGCAGCGTCGCGTTGAGCGCGCGCGCCGACTCCAGGTCCCGCCCGAACGGCTTCTCGACGACGACCCGCGCGCCGTCGGGGGCGCAGCCGGAGCGGCCCAGCTGCTCGACGACGTCGTCGAACAGGCTCGGCGGGATCGCGAGGTAGTGCAGCGGCCGTCTCGCGTCGCCCAGCTCGCGGCGCAGCGCGTCGAACGTGGCGGCGTCGCCGTAGTCGCCGTCGATGTAGCGCAGCCGCTCGCACAAGCGCGCGAACGCCGCCTCGTCGACGCCGCCGTGCTCCTCCAGCGATCTGCGCGCGCGCTCGCGCAGGTCCTCAAGCCCCCAGCCCGACTTCGCGACGCCGACGACCGGCACGTCGAGCTTGCCGTGCCTGACGAGCGACTGCAGCGCCGGGAAGATCTGCTTGTAGGCGAGGTCGCCGGTCGCGCCGAAGAAGACGAGCGCGTCGGAAGCGGCGCCGCCCGCGCTCACGACGTCTTCTCCGCGTGCCCGCCGAACTGCGCGCGCATCGCCGACATCAGCTTGTCGGCGAACTCGCCGGCCCCCTGCGACTCGAAGCGCTCGAACAGCGCGCCGGTGAGGATCGGCGCCGGCACGCCCTCCTCGATCGCCGCGAGCGCGGTCCAGCGGCCCTCGCCCGAGTCGGACACGCGGCCGGAGAACTCGTCGAGCTGCGGCGATGCGACAAGCGCGGCGGCGGTCAGGTCGAGCAGCCACGAGGCGACCACGCTGCCGCGGCGCCACACCTCCGCGACGGCGGGGACGTCGAGGTCGTAGCGGTACGCCTCGGGGTCGGCGAGCGGGGCCGTCTCGGCGTCGGCCTCGCGCTCGACCGCTCCCGCGTTCGCGTGCTTGAGGATGTTCAGCCCCTCGGCGTAGGCGGCCATCAGCCCGTACTCGATCCCGTTGTGGACCATCTTCACGAAGTGGCCGGCACCCGGCGGGCCGCAGTGCAGCCAGCCCTCCTCGCCGGCCTGCAGCTCGCCCTCGCGCCCCGGCGTGCGCGGCGCCGCCTCGACG
The DNA here is from genome assembly GCA_051953595.1 of Conexibacter sp. GTDB lineage: Bacteria > Actinomycetota > Thermoleophilia > Solirubrobacterales > Solirubrobacteraceae > Conexibacter. Next base: position 6,171 of record JBQCIQ010000217.1, on the reverse strand, counting down.
CCCGGGGCGAGCGCGCGGAAGATCGGCTCCAGCCGCCGCACCGCCTGCTCGTCGCCGCCGATCATCAGCGCGTAGCCGCGCTCCAGCCCCCACACGCCGCCGCTCGTGCCGCAGTCGACGTAGTGGATCCCCAGCTCGGCCGCGCGCCTTGCGCGGCGCTGATCGTCGCGATAGTTGGAGTTGCCGCCGTCGATCACGACGTCGTCGGCGTCGAGCAGCGGCAGCAGCCGGTCGAGCGTCTGGTCGACGACGGCGGCCGGCACCATCAGCCACACCGCGCGCGGCCGCTCCAGCTTGGCGACGAAGTCCTCCAGCGAGTCGCCGCCGGTCGCGCCCTCGCCGGCGAGCCGCGCGACCGCGTCGGCGCTCATGTCGAAGACGACCGCCTGATGGCCGTGGCGCATCGCCCGCCGGACCATGTTCGCGCCCATCCGGCCGAGGCCGATCATCCCGAGTTGCATCGCCGCTCCTTCGCCTCGCGTTTCGCCGGCTGGAGTCTGCCCGGCATGGCGGCCATCATCCCCACCCGCGATCATCCGCGGCGATGATCGACCTCCACTGCCACCTGCTGCCGGGGATCGACGACGGGCCGGCGGACCTCGGCGGGACGCTGGCGATGGCGCGCGCGCACCTGCAGGCCGGCGTGGAGGTCGTCGCCGCGACGCCGCACGTCGCGTGGGACATGCCCAACGACGCCGCGACGATCGACCTGCGTCTCGCCGACGTGCACGCGGCGCTGCTCGCCGCCGAGCTGCCGCTGCGGATCGTGCGCGGCGCCGAGATCGACGTCCACCAGGCGGTGAGGCTGACCGACGAGCAGCTGCGCGGGCTCGCGCTCGGCGGCGGGCCGTGGCTGCTGCTGGAGGCGCCGCTGCGGCCCGGCGTCGGCTTCGCGCCGGTGGCGTACGCGCTGATGGAGCGCGGGCACCGCGTGCTGATCGCGCACCCGGAGCGCTCGCCGCTCTTGCAGCGCGATCCGGAGGGGCTGCGCGAGCTTGTGCGCGCCGGCGCGGCGACGCAGGTGACGGCGTCGTCGTTCGCCGGCGACTTCGGGCGCACGGTGCGCGAGTACGCCGAGCGGATGCTGGAGGCGGGCCTGGTCCACAGCGTCGCCTCCGACGCGCACGACGCGCTGCGCCGGCCGCCCGGGATCCGCGAGCCGCTGCGCGCCGCCGGCCTCGGCGAGCTGGTGCCGCAGCTCGCGCGGGAGGCGCCGGCCGCGATCCTCGCGGGCGATTCGCTCCCCGCTCCCCCACGGTGGCAGCGGCGGCGCACCGGCGTGCGGGCGTTGCTGCGGCGCCGCTAAGGCAGGTCCGCGACGACGTCCGCGAGCGGCTTGCGGATGCCCGTGTAGAAGGGCAGCTCCTCGCGCGTGTGACGCCGTGCCTCGGCGCCGCGCAGGTGGCGCATCAGGTCGACGATGCGCGTCAGCTCGTCGGCCTCGAACGCGAGCAGCCACTCGTAGTCGCCGAGCGCGAACGCGCTCACCGTGTTCGCGCGCACGTCGGCGAAGTCGCGCGCCATCATGCCGTGCTCGCGCAGCAGGTCGGAGCGCTCCTGCGGCGGCAGCAGGTACCACTCGTACGAGCGCACGAAGGGGTAGACGCAGAGGTACTTGCGCGGCTCCTCGCCCTGCAGAAAGGCGGGGATGTGTCCCTTGTTGAACTCGGCGTCGCGGTGCACGCCGATGTTCGTCCACACCGCATCCAGCTGGCGACCCAGGTCGGTGCGGCGAAACTCGACGATCGCGTCCTGCAGCGCGTCGGCGCTCGGACCGACGAGCCACAGCAGCAGGTCGGCGTCGGCGCGAAAGCCGCTGAGCGAGTACGCGCCGCGCAGCGTCACGCCGCCGCCCGTGAGCGCCGCCTCCGCGGCCGCCGCGTCGGCCTCGACGCCGCTGCCGGGCTCACGCACTCGGAAGGCGCCGTAGAGCGTGTACGGGTTCTCGAAGTCCGCCACGCTGCGGCAGACTACCGGCGGGACCTCAGGCGGCGTAGCTCGCCAGCGTCAGCAGCCGTCCGACCGGCACGCCGCGGCCGGCGAGGACGCACGTGCGGCCGGCTCGGCGCCAGGTGACGATCGCCGTCGCGCCGCGCGCGAGCACGCGCAGCTGCGCGCCGCGGCGCGTCACCAGCTCGCCCCCGGAGACCGGCAGGCGCGCGTCGGCGATCGCGTAGCCGATCCGGCGGCCGGCCGCGTCGGCGTAGAAGACGGTGCGCACGTCGTGGCCGCGGACCGTGTCGCGGCGGGCGCCGACCGCGTGCCAGCCGGCGCGCGTCCAGGTAGGGAAGGCGATCGGCCCGGCCTTCGCGGCAAGCAGCTCGCTGCCCGGGATCGCCGCCGGGGCTGGCGCCGTCGGCGCGCGCAGCGCGACGGGCGCGATCGTGCGGACGCTCGGCGAGCCGGTCGTGTCGTCGAGGATCCCGTTCGCGAACAGGCCGAGCACGACGAGCACCGCCGCGACCGCGCCGCCCGCCGCCAGCAGGCCACCGAGCCGCGTACGCGGGCGCCGGACGCGTCCGGGCCGTACGTCCGCCACCCGCTCGGCGACCGCGAGCCGCAGGCGATCGGGCGCGACGACGTCGTCGAGCGCGCGCAGCGCCTCGGGCGGCTCGACCGGCTGGATGTCCTCGTCGGAAGTCATGGGCTCGTCCATCATCTGAGACTCCGAGCAGGGGTGCCAGCTTCCCCGGGCGTCGAACGCGTGTCAGGCGACAGCGCCCGCGCGACCCGCTCGCGCGCGCGATAGACGCGCGTGGCGATCGTCGCCTCGCGCGTGCCGAGCAGGTCGGCGGCCTCGCGATAGGAGAGGCCCGCCACGTCGACGGCGACGAGCGCGTGGCGGAAGTCCTCCGGCAGCTCGCCGATCGTCGCGAACAGCTCGCGCGCCTCCAGCGCGACCTCGGGCAGGCCGGTGCCGCGCCGCTCCGCCGGCTCGATCTGGTCGAGCGTCGCGACCTCCTGCGGGCGCCGCGATCTCGTGCGGCGCGACAGCAGGAAGGTGTTGCGCAGCGCACGCACGAGGTAGGCCAGCTCGTCCTGCCCGTGCAGCCGGCGCGGCTTCGCGAGCACGCGCGCGGCCGTCTCCTGCACCAGGTCCTCCGCCTCCTCGCGCGAGCCGCACAGCGCCCACGCCACGCGGTAGAGGCGGTCGAGGTGCGTCACGAGCGCCTGTGGGTCGAGGCGCGCCATCCTGCTCGCACCGTAGCGCGCCGATCGCGCGGCGACGCTGCCTCCCCCTACCATCGATCGCCATGGCGCTCGACGGGATCGACCTGCTGACGCACCTGACGCGGCCCGCCGCCGGCGCGCCGCAGGGGGCGCTCGTGCTGCTGCACGGCAGAGGAACCGACGAGCGCGACCTGCTGCCGCTCGCCGACGCGCTCGACCCGCAGCGCCGGCTTGTCGCGCTCACGCCGCGCGCGCCATGGACGTTTCCGGGACAGCCCGGCGCGCACTGGTACCGCGTGCGTCGCGTCGGCTTCCCCGACGAGGAGACGTTCGCGCCGGCGTACGAGCGCCTGGCCGCCTGGCTGCAGGCGCTGCCGAACGCGCTCGGCGTGCCGTGGGAGCGCACGGTGCTCGGCGGCTTCTCGCAGGGCGCGGCGATGTCGTTCGCGCTCGGCTTGGGACCGGAGCGCCCGCCGCCGGCCGGGATCCTCGCGCTGAGCGGCTTCCTCCCGAGCGTGCCCGGCTTCGAGCCGGCGCTCGACGGCCGCGAGGGCTTCGCCGTCGCACTGGGCCACGGCGCGGCTGACCCCGTCATCCCGATCGACTTCGCGCATCAGGCGCGCGAGCGTCTGCTCGGCGCCGGCGTCGACCTGCTCTACCGCGAGACGCCCGGCATGGGCCACACGATCGATCCGTCGTTCGTGCCGGCGCTGCGCGACTGGCTCGCCGCGCGCACGCCGGACGCGTGATCAGACGCCCGGTCCGCTGAGCTGCCCGGCGCGGATTCTGGCGGCGAGGTCCTTCGACTCCTCGCGCAGCGTCGTGCCGTCCTCGAACTCGATCACGGGCAGCTTGCGCTGGCCGCTCTTCGCTTCCAGCTCCGTCCGGCGGCTTCTCGGGAACGGCGGATGCTTGACGACCTCGTAGGGGATCTGCGCCTCGTCGAGCGCCTTCTGGACTCTCCAGCACGGATGCGGGCCTCTGGCCCACATGACGGAGCAGCGGTGCAGCTTGACGGCCATCGCGCCTCCTTCGGGTCGATCGGGCCGCCCGAGCCTATCGCCATCATGGGCGGCGATGGAGGATCCGCTTCAGATCGCCCCCGGGCTCGCGCTGCCGCTCGACGAGGTCGTGCTGCGCACAAGCCGCTCGTCCGGCCCCGGCGGCCAGCACGCGAACGTCACCGCCTCGCGCGTCGAGGCCGTCTTCGACGTGGCGGCGTCGGCCGCCTTGAGCGACGCGCAGAAGGCGCGCGTGATCGAGCGCGCCGGCCCGCGCGTGACGGCGATCGCGCAGGACGCGCGCAGCCAGGCGCGCAACCGCGAGCTCGCGCTCGAACGGCTCGCCCAGCGCCTCGCCGCGGCGCTGGAGCGGCCGCGTCCGCGCCGCGCGACGCGGCCGACGCAGGCGTCGAGAAGACGGCGCGCGCAGGCGAAGCAGCAGCGCGCCGCGCGCAAGCAAGCGCGACGGCCGCCCGCGGTCGACGATTAGGCTCGGCGCATGACGCGCGCCCGCCTGTTCGGACCGTTCTTCGTCTTCGCCGGGATCATGCACTTCGTCATCCCGCGCACGTACGAGTCGATCGTGCCCGACTGGCTGCCGGCAAGACGCGCACTCGTGCAGGCGAGCGGCGTCGCCGAGATCGCGGGCGGGCTCGCCGTCCTGCATCCGCGCACGCGCCGCCTGGGCAGCTCCTTCAGCATCGCGACACTGCTCGCCGTCTTCCCCGCGAACGTGCACATGGCGCTGCACCCGGAGCGCTACCGCGTCCCCGGCGGGCGCCGCTCGCTGTACGCCCGCCTGCCGGTGCAGCTGCTGTTCATCGCGTGGGCGCGCGCGGCCGGCCGCGCATAAATCCACACAAAGCACTCAAAAGAAGTTAAGGTATTACCTGTCAATTACGGCAGGGGGACCGTCATGCACTACTCGCGCACGACCGCGCTCGCGGTCGGCTTCGCGGTGCTTGCGCTGCTGCTGACCGCAGCGGCCGCGATCGCCGACAACTACGTCGCGTTGGGCGATTCGTACTCGTCCGGCGTCGGAACCAAGTCGTTCTACGAAACGACGTGCAAGCGCAGCGAATACGCGTACCCGAGACTGATCGCGAGGGACCGCGCCGGCACGAGCCTCACGTTCAAGGCCTGCTCCGGCGCGACCACCAGCAGCGTCACCAACGAACAGCTCGGCGCGCTCAGCTCGACGACGAACATAGTCACCATCACGGTGGGCGGCAACGACGCCGGGTTCGGTCCGATCGTCAGCTCGTGCGCACTACCGTGGCCGTGGTCGTGTGAAGGCGAACTGACGGAAGCGGAAAGGTTCGTCACCACGACGCTGCCGGGCCGCTTGAGCACGCTCTACGCGGCGATCAGGTCGAGGGCGCCGAGCGCGACCGTGATCGTGCTCGACTATCCGCGCCTCTTCATGGGCGTCGACTGCAACGCGGGCACGTTCTTCAGCACGACCGAGATGACGCGCATGAATCACATCGCGGACCTGATCAAGACCGTCACGCAGGAACGCGCGACGGCCGCCGGGGCGGTCTTCAAGGACGCGATCCCGCCGTTCGTCGGGCACGCGATCTGCTCCGAATCGGAGTGGCTGAACGGCCTGTCGGACCCGGTCGAAGAAAGCTTCCACCCGAACAGAACGGGCCACAGGAGCGGCTACGAGCCGCTGGTGCGCTCGGTGATCGGCTAGGAGAGGGACGCCAGCTGCGCGACGAGCGCCGAGCCGCTGACCCCGTTGTTCACGCGCACGCGCGGGAGGGTGAAGCGGCCGGCCTCGTCCGGCTGCGCGAGGCCGGGCGCGGTCGTCGTCGCGGCGAGGTAGCCGGCGGCCCGCACGGCGGCGATCGCGGCGTCGTCGTATCTGCCCGCCGGGTAGCAGAAGAAGTTGACCGGGACGCCGAAGCGGCGCTTCAGCTCAGCACGCGAGTCGGCCACCTCGTGCTGCAGCGCCGAGGCGTCGATCGTCGTCAGGTCGGGGTGGTCGATCGTG
>JBQCIQ010000216.1:0-11948 GCA_051953595.1 Conexibacter sp. | reverse complement strand
CCGAGATCCTCGCCGGCGCCTCCGACGCAGAGGTCGAGCCCGACCGCCGCGAGGCGATCGCGCGCGCGGTCGAGGCGGCCGACGAGGGCGACGTGGTCGTGATCGCCGGCAAGGGCCACGAGCAGGGCCAGGAGTTCGCCGACCGCACGATCCCCTTCGACGACCGCGAGGTCGCGCGCGAGGCGCTGCGGCGGCTCGGGGCGCCGGCGTGATCCCCCTGCGGCTCGACGAGCTGCCGCCGCTCGGCCGGCTCGACGCTCACGCGGACACGATTACCGGCGTCCAGGTCGACTCGAGGCGCATCGAGCCGGGCGATCTGTTCGTAGCGGTCGGTGGCGGCGTCGATTTCCTCGAGGCGGCGCTCGAGCGCGGCGCGGCGGCCACGCTCGTCCCCGAGCGCCCGTTCGAGGCGATGGCGGCCCTTGGCTCGCTCGTGCGCGACCGCTCCGAGGCGCGCGTCGTCGGGATCACCGGCTCGACCGGCAAGACCTCGACGAAGGACATCCTCGCCGCGCTGCTCGCGCCGCACCGGCAGACGTTCGTCAGCCGCGGCAACTTCAACACCGAGATCGGGCTGCCGCTGGAGCTGCTGGCCGCGCCGGAGGGCACCGAAGCGCTCGTGCTCGAGATGGGGATGCGCGGCCCCGGCCAGATCGCCGAGCTGGCGCGGATCGCCGAGCCGGACGTCGGCCTGATCGTCAACATCGGCCCGGCGCACCTGGAGATGCTCGGCAGCATCGAAGCGATCGCCGCCGCCAAGGCCGAGCTGATCGCGGACCTGCACAAGGGCGGGACCGCCGTGATCCCCGCCAACGAGCCGTTGCTGGATCCGCACCGCCGGAGCGACGACGACATCACCACCGTCACGTTCGGTCCGGACGGCGACGTGACGCTCGTCTCGCAGACGCCCGAGGGCCACGTCGCGATCGACGCGCAGGGCGAGCGGATCCAGCTGCAGCTCGACTTCCACCAACAGCATCTGCGCGGGAACCTGCTCGCCGCGGTCGCCGCGGCGCGCGCGATCGGCGTCAGACCGAGCGGTCCGGTGACGGTCTCGTTCAGCGGACGGGGGGGCGAGCGCAGGCGCCTGCGCAACGGGGTGACCGTCATCGGCGACTGCTACAAAGCGAACCCGATGTCCATGCGTGCGGCCCTCGACGACCTCGCCGCGACCGCCGGCGAGGGCCGTCGCGTCGCGGTGCTCGGCGACATGCTGGAGCTGGGCCCCGAGTCCGGCCGTTTTCATACCGAGATCGGCGCGCACGCGGCCGCGTGCGGGGTCGAGCTGCTGGTGGCGGTCGGCGAGCGCAGCCGCGCGACGGCGGAGGCGTTCGGCGACGGCGGCGAGACGCAGGTCGTCGCCGATGCACAACAGGCCGCGACGCTCGCCCCCAAGCTCGTGCGCGCCGGCGACACCGTGCTCGTGAAGGCCTCGCGCGGGATCGGCCTGGAGGCGGTCGTAGCGGCGCTCACTGCCGACGACGACGAGGCGCGCTGATGGGCCGCGTGCTGATCGCGGGGACCGCCTCGCTGCTGATCTGCATCTTCCTGAGCCCGAAGTTCATCGCCTTCATCCGCGCGCGCGAGTTCGGCCAGCACATCCGCGAGGAGGGCCCGGAAGGCCACCACACGAAGGCCGGCACGCCGACGATGGGCGGCCTGATCATCTTCGCCGCGGTCTCGATCCCGTTCCTGATCCTGACCGACTACTCGTGGGCTGCGCTCGGCGTCTACGGCACCGCGCTCGCGTGTGCGGCGATCGGCTTCGCCGACGACTACACGAAGATCATCCGCCGCCGTTCGCTCGGGCTGCGCGGGCGCACGAAGCTGCTGGCGACGATCGCGATCTCGATCGGCCTGTGGCTCGCCGCCACGAGAGGCGCCGGCCTGCAGGAGACGCTGCGCCTGCGGATCGTCGACGCGCAGATCGACCTCGGGATCTTCTATCCCGTCTTCATCTACCTCGTCGTCGCCGGCACGACCTCGGGCGTGAACCTCACCGACGGGCTCGACGGGCTCGCCGCCGGCTGCGCCGCGATCGTGCTGCTCGCCTACATCGGCATCACGTACATCACGACCGGCCAGACGGAGCTGACGCTGCTCGCCGGCTGCCTGATCGGGGCGTGCGTCGGCTTCCTGTGGTTCAACTCGTTTCCGGCGAACATCTTCATGGGGGACACCGGCTCGCTCGGGATCGGCGGCGCGATCGCCGGCCTCGCGGTGATGACGAAGACGGAGATCCTGCTCGTGATCCTCGGCGGGATCTTCGTGCTGGAGACGCTGTCGGTCGCGATCCAGGTGTTTGCCTTCCAGACCTTCCGCAAGCGCGTCTTCCTGATGGCGCCGATCCACCACCACTTCGAGATGCGGGGCTGGTCGGAGACGAAGATCATCCTGCGCTTCTGGATCATCGCCTCGGTCTGCGCGGCGGTCGGCTTCACGATCTACCAGCAGTCGATTCGGTGACCGCCGCGGCGCGCGTCCGGCAGGCGTGCGGGCCGGCGCGTCGAAGGGGATCCGGATGAGATCCGCCCGCCGCAGAGCCGCCCGCCCGCAGCCGGTCGAGCAGCGCATGCTGCTGACGGCCGCGCTGATCCTGCTCGCGTTCGGCGCGGTGATGGTCTACAGCGCCTCCTCGGCGCGCAACCTGCTGCAGGGCAACGGCGACGGAACGCAGTTCCTCGTGCGCTACCTGCTGTTCGGCGCGTTCGGGCTCGGCGTGATGCACGTCATGTCGCGCCGCGGCGTCGAGCTGCTGCGCCGCTTCACGCCGCTGCTGCTGATCGGCTCGTTCGGCCTGCTGCTGCTCGTGCTCGTGCCGGGGATCGGCATCTCGGTCAACGGCGCGCGCCGCTGGATCGGTCCGGGCACGCTGTCGTTCCAGCCGTCGGAGCTGATGAAGCTCGCGCTGATCCTCTACGTCGCGCAGCTGCTCGCGAAGAACCCCGGGCGGGTGCGGACGTTCAAGGGGATGGTCAACCCGATCGTCGTCGTGACCGGCGCGGCCGCGCTGCTCGTGGTGGCCGAGCCCGACCTCGGGACGGCGCTCGTGATCTGCATGTCGATCGCGGCGCTGCTCGTGGCCGCCGGCGTGCCGCTGAAGTACCTCGGCTGGCTCGCCGCCGGCGGGATGGTGCTCGTCGGCCTGCTCGTGCTCGTGCAGCCCTACCAGCAGGCGCGTCTGACGGCCTTCCTCGACCCGTGGGCGAGCGCGTCGAGCAGCGGCTTCCAGTCGGTGCAGGGCCAGATCGCGCTCGGCTCCGGCGGCCTGTTCGGCGTCGGCCTCGGCCAGTCGGTGCAGAAGGTCTTCTACCTGCCCGAGGCGCACACCGACTTCATCCTCGCGGTGATCGGCGAGGAGCTGGGCGTCGTCGGCGTCAGCGCGGTGATCGCGCTGTTCGGCCTGATCGCCTGGTCGGGCCTGCGGATCGCCCGCGCGGCGACCGAGCCGTATGCCAAGCTGCTGGCGACCGGTCTCACCGCCCTGATTCTGTGCCAGGCGACGCTCAACATCTTCGTGGTGCTCGGCATCGCGCCGCTGACCGGCGTGCCGCTGCCGTTCATCTCGTACGGGCCGACGAACCTCACCGTGATCCTCGCGGCCGTCGGGCTGCTGCTGAACGTGGCGGAGCGCAACCGCGCCGGCCTGCGGCTCGTCGAGCCCTCGCGCCCGCGCCGTGACGCCGCCCCCGCGGATCGCGATCGCCGCCGGCGGGACGGCGGGGCACGTCGTGCCGGCGCTGGCGGTCGCAGACGCGCTGCGAGCTGAGGGCGCGTCGGTCGCGTTCGTCGGGGGGGAGCGGGCCGAGGCCGAGCTGGTGCCGGCGGCCGGTTACGAGCTGCATCCGATTCGCGTGGCGGGGTTGGACCGGCGGAACCCTGTCCGCGCCGCCCGCGCCGCGTTCCTCGCCGCCCGCGCCGTCCTGACGTCTGTCCGGCTCCTGCGCCGCCTGAGAGCGGACGCGGTGATGGGCGGCGGCGGATACGTCGCCGGGCCGGTCGGCCTGGCGGCGGTGCTGCTGCGGATCCCGCTCGTGCTGACCGAGGCCGACTCGCACCTGGGGATCGCGAACCGGCTGCTCGCGCCGTTCGCGCGGCGCGTCTGCCTGGCGTTCCCGCTCGCAGGCCGGGAGGGCGCGCGCTACCGCGTGACCGGCCGGCCGGTGCCCGCGCCGGCGACGGACCGCGCCGCCGCGCGTGCGCGCTTCGGGATCGCGCCCGACGACACCGTCGTGCTCGTGTTCGGCGGCTCGCTCGGCGCCCGCTCGATCAACCACGCGGCGGTCGCGGCGTTCGCGGACGCGCCGTATCGCGTGCTGCACGCGGCGGGCGCACGCGACTTCCCCACGCTCAAAGCGCCCGGCACGCACTACGACCTGCGCGAGTACGTCCACGAGTTCGGCGACGCGCTCCTGGCCGCAGACCTCGTCGTCGCCCGCTCCGGCGGCTCGATCTTCGAAGTGGCGGCGCACGGCAGACCGGCGCTTCTGATCCCGTATCCCGCCGCCGCCGCCGACCACCAGGCCGCGAACGCGCGTTGGATGGCGGACGGCGGCGCGGCCGTCGTGATCCGCGACGCCGACCTGACCGCCGAGCGCCTGCGCCGCGAGGTCGACGCCCTGCTCGCCGACCCCGACAGCCTCGCCGCGATGGCCGCCGCCTCCGCCGCCCTCGCCCGCCCCGACGCCGCCCGCGACATCGCCGCCGAGCTGCTGACGGCGGCCGCTTCACGGTGAACTCTGGTCATCCATGCCCGCTACACATGCACAGATGACCAGAGTTCCCTGGGCCGGGCGGCGGCTGCATCTCATCGGGATCGGGGGCGCGGGGATGAGCGGGCTGGCGCTCGTCGCGCGGGCGCTCGGCGCGGAGGTCGGCGGCTCCGACCGCGCGGAGTCGCCGACGCTCGACCGGCTGCGCGACGCCGGCTGCACGGTCGTCGTCGGCCACGGCGCCGCCAACGTCCCGTTCGACGCCGAGGTCGTCTACTCGACCGCCGTCCCGCCCGACAACCCCGAGCGCGCGGTCGCCCGTGAGCGCGGACAACGGGAGCTGCACCGCGCCGACCTGCTCGCCGAGATCACCGCGCTGCGCAGGTGCATCGCCGTCACCGGCACGCACGGCAAGACGACGACGACGAGCATGGTCGTGCACGCGCTGCGCGGCTGCGGGATGGACCCCGGCTACCTTGTCGGCGGGGCGGTGCGCTCAACGGGCTCGAACGCCGGGTGGGGAAGTGGGGAGTGGGTCGTCGTCGAGGCCGACGAGTCCGACCGCTCGCTGCTGAAGCTGCATCCCGACGTCGCGGTGCTGACGAACGCCGAGCTCGACCACCACGACGTCTACGCCTCCCAGCAGGACGTCGACGACACCTTCCGGACCTTCCTCGCGAAGGCGACCGCCGGGGTCGTCGTGTGGGACCGCCCGCAGCTGACCGCGCTCGCTCCGAGCGGCGGCGGCGCGCCGCCCGTCGCCGCGTACGACGTGCCCGACCCGCAGCTCGACGGCGGCGGCGTCCGCTTCGACTGGCGCGGCGTCCCCGTGCGCCTCCACGTGCCCGGAGCGCACAACGCGCTCAACGCGGCCGCCGCGCTGGAGGCGTGCCGCCGGGGCGGCGCCGCCCCCCCGCCGGCGGCCCCGGCCGTGGGGGGCTTCCGCGGCGCCGGCCGCCGCTTCGAGCGCCTGGGCGCGACGAGCGCCGGCGCCGAGATCTACGACGACTACGCCCACCACCCGACCGAGGTCGCCGCGACGATCGCGGCCGCGCGCACGCTGCAGGGCGGGCGGGACCGGATCGTCGTCGCATTTCAGCCGCACCTCTACTCGCGCACGCGCGCGCTCGCGCGGGACTTCGGTCGCGCGCTCGCGGCGGCCGACCTCGTCGTCGTGCTCGACGTCTACGAGGCGCGCGAGCGGCCGGAGGACTTCCCCGGCGTCGACGGCAAGCTGATCGCCGACGCGGCGGCCGACCATGCGAACGGCCGCACCGTCGCCTGGCTGCCGCGCCTGGATGACGCCGAGCGCTTCCTGCGAGGCCAGCTGCGCGCCGGCGACCTCTTCCTCGCGATGGGCGCCGGCAACGTCGACGCGCTCGGCCGCAGGCTGGTGGACGCGCCGTGATGGGGCCGACGCTGCCGGCGGGCGTGCAGCCGGACTACCCGCTCGCGCGGCTGACGACGGTTCGCACCGGCGGCCACGGCGAGTTCTTCGCGCGCCCGACCACGACGGACCAGCTGGTCGAGCTGTTGGCGTGGGCACACGCCAACGGCCACGAGGTAGGGGTCGTCGGCTCGGGGTCGAACCTGCTCGTAGCGGACGCCGGCGTCCGCGGCCTCGTGATGAAGCTCGACAAGGACCTCGCGCAGATCGAACGGGACGGCACGCACCTCGTGTGCGGGGGCGGGGCGCGCCTGCCGTCCGTTTCCGCGCGCGCGGCGAACGCCGGTCTGACCGGCATCGAGTTCGGCGTGAACATCCCGGGGACCGTCGGCGGGGCGGTGCGCATGAACGCGAACGCCTACGGCGGCGAGTTGGCGCGCGTGCTGGAGCACGTCGACGTCGCGACGGCGCAGGGCGTCGAGCGGCGCACGCCCGACACGCTCGGCTTCGCCTACCGCAGGTCCAATCTCCAAGCCGGCGAGGTCGTCGCGCGCGCCTCGTTCCAGCTCGCGCCGGCGCCGGTCGAGCAGGTGAAGGCGACGCTCGCGGACATGCGCGCGAAGCGCAAGGCGGCGCAGCCGTCCGGCATCAAGACGTTCGGCTCGACCTTCAGAAACCCGGACGACCTGCGCGCCGAAGGCCGCACCGCCGGTCAGCTGCTCGACGCGGCCGGCTGCCGCGGCCTGCGCGTCGGGGGCGCCGGCTTCTCCGAGAAGCACGCGAACTTCGTCGAGAACCACGGCAGCGCGACGACGGCCGACGTGCTGGCGCTGATGGCCGAGGGCCGTCGCCGCGTGCACGAGCGCTTCGGGATTGTGCTGGAGCCGGAGGTGCAGACGCTCGGTGACGTCCGCTGGCCGGAGACGTGGGAGCTGGCGGCGTGAGCGCCACCCGCGCACGCGCGGCGTCCACCGCCGGGCGGCTCGTGCACGCGCTGCGCGCTCGCGTGGAGGCGGGCGGCGCTCGCCCCGCGCTGCGCCGTCCCGGTCCGCGCGCCATCGCGGCCGCCGTCGCCGCGCTCGTGCTGCTGCTCGCCGGCTGGTTCTGGCTGCGCGACTCCTCGCTCGTAGCCGTCCGCACGGTCGAGATCACCGGCGTCGACGGACCCCAGAACGCGCGCGTGCGCGCCGCGCTCGAAGAGGCCGCACGCTCGATGACGACGCTGCACGTCCGCCAGGGCGCGCTCGACACGGCGGCCGAGCCGTTCGCGATCGTCAAGCGGGTCGAGGCGAGCACCGACTTCCCGCACACGCTGCGCATCCACGTCGTGACGAACGTCGCCGTCGGCGCGATCGTCGTCGACGGGCGGCGGATCGCCGTCACCTCCGACGGCACGATCCTGCGCGACGTGACCGCGCCCGCCGCGCTGCCGCAGATCCCGGTGCGCGCGACGCCGGCCGGCGCCCGCCTCACCGAGCGCGCCGCCGTCTCCGCCGTCGCGGCGTTGGGCGCGGCGCCGCCGGCGCTGCGCACGCGCGTCGCCTCGGTGCGCGCCACCGCCGCCGACGGCCTGGAGCTGCAGCTCGCGCACGGGCCGCTGCTCGTGTTCGGCAGCCCGTTCCGGCTCGCCGCCAAGTGGGCGGCGGCGGCCGCGGTGCTGGCCGACCCGCAGTCGGCGGGAATGAGCGCGATCGACGTGACCGCGCCCGAGCGGCCGGCCGTCTCCGGCCTGCCCGACGGAGCCCCCGCGACGGGGGAGTCCGACATCCCGACGCTCCCCCAAAGCGCGCCGCAGGCTAACCCTACAGCTGAGCCTCAGACTGACCCTACGACGGGCACAACCCTCAATCCCTAGTAGAGACTTCTGCGTTCTGCAACGTCTGTTGCGGCGCGCGAGACCCGTTGACAGCCCGCCGAACAAGGCCATAACGTGCCACACTCTCGCACGCCTTCAGTCGGGCGAAAGTCTCGACGCTAACTCAAGGGTCGGACGGTAACCATCATGGAAAGCGGCAGCTACCTCGCAGTCATCAAGGTCGTCGGCGTCGGCGGCGGCGGTACGAACGCGGTCAACCGCATGGTCGACGCTGGCTTGCGCGGGGTCGAGTTCATCGCCGCGAACACCGACGCCCAGGCGCTCGCGATGTGCGACGCCGACATCAAGCTGAACATCGGCCACGAGCTGACGAAGGGCCTCGGCGCGGGCGCCAACCCCGAGGTCGGCCACGGCGCCGCCGCCGAGTCGCGCGACGAGATCAAGGAAGCGCTCAAGGGCGCGGACATGGTGTTCGTGACGGCGGGCGAGGGCGGCGGCCCCGGCACCGGCGCCGCGCCCTTGATCGCCGAGATCGCCAAGAACGAGATCGGCGCGCTGACCGTCGGCGTCGTCACGCGCCCGTTCGGCTTCGAGGGCTCCCAGCGCGGGAGACAGGCCGAGGAGGGCATCCAGCGCCTGCGCGAGCAGGTCGACACGCTGATCGTGATCCCGAACGAGAAGCTGCTCGGCATCGTCGAGCGCCGCACGACGATCCTCGAGGCGTTCCGCGAAGCCGACAACGTCCTGCGCCAGGGCGTCCAGGGCATCACCGACCTGATCACGATTCCGGGCCTGATCAACCTCGACTTCGCCGACGTGCGCACGATCATGCACAACGCCGGCACCGCGCTGATGGGCATCGGCTCCGCCTCCGGCGAGACGCGCGCCGTCGACGCCGCGAAGGCCGCGATCGCCTCGCCGCTGCTGGAGGAGTCGGTCGAGGGCGCGACCGGGATCCTGCTCAACATCACCGGCGGCCACGACCTCGGCCTGTTCGAGGTCAACGAGGCGGCCGAGGTCGTCAACGCGGCCTCCGACAAGGACTCGAACATCATCTTCGGCGCCGTGATCGACGACACGATGGGCGACGACGTGCGCGTCACGGTCATCGCGACCGGCTTCGACCACAGCGGCCGCGGGCTCACGCGCACGAGCGGCGCCCGCGAGGAGGCGCGTCGCACGCGCCGCGACCGCGACGTCACGCTCGACGACCGCCAGCGCTCCTCGCTCGAGATCTCCGACGACGAGATCGACATCCCGTCGTTCCTGCGCGACAAGTAGCACGCTTCCCGGACATCCGGCGGCGGGGCGCGGGTAGGCTGCGCCCCGCATCGGCAACGGCGGGAACCGGGAGGCGCAGATGAGCACAGGCGGGGACACGGGCGCGCAGCGGCTGCGCACGCTCCAGCACATCGTGGTCGTGATGATGGAGAACCGCTCCTTCGACCACATGCTCGGCTATCTCACGCGCGAGGGGATGACCGAGGTCGACGGCCTCACCGGCGACGAGTTCAACCTCGACGACAGCGGCAGAAAGCGCTTCGTGCACGCGTTCGATGCCGAGGCGCAGAGAGTCCAGCGCCGCGGCGAGGCGCTGCAGAAGAAGCTCGACCCGGACCATTCGCCGAGAGGGGTGAGAACCCAGCTCGGCCCCGGCTACGGCAGAGACGGCACGAACGGCGGCTTCGTCAAGAGCTTCATCGAGAGCCGCAACCCGAGAGACGGCGTGGGCGCGGACCTCTACGACGTCCCGATGGGCTACTACACGAGCAAGGACGTGCCGGTCTACGACCACCTCGCGCGCCAGTTCTGCGTCTGCGATCAGTGGCATGCGGCGATCCCGGGCGACACGTGGCCAAACCGCCTCTTCGCGCTGTGCGGGCAGGAGGGGCCGAAGGTCGTCGAGGGCGACGTCTGGCAGCACGTGCCGCAGCCGCTGCTCAAGCGCCTGAAGGGCATGCCGCTCTACGACGTGCCGGCGTTCACGCGCCAGCTGAGAAAGAACCAGTGGCGCTGGTACTCGCACGACCCGGCCACCTTGCGCGCGGCCGACGGCGCCTACCGCGACCCGGGCGATCTGATGCGCGACAACTTCGCCTTCTTCGACCGCCGCCAGGTCGACTGGCTGACCGAGTCGCTGGAGCGCCCGATCGTGCGCGGCGGCTCGTTCCTCGACGACGCCGCGCGCGGGACGCTGCCGCAGCTCTCGTGGATCGACCCGAACTTCGTCGACCTCAGCGTGCTGGAGTCGAACTCGAACGACGACCACCCGCCGTCGGACATCCGCGCCGGGCAGGCGTTCGTGTTCGAGGTCTACGACGCGCTGCGCCGCTCGCCGAGATGGCAGGACACGCTGCTGATCGTCACCTACGACGAGCACGGCGGCTTCTACGACCACGCGATGCCGCCGCCGCTGCCGGCCGATGACCCGTCCGGCTTCAGCACCTACGGCGTGCGCGTGCCGGCGCTGTTCGCCGGTCCGCGCGTCAGACGGCAGGTGCTGCACGGGCCTCCGCGGATCGAGGACGGCCGCGACGAGCGCGCGCAGCCGGTGTGGGATCACACGGCGCTCATCAAGACGATCCTGACGGCGTTCGCCGCCAATCCCAGAAGAGCGATCGGCGCGATGCCGCTGCGCGTGCAGCGCGCGCCGCACCTCGGCGACGTGCTGCTCGATACGCCGCGCACCGACGTCGACGAGCCGCGCAACGCGCAGGGCCTGATGGACGCGTGGCGGCTGGAGGCGCGCAACCGGCGCAAGGCGGCGATCCCGGTGCCGCCGGCGGCGCCGGAGGGCACGCCGGAGGGGACCCGCTCCGCCGCGCCCGACGGCGCCGGCCATCCGGTCGTGCTGACCGACTTCCAGTCCGAGTGGCAGAGATTCGCGATCGCGATGCGGAGGGCCGGCGCGGAGGCGTGAAGCCGCCTCGGGGCGCCGCGGTGGACAACTCTAGAATCGCGGTATTCGCCGGTCATCCGCATCCAAGCTCGTGGCGGCCGCGATGGTCGCCTCGCTCGCCGTGCGTGCGGCGGCTCGCGCCCGGGCGACGCGCAGGCGGCGGGCGGAGGCCGCCACGCGCGGCGTGCTGTACGTCGAGAGCGTCAGACAGTCGTGGAAGATCAGTGGCCGGCGCATGAGCCTGAGCGCTCCGGCGCACACGTCGCGCGACGACGGCAGCGAGCTGCTCGCCTACGCGGCCTGCGCGCATGCGTTCCAGGATTACCCGACACCGCCCTTGGGGGGTGAGGACGATGCGTTCTACTTGGCACGTGTCGGTGACCCTGCCCTCGCGCGCGCGAGGAATCCGTGGGCCTGGGAGGCGTGGGGGCTCGACGACCCGGCGACGTATCGGCGCTACCGGGACTCGGTGCCGCTCGGGCGCGTGCTCACCGGCTTGCGGGCCTGCTGGCACTGCGAGGGGGACATGTACGTCGGGCGCACCACCTCGCGGCCGGTGTCCGACTCCGGCTGGAAGTGGTTCTATCGCGTAGCGCAATGCCCGCGCTGCGGCTGGTGGCTGGTGAGCCGCGTGCATTACAGCCTGGGCATGTACGGGATCGCGGAGCTCTACGAACACACCTACGCGGTCCTGCGGCGCTTCGACCCGCTGGCCGTGGAGACCCCGCTGGCGTTGGCCCGCGAGCACCTGGCACGCAATCCTCACCGCGCGGCGCGCTTCGACCCCTTCCGTTTCGAGGAGCTGATGGCGGACTGCCTGCGGGAGTGCTACGGCGACAGCGAGATCGTCAAGCTCGGCGGCCGACGAGACGGCGGCATCGACGTCAAGGCCGTCCGGACGGATGGGACCACCACGCTGATCCAGGTCAAGCGGCGGTCGGACTTCAGCAGACGCGAGGGTGTGGAGGTCGTCCGCGCGCTGCACGGCGTGATGCTGCGCGAGGGTGCGACGCACGGCATGGTGATCTCGACGGCGCGCGGCTAATCGGATGCCGCGCGCGCCGAGGTGGCGAAGGGCGCCGCCCGCATCGAGCGGTACGCGATGGAGCTCTTGGCCTTCGACGACGTCGTCGA
>JBQCIQ010000215.1:0-11017 GCA_051953595.1 Conexibacter sp. | reverse complement strand
ATCGCCCCGCGCCCCTACCAGAACGTGGCGTCCGAGGCGGGGATCAGCGAACAAGACGCGATCACACGAGTCCAGAAGCTCGTCGACGAGCGCATCATCCGCCAGGTCACGCCGATCTTCGACACGCGCGCGCTCGGCTACTCGTCGATGCTCGTGGCCGCCAAGGTCGACCCCGAGAACCCGTGGCGCGCTGCCAACGTCATCAACGAGCACCCCGGGGTCTCGCACAACTATCTGCGCAACCACGAGTTCAACATCTGGTTCACGATCGCCACCGAGCCCGACTCGAAGCTCGGCCTCGACGGCACCCTGGAGGCGCTTGCGCAGGAGGCCGGCGCCGAGTCGGTCCGCCAGCTCCCCACGCTCAAGCTGTTCAAGATCCGCATGGACCTGGAGATGGAGGGCTCGACCGAGGATCTTTCGAGAGCCGCCGTCGCCGCCGACCCGGTCGAGCTGGAGCCGCAGCCCTACGACGACTTCGACGTCGCGGTCATCCGCGCGCTGCAGGGCGACATGCCGGTGATCCCCGAGCCGTATGCGCCGGCCGCCGCCGAGCTGGGGATCCCGCAGGAGAGATTCCTCCAGCACCTGAGCGGCATGCAGGAGCGAGGGCTGCTGCGCCGTGTCGCGGCGATCCTCTACCACCGCCGCGCAGGCTTCTCCGCCAACGGCATGGGCGTGTGGAAGGTGCCCGAGGACCAGATCCTCGACGTCGGTCGCCAGATGGCCGCCGTCCGCGGGATCTCGCACTGCTACCAGCGCCCGACCTATGAGGATTGGCCCTACTCCGTCTTCACGATGGCGCACGGCCGCAGCAAGGAGGAGTGCGACGCGATCCTCGACTCGATCGCCGAGACGCACGGCATCACGGAGCGCGCGACGCTCTACTCCTCGACCGAGTTCAAGAAGATCCGCCTCCTGTACTTCACGGACGAGTTCAAGGCGTGGGAACGTGAGCACGCGGGCGTCTGACGACGCGGGCGGGCGGGTCATATCCGACGCGAAGTCCGCCGAGCTGTACGCACGCGCCGTCGAGCTGCTGCCCGGCGGCGTCAACTCGCCGGTCCGCGCGATGCGCGCGATCGGGCGCGATCCGATCTTCGTCGCGCGCGGCGAGGGCGCCGAGCTGATCGACGTCGACGGCAACCGCTACCTCGACTACGTCTGCTCGTGGGGCCCGCTGATCCACGGCCACGCGCACCCGGAGATCGTGCGCGCGGTGCAGGAGGCGGCGGCCGGCGGCACGTCCTTTGGCGCGCCCACGCCCGGCGAGGTCGAGATCGCGGCCGAGATCGTCACGCGCGTGCCGTCGGTCGAGATGGTGCGGATGACGTCCTCCGGCACGGAGGCGTCGATGAGCGCGCTGCGGCTCGCGCGCGCCGCGACCGGCCGCGAGCAGATCCTCAAGTTCGCCGGTGCCTATCACGGCCACGTCGACGGCCTGCTCGCCGACGCCGGCTCGGGCCTCGCGACGCAGGGCATCCCCGCCAGCCCCGGCGTCCCCGAGGCGGCCGCCAGGCAGACGATCGTCGTGCCCTGGAACGACGAGCAGGCGCTCGCCACCGCGACCGGCGCGCACGAGTTGGCGGCGATCGTCGCCGAGCCGTATCCGGCGAACATGGGGCTCGTCCCGCCGAAGCCCGGCTTCCTGGAGCTGCTGCGCGAGCGCGCCGACGCGACCGGCGCGCTGCTGATCTTCGACGAGGTCATCAGCGGCTTCCGCGTCGCGCGCGGCGGCGCGCAGGAGCGCTCGGAGGTCATCCCCGACCTGACGATCATGGGGAAGGTGATCGGCGGCGGGCTGCCGGCCGCCGCCTACGGAGGCCGCCGCGACCTGATGGAACGGATCGCACCGGCCGGCGACGTCTACCAGGCCGGCACGCTGTCCGGGAACCCGCTCGCGGTCGCCGCGGGCCTCGCGACGCTGAAGGTGCTCGACGCGACCGCCTACGCGACGCTCGCGAGAACGACCGAGACGCTGGCCGACGGCCTGCGCGACGCGATCCGCGCCGGCGGCTGGTTCGGCAGAGCGCACGTCGTGAGCGTGCCGGGCCTGCTGACCGTCTTCTTCCGCCGCGATCGCGTGCGGGACTACGCCGAGGCGGCCGCCTGCGACCGCGATGCCTACGCCGCCTGGTGCCGCGAGCTGCTTGCGCGCGGCGTCTATCCGCCGGCCTCGCAGTTCGAGGCGTGGTTCCCCTCGCTCGCGCACGACGAGGGCGCCGTCGAGCGCACCGTCGAGGCGGCCACCGAGGCGTTCAGGGCGCTCGCATGAGCGCGACGCGGCAGCTCAGCGCCGCGCTGCGCGACGAAGGCGGCCTGCTCGCGGACGCGCTGCGCGCCGGCCCCGTGGCGGACGACCCGCTGCTGGCGCCGCTCCCGGCCGGCCCGTATGCGCTCACGCTCGCGGCCGTGCGCGAGGGCTACCTGCTGCACTACGCGGACGGCAACGTGGTCGACGCGGCGACGGACCCGGATCTCGCGCTGCTGGGCGGCGACCGCCTCTACGCGCTTGCGCTCGCGGAGCTGGCGACGCTGGGCGACCTTGATGCGGTGGCGGCGCTCGCCGAGCTGATCTCTGACTGCGCTCGCGCGCACGCCGACGGCGAGCCTGCGCAGGCCGCAGCGGCGTGGGAACGGGCGGTGGCGGTGGTAGTGCGCAATCGCACACGCTGATAGGCGCGGCCGTGCGACGCTTCACGCACAGTTGGCGGTATGGTTCGCGGCCGCGGTCACGCCGACCGCCCCGCACAATCCCCGCCGATTTCTCACCGTGGCTGACGACAGATACAAGAAGAGCTCGCCGTACACGACTGACCGCGGCATCCCGGGTGCCTTCGAGGGTGAGACCGTCACCCGCCGCCGCTTCATGGGTGCGAGCGTCCACACGCTCGGCGCCGCCGCCGTCAGCGCCTTCGCGCTCCCCGCGCTCGGCTTTGCGCTCGGGCCGGTGTTCGAGCGCTCGAAGATGCCCTGGCAGTCAGTCGGACCGCTGAGCGACTTCACTGAGGACACCTATGTCCCGCGTGTGATTCAGATCGTCTCCGGCATCGGCGAGGCCGGCAAGACGACGGTCTACGTCCGCAAGCGCAACCCCGCGATCGACACCGAGCCGGGCGGCGCGTCCGCCGCGATCGTCATCTCGACGCGCTGCAACCACCTCGGCTGCCCCGTGCGCTTCACGCAGGCGGCCGGCAAGTTCATCTGCCCCTGCCACGGCGGCGTCTACGACTTCCGCGGTCTGCGCGAGGGCGGTCCGCCGGTGCGCCCGCTCGACCGCTTCTACACGAGAGTCGAGAACGGCGATGTGTTCGTCGGCCCGCGCTACAGCGTCAACAGCGAGCTGCGGCGCTTCTCCCCGCGCGATCCCGGCGAGCCGCTCGACGGCATCGGCCAGTACCTGTACCCCTCGCGCTTCTCGACGCCCGAGAAGGCCGGGAGATAAGCGATGCCCAGACTGAAGCTCCCCGCTCCGCCCGTCCCGCCCGCGCTCAAGCCGCGGCCGAGCCGTCCCGGCACCGGGAACGGCAGAGTCGGCCCGCTCGACCAGGCGGCCGAGGCCGGCATCACCGTCGTCGACTGGATCGACGAGCGCACCTCGCTCTCGGGCGGCCTGCGCTGGATGATGTTCCGCAAGGTTCCGAAGGGCACGAACTGGTTCTACACGCTCGGCTCGGCGGCGATGTTCGCGTTCCTGTCGCAGGCGGTGACCGGCATTTTCCTCGCGATGTACTACGACCCGTCGCCGACGCACGCGTACGAGTCGATCCGCTATGTGACGAACGAGGCGTTCCTCGGCGAGTTCGTGCGCGGCATGCACAAGTGGGGATCGAGCGTGATGGTGATCCTCGTGTTCCTGCACATGGGCCGCACGTTCTTCTTCGGCGCGTACAAGTACCCGCGCGAGCTGAACTGGGTGATCGGCGTCGTGCTGCTGATCATGACGATGACGATGTCGTTCACCGGCTACCTGCTGCCGTTCGACCAGCGCTCCTACTGGGCGACGATCGTGGGCGTGAACATCAACGGCACCGGCCCGCTGATCGGTCCGTACCTGTCCGACTTCCTGCGCGCCGGCCCGGAGTTCGGCGCCACGACGCTGTCGCGCTTCTACGCGATCCACATGATGCTCGTGCCCGGGCTGATCGCCGCGCTGATCGGCGCCCACCTGTACCTCGTCGCGAGACTCGGCACCACGGCGCCGCCGTGGCTGAAGGCCGAGCCGAACGAGAAGCTGACGGAGTCCGAGGTCTAGTTCCCGCATGAATCAACGCGAGAAGGAGCAGTACCTCCGCGAGTACGCGATGCTGAAGGCGCAGGGGAAGCCGTTCTTCCCCTACGCGGTCGCGAAGGACTCCGCGATGGCGGTGATCGTGCTCGTCGTCATCATCACGATGTCGATCGTGCTCGGCGCCGAGATGGGGCCGAAGGCCGACCCGACGACGACCACGTACGTGCCGCGTCCGGAGTGGTACTTCTTCTTCCTCTTCGAGCTGCTGCGCGTGATCAAGCCGCCGCAGTTCGTCCCGCTCGCCACGATCGGCGTGCCCACGATCTGCATGATCCTGCTGTTCCTGCTGCCGTTCTACGACCGCAGCCCCGAGCGGCGCCCCGAGCGGCGTCCGATCGCGACGGCCGCCGGGATCTTCACGATCGTCGCGATGGCGTTCCTCACCTACCTGGGCGCCGCCGCCGGCTCGCCGAACGAGATCGACCTGAAGCCTCCGCCGTCGCTGACAGGCGCCGCGCTCAGAGAATGGAACGCGGGGAAGCTCGTGGTCGCGCAGTCGGGCTGTCTCGCCTGTCACAAGATCGGCGAGAACGGCAACGACGGTCCCGGTCCGCACCTGACGCAGATCGGCGGGACGCTTCCGGCGGCCGCGATCGCGCAGACGCTGCGCAACCCGACTGCGCCGATGCCGTCGTTCCAGGCGCTCGCGGAGACGCAGCCGGCGAAGTTCAGAGCGCTGGTCTCCTTCCTCAGCCAGCTCAAGTAGTCGCGTCCGGAGCGCTCGCATGACCGCGCACGGCGGCACAAGCGATGCGGTCCCGCCCACCCCGGCGACCGGCACGCTGGAGGAGCCGCAGGTGCGCGCGATGTTCGACCGCATCGCGCGTGTCTACGACCGCATGAACTCCGTCATGACGGCGGGCATGCACCACCGTTGGCGCGAGCGCGCGGCCGATCTGGCGGACCTCAAGCCAGGCGCGCGCGCGCTCGACGTCGCCTGCGGGACGGGCGATCTCGCGTTGGAGCTGGCGCGCCGCCTCGGGCCCGGCGGCGAGGTCGTCGCGTGCGACTTCTCCGAGCAGATGCTGGAGCTGGCGCGCGTGAAGGCCGCTGGCGCGCCGACCGTCCGGATCGAGTGGGCGAACGCGCTCGAACTGCCCTACAGAGACGCTGAATTCGCCGCCGCCACGGTCGGCTTCGGCGTGCGCAACTTCTCGGATCTCGAGCGCGGCCTGTCCGAGCTGGCCCGCGTCGTGCGGCCGGGCGGCCGCGTCGTGATCCTCGAGATGACGACGCCGACGCGCCCGCCGCTGTCGACCTTCTTCAGCGTCTGGTTCGACCGCGTCGTGCCGCTGCTCGGCCGCTTGGCCGGCGACGGCGACGCGTTCACGTACCTGCCGCGCTCCGTCCAGCGCTTCCCCGGCCCGCGCGAGCTGGCTGCGACGATGGAGCGATGCGGCCTGCGCAACATCCGCTACGTGATCACCGCCGGGGGGATCATCGCGATCCACGTCGGCGAGGTGGCGTGACCGCTGCCGAACGCGACGCCTCGTCCGGCAGCGCGGCCGCCGTCGAGGCGGTCATCCGTGCCGGCGGACCGCATCTGGCCCAGCTGCTCGCCCGCACCGAGGACCGCCTGGTCGCACTCGCCGGCAGTCACGGTCGGACGCTCGCGCGCCACGCGACCGCGACGATCGCGGCCGGGGGCAAGCGACTGCGCCCGCTGCTCGTGTTCCTCGCCGCCGCCGACCCGCATGATGCGGTGGCGGAGGAGCGGCTGGTGCGCGCCGCCGCGGCGGTCGAGCTGATCCACAGCGCGAGCCTCGTGCACGACGACGTGCTCGACGGGGCCGCGCTGCGCCGCGGCAGGCCGACGGTCATCGCCGCGGCCGGGCGGACGACGGCCACCGCCACCGGCGACCTGCTCTTCTCACGCGCCTTCGGGGAGCTGGCGGCGGGCGGAGAGCTGGAGGACGTGCGGGCGCTGTCGGCCGCCGCCTCGGCGCTCGCCCACGGGGAGCTGATCCAGCGCGCTGACGCGTGGGACGCCGGCGTGCCGCTCGCGCGCTACCTGCACCGCTGCGAGCTGAAGACCGGCAGCCTGTTCGAGGCGGCCTGCCGGCTCGGCGCGCTCGGCGGCGGCGCCGACACGGCGACGGCCGACGCGCTCGCGCTGTTCGGCCGGCGCATCGGCCTTGCGTTCCAACTGCTCGACGACGTGCTCGACGTCTCGGGCCCGGCCGAGCGCACCGGCAAGGCGCGCGGCACCGACCTGCTGGACGGGACCGTCACGCTGCCGCTGATCCTCGCGCGCGAGCGCGAGCCGACGCTCGCGCAGCTCGACTTGCGGGCGCTGCGCAGCCCGGAGCAGGCGGAGAAGGTATGCGACCGAATCGCCGCGACAGGCGCGCTCGATGCCGCCAAGCAGCAGGCGCTCGCGGTCGTCGAAGAGGCGCGCGCGGCGCTGCCGAAGCTGCCGCCGGCGCAGCAGCGGGCGCTCGAGCTGGTCGCCGAGGGCGTCGTCGAGCGGTACGCCTGAGCGCGGCGCGGCGCGGGCCTAGAAGTCTTCCGGGAGGATCGCGTCGGCGCGCAGCGCGTTGACGAAGCGCTCGACGTCGTCCTCCATGTTCGCGCGCATCAGCCGCAGCAGATCGCGCACGAGCGCCTCCGTGCCGCGGTCAAGCTCCTCGTCGAAGCGCTCGACCGTCTCCTCGTCGAACACGTCAGCGTCCCACCACTCGCAGTTCGGACACTGGATCGTCACCGCCCACTCGCGCGGTCCCGCCTGCTCCCAGGCGACCGGCGCGACGAGCGGGGATTCGCACTCGCGGCAGATGTGAAGCGGGGGAGCGGTCTGTTCGGCGTGGTGCTGCATGGCGTCTCTGGCCACAGGATCGGCGTGCGCGCGCGTGAACTTGAGCGGCCGGGCGCTACGCTGTGCAAACCCCACCGGAGGTCCCACCCGTGTTCTCTTCGATCGGTCCACTTGAGATCGTCCTCGTCATCGTCGTGCTGCTCGTGATCTTCGGGCCCAAGCGGCTGCCGTCGCTCGGCAGATCGCTCGGCACCGGCATGCGCGAGTTCAAGGAGTCGATCACCGGCGAGGACAAGCAGCACGAGCAGACCGACGCCACCGGCCGCCCGGCGCTGACGCAGGCGCAAGCCGACGCGGCGCAGCCGTCGCAGGCCGCCGAGGCGACACCCCAGCAGCGCGGCTGACCGCCGCTTCCGCCGGACTGATGGCGACCGCGCTCAAGCCGATCGGGCACGAGGATCGGCTGACGATCGTCGATCACCTCGACGAGCTGCGCAGCCGCCTGATCGTCTGCGCGGCTGTGCTCGCCGTCGCCTTCGCGTTCTGCTTTTGGCAGAACGGCGCCCTGCTTGATGTCCTGAACAAGCCACTCAAGGACAGCACGCCGACGACGCAGGACGCCAAGGGCAACGGGCGCCTCGCGCAGGCCGCCGCGGCGCAGCAGGTTGTGCAAAGAGGCTTTGCCGCCACCGCGAGAGCGTTCGCGGCGCTCGCCGACGCTGAGAACCTGACGCCGGTGCAGAGACGTGCGCTCGCGGCTGCCGCGGCTCAGACCGCGGACGCCGCTCAGGCGCTGCCGAAGACGCAGCCGAGACGCGTCCCGATCACGCTCGGCGTCGGCGAGCCGTTCACGGTGACGCTGACGATCGTCGCCTACTTCGCGCTGCTGTTCTCGCTGCCGGTGCTGCTCTACCAGGCGTACGCGTTCGTGCTGCCGGCCTTCAGCCCGCGGGAGCGCCGCGTCGCGCTGCCGATGATGCTGATGGTCCCGTTTCTGTTCCTCGCCGGCCTCGCGTTCGGCTACTGGCTCGTGCTGCCGCCGGCGATCTCGTTCCTGCAGAACTTCAACAACACGAACTTCGACGTGCTGATCCAGGCGAAGGAGTACTACCGCTTCGAGTTCCTGGCGCTGCTGTCGACCGGGCTCGTGTTCCAGCTGCCGGTGGGGCTGCTGGCGCTCAACGCGGCGGGCATCGTCACGGCCCGCATGCTGCGCGCCAGCTGGCGCTACGCGATCGTCGCGATCGCCGTGATCGCGGCGATCCTGCCGGGGGTCGACCCCGTCACGACCACGATCCTGATGGTACCGCTGCTCATGCTCTACCTCCTGAGTATCCTGCTGCTGACGATCGCCGATCGGCGGCGGGGGACCGAGGGAACCTGATCACATGCTGTTCGACCTGCAGAGCCGGAATCGCAGAGCCTTTGTCAAGGTCATCTACCTCGGCCTGGCGATACTGATGGGCGGCGGCCTGCTGCTGTTCGGGATCGGCACCGGCACGGGCGGCGGCGGCTTCCTCGACATCTTCACGGGCGGCGGCTCGAGCACGAGCGCGCAGGTCAGCAGCGCGGAGAAGAGAGCGAACCGCGAGGTCAGACTGCATCCGCAGGACCCGACGGCGTGGGCCGACCTCGCCCGCGCCCGCTATCAGACGGCCGGCCTCGGCGAGAACTACAACGCGACGACGAACACCTTCACCGTCAAGGGCAGAGCGAAGCTCAGCACCGCCGCGACCGCGTGGCAGAGATACCTGACGCTCGACCCGAACCACCCCGACGTCACGCTGGCGCGCCTGATGGCGACCGCATACTCGGAGACCGGGCTCAACCAGCCGGCCGACGCCGCCAGTGCGATGGAGATCGTGACGGAACGGCAGCCGTCGGCCTCCGCGTACGCGACGCTGGCGCAGTACGCGTACCTCGCCGATCAGCTGCGCAAGGGCGATCTCGCCGCGGCGAGGGCCGTGCAGCTGGCGCCCGACGCGCAGCGCAAGCTCGTCAGAACGCAGCTCGCCGTGATCAAGAGAGAAGCGATCAGACAGGCGGCGCAGGACGCGATCAGGAGAGCGGGCGGAGTCACCTCCGCAACGCCGCCGCCGAAGAGCGGCAAGCAGGGCGTCGGCTGACGCGTCGGCGCGGGTACGCGCTACCATCTCTGACCGGTTCGCCCCAGGTCGACCGTTCCCGGGCCGTTAGCTCAACTGGCAGAGCAGGGGACTCTTAATCCCAAGGTTGGAGGTTCGATTCCTCCACGGCCCATCCGGAAGCCCGCGCACGACGCGCTCGCACCAGCAGGTCAGCCGAGCGCGCGCGGGTGCAGGTGGCGCATGTCGACCCACTTGATCAGCACGCTGCCGTCGGGCCACGGCACCGCTGCGAATTCCGTCTGCCCGGGGACATAGGGCTGCAGACCGCTCGTCGTCAGCGGCATGAAGCCGCGTGCGTCCAGCACGTCGAAGGCGCCTTCGAGGTCCGGATGGGGCAGCATGATCGTGTTGCCGCCCGCTGCTCGCAGCGCATCGACGACCTTGTTCACCTGCTCCGCCGTCGGCGTCGACAGCAAGCCGGTGAAGGGCGAGACGTTGACGACGCCGTAGGCGTCCGCGACGCGATGGCCGAGCGTCGTCATGATCGCGACGGGTGCTCCTGGCTTGACGACGAAGCGCGTCCGACCGTCTGCCAAGCTCGCCACGAAGAATCTCGTGTCGGGGTCGCTCGGCGGCCGCATCGGGTTGGCGTGAGGTGCCGCTCTCGACGGTCTGAAGGGGGCGGCCACGCGTTCCAGCTGGGTCCACGGAACCGGGGTCTGCGCGAGTGAGCAGATCGTCAGTCCGAACGCTGCGAGTACCGCCACCGCGGCGATCGACGGTCGCCACGGGCGGCTGTCCGCCGGGGCGCGCAGCACCGCGACCGTCAGCAGCGCGAGCGTCAGCGCCCACGACGAGAAGACCCACTTCAACGAGTCGGGCGAGGAGCGTCCGATGAAGTACGCCGCCGATCCGAGCCCGAAGATTCCGGCCCACGCCAGCATTCCGGTCAGCACGCGATCGTCCGACGCTTGCAGCGCGCGTACGGTGGCGAGGCCGATCGCCCCCACGAAGGTCACGTAGATGACGAGGTGGAGACCGACGGGCGTGCCGATCGGCAGCATTCCGAACCCGCTGACCGCGAACAGCCTTGCGTATTCCGTCAGCCGTTCGAGTTGCGGCAGCGACCCGGCGCGCGCGAGCGTCAGCACTGAGACGAGCACGAGCGCGCTCGCGAGCCCGGCCAGGAGCGCGGCGGCGATTCGACGCCATTCGTACGCAAGCCGGTCGGCGCATCCCCACACGATCGCGACGAGGCACGCGCCGAATCCCGCGATGCCGAAGTCGGTGTTGTTGAGCACCACCAGACCCGCGACGGTGAACAGCGGCCAGAGGCTCATGAAGGTGAACCGGCGGCGATCGAGCTGGCGCGCGGTCAGCCAGGCGAGCACGAACGGTCCCGCGTAGCGGGTCGGGAAGGTGCTGAAGTACGTCTCGACCGACGAGCGGTTTCGCAGCGTCCCGTCCAGCAGGAAGAAGCTCGTCGCGAGGAACGGCAGGTACAGCAGCAGCGCTGCGAGCGTGCTGCGGGTGACGCGCCGCAGCACGCCATAGACGGCCAGCATCCCGATGCCTGTCAGCGTGGCCATCGCGATCGCGTAGACCAGCAGCGTCTTGCCGAACGCGATCATCGGCAGCGCGGCGAGGTACGGCACGAGCGACCCGTACTGCGTCGAGAAGTCGACCAGCGGCGTGCGGCCGTTGATGACCGCGAACACTTCGTCGAGCGTGAATTCGAGGTGGTACCTCAGGTCGCCCGGCGCCGTGACGATCGAGCTGTCGGAGTTGATCGCAGGCAGCAGCCACACGGCCGTTGCGAGCACGACCAGCGTCAGACCGAGCGTCCGCTTGGCGCTCGACTCTCGCAGCAGCGCCACGGCATGC
>JBQCIQ010000214.1:0-10115 GCA_051953595.1 Conexibacter sp. | reverse complement strand
GCGGCGCGCGACGTAGCCGAAGGCGTCGTGGTCGGTGACGAGCTTGCGCTGTGCGGCCGGCACCCGGCGCATGCACGCGGCGATGCCCGCGTCGAGGCGTCGCACGCGCCGCAGGTAGGCGCGCGCGTTGCGCGCGTACGTGGCGGCGGCACGCGGGTTCGCGCGCGCGAGCGCGTCGCGGACGAGCGGGATCGCCGCCGCGACGTTGCGCGGGTCGTGCCACCAGTGCGGGTCGCCAGCCACGCGTGCGACGTTCGCGTCCGCGAGCGTCACGACGCGCGGGTGCGCGCCTGACTCGGAGACGACCTTCGCCATCCAGGCGTCGAGGCCGTCGCCGCTCTCGAACACGACCGGAGCGTCGAGCAGCGCCTGCACGTCGTGCGGCCGCGGCTCGTACTCGTGCGGATCGCTGTTGGGCTGGAGCACCTGCACCACGTCAACGCGGTCGCCGCCGACGGCGCGCACGAGGTCCCCCGCCTGCGTCGTCGTCGCGACGACCGTCACGGAGCCCGGCGGAGCGGAACGGGTCGCGCCGCAGCCGGCGAGCGCCGCCGCGGCGCCGACGGACGCGAGCGCCAGCAGCAGGAGGCGGACGCGGCCGCGGGTCGTGACCATGCCCGCAGACTAACAAGAACGAGTCTCATTAGCGTTCGGCGGGCGGCAGCTTGATACGCCCGGTGAGCAGCTTGAGGCCGAGCAGCAGCGTGCGCAGCACGCCCAGCTGACGCGCGAGCGAGAGGGTGTCGGCGCAGCCCCAGTCCTCCCCGACGTGACCGTGCTCGTCAACGCGGCTGATCGTGATGCCGCGCAGCGCGACCGCGCGACCCCTGCTCGTGCCGTGCAGGATCCAGCGCGAGGCGACCCGATTGCCCTCGCTCACCTGCTCCACGACCTCGAAGCGGAAGCTGTCGAAGACGCCGCGATAGAGGTCGTACGAGCGCATCAGGCCGTCGTGGCCGTGGTGGACCAGGTCGTTGACGTGGTCGACGAAGTCGGGGCTGTAGTAGTCGCCGATGCGGCTGACGTCGCCGCTGCAGACGATCTCGATCGCCTCGCGGGCCTGCGTGGTGGGGTTGGGGGGCGTCTGCGATTCGTGCATGCAGGCGAGCATATACTACGCTTGTGTAGTAGATTGATCGTTGCGATGACGCCGGGCTCCGACAACAACCGCGATCTCGGACCGCTGGAGCGCGAGGTGATGGCGCTCGTCTGGCGCCGGCGGCGGCCGCTGTCGGTACGCGAGGCGGTCGAGGCGCTGAACCGCAGACGGCCCGATCCGCTCGCCTACACGACCGTGATGACGGTGATGAGCCGCCTCGCCGAGAAGGGCGCGCTCGTGCGCGCGAAGGTCGGGCGCGGTTACCGCTACGAGGCGGCGGCCCCCGACGCCGCCGGGCTCGCCGTCCAGAGCGTCCTGCGCGCACACGGCGACGCCGCCGTCGCGCACTTCGTCAAGGAGGCGCAGGCCGACCCCGACCTGCTCGACGCGCTGCGCCGCCTGCTCGCGCACACCGATGGATAGCGCCGACCGCGACTTCGCGACGCTGGCGGCGCTCGGGACCGCGCTGCTCGGCGAGTGCGTCTGCGGGCTGCTCGCCTTCGTGCTGCTGCCGCTGCTCGGCGGGGCCCACCCCCTCCGCCTCGCCTGCCTGGCGCTGGGCGGCCTGCTCGCCGCGCCGCTGCTGCTCGGCGCGCGCGCCGCCGTGCGGCAACTGTCGGCCTCGCGACGGCTCGCGGGCCGCGTGCGCGCGCTGACGACTCCGGCGAGCGCCGCCGTCCGCGAGGCCACCGAGGCCACCGGCCTGAGCGGTCGCGTCGACCTGCTCGACGGCGACGAGCGCGCGTGCTTCGTCCAGGCCTCCTGCGCCCCCGCGTGGCGATCGGCCGCGGGCTCGTGGACCGGCTGTCGCCGGGCGAGCTGCGGGCGACGCTCGCGCACGAGCGCTGCCACGTCCGCGCCCGCGACCCGCTGCGCTCGCTGATCGCGACGACGCTGACCGCGGCGCTGCTCCCGCTGCCCGCGCTGGCGGCGCTCCAGCGCCGTTGGGAGGCGCGCCGGGAGCTGGCCGCCGACGCGCACGCCGAGCGCGCGTGCGGGCGGCGCATGCTCGCCGGCGCGCTGCTCGCGGCGCTGGAGGACCCCCGCCACGAGCAGCCGGCGGCCGGGATCCCGTTCGCGAGCCCCGAGCTGCTGCGGCTGCGGATCGCGCGGCTGCAGGACTCGCACGCGACGCAGCCGCACTGCGCACGGCGTGCGGATCTGGCATGGCCGGCGGTCGGCTGCCTCGCGCTGGTCGCGGTCTACGCGGCGGCCGGGCTCGTCGAGGCGCTGTGCCTCACGCCCGCGGTCGCGGTCCTTGCCTTCGTGGCGCTCGGCTCGCACCGCAGGTGACGGCAGCCGCCGCCCACATCAGGCGGTCACCTGCGTGACATTCGCGGTTCCGCTTCGCGCGGCGGGGCATTGAAGGGGCAGCCGCCCGACCGCGAAGGAGGACCGATGCCGACCACCGGCGAGTTCATGTTGGAGCGCCTGACCGAGTGGGGAATCAGACGCGTCTACGGCTACCCGGGCGACGGCATCAACGGCCTGCTCGGCGCCTTCCATCAGGTCGGCGACCGGCTTGCGTTCACGCAGGTGCGTCACGAGGAGATCGCCTCCTTCGCCGCCACCGCGCACGCGAAGCTGACCGGCGAGGTCGGCGTCTGCATGGCGACGTCCGGCCCCGGCGCGATCCACCTGCTCAACGGGCTCTACGACGCGAAGCTCGACCACCAGCCGGTCGTCGCGATCGTCGGCCAGCAGAAGCGCATGGCGATCGGCGGCAACTTCCAGCAGGAGGTCGACCTGCAGGTGCTGTTCAAGGACGTCGCGTCCGAGTTCGTGCAGGTCTGCATGGAGCCGGCGCAGGCGCGGCACCTGATCGACCGCGCGGTCCGGATCGCGAAGGCGACCCGCTCCCCCACCTGCGTGATCGTCCCGAACGACGTGCAGGAGGCCGAATACGAGGACCCGCCGCGCGAGCACGGCGCGATCTTCAGCTCGGTCGGCTTCGGCGAGCCGCTGATCGTGCCGCGCGACGAGGACCTGCGCCACGCCGCCGAGGTGCTGAACGCCGGCGAGCGCGTCGCGATCCTGGTCGGCCAGGGTGCGCTGCGCGCGAGGGACGAGGTCGTCCAGGTCGCGGAGCTGCTGGGCGCCGGTGTCGCGAAGGCCTTGAACGGCCGCGCCGCGCTCCCCGACGACCTGCCCTTCGTGACCGGCTCGATCGGCCTGCTCGGCACCAAGCCGACCTACGACATGATCGAGGGCTGCGACACGCTGCTGATGGTCGGGACCTCGTTCCCCTACAGCGAGTGGCTGCCGAAGCCGGGCCAGGCGCGCGCCGTGCAGATCGACATCGACGGGCGCATGCTGAACCTGCGCTACCCGCTCGAGGTCGGGCTCACGGGCGACAGCGCCGAGACGCTGCGCAAGCTGATCCCGCTGCTGGAGCGCAAGGCCGACCGCTCCTGGCGCGAGGGGATCGAGCAGGGCATCGCACGCTGGCGCGAGATCATCGACGCGCAGGCGCACGAGCCCGCCGACCCGCTCAACCCGCGCCTGCTCTTCCACGAGCTGTCGAAGCGGCTGCCGGACCGCGCGATCCTGACCTCCGACTCTGGCTCCGCGACGAACTGGTGGGCGCGCGACCTCGTCCTGCGCGACGGGATGAAGGCGGCGCTCTCCGGCACGCTCGCGACGATGTGCCCGGCGGTGCCGTACGCGCTCGCGGCCAAGATGGCCTATCCGGACCGCCCGGTGATCGCGTGCCTCGGTGACGGCGCGATGCAGATGCTCGGCATCAACGCGCTGATCGACCTCGTGCGGTACCGGCACGAGTGGAGCGATCAGCGGCTCGTCGTGCTTGTGCTCAACAACCACGACCTCAACCAGGTCACGTGGGAGCAGCGCGTAATGAGCGGCGACCCGAAGCTCGACGCCTCCCAGCAGCTGCCCGACTTCCCCTACGCGGCCTACGCGCAGCTGATCGGGTTGAAGGGGATCCGCGTGGACGCGCCCGAGCAGGTCGGTCCCGCGTGGGACGAGGCGCTGGCGTCCGGCGTGCCGGTCGTGCTGGAGGCGGTCACCGACCCGGAGATCCCGCCGCTGCCGCCGCACATCAGATTCGAGCAGGCGCGCGAGCTGGCGCACGCACTGCCGGGCGACCCGGCGCGCGGGCGGATCATGCGCAACGCGCTGAAGGGGAAGCTCGACGAGCTCGTCAACCGATGACGGCAGTGATGGAGGCGACGCGCGTCGGCGGCGTGCATGCGCACGCGTACGAGATCCCGACCGCCAGCGATGAGGAGTCCGACGGGACGCTCGTGTGGAGATCCACGAGCGTCCTCGTCGTGGAGGTCGAGGGCGGCGGCGAGGCCGGCCTCGGCTATGGCTACTGCGACGCGTCCGCGGCCCGGATCGTCGTCGGGGTGCTCGCCGGCGTCGTGGAGGGCGTCGACGCGCTCGCGCCCGGCGACGCGTGGACGAGGATGCAGGTGGCGATCCGCCAGCTCGGCCAGGAGGGCATGGCGGCGATGGCGGTCTCGGTCGTCGACATCGCGCTGTGGGATCTGAAGGCGAAGCTGCTCGGCGTGGCGCTGTGCGACCTCCTCCCCCGCTTCCGCGACGCCGTCCCCGCCTACGGCAGCGGCGGCTTCACGAACTTCGGACCGGACAAGCTGCGCGAGCAGCTTGGCGGCTGGGCGGCAGACGGCTTCCGTTCGGTGAAGATGAAGGTCGGGCGCGACCCGGACGCCGACCCGCGTCGGGTGGAGGCCGCGCGCGCGGCGGTCGGCGACGACGTCGAGCTGATGGTCGACGCGAACGGCGCCTACCGCGACGTATCGCGGGCGCTCGCGCAGGCAGAGCGGTTCGCGCGCGAGTACGGCGTGACGTGGCTGGAGGAGCCGGTCTCCTCGCGGAACGTGAGCGGCCTGCGGGAGGTGCGCTCGGCGGCGCCGGCGGGCATGGCGATCGCCGCCGGCGAGTACGGCTGGACGCTCGCCGACTTCCGGCGGCTGCTCGAGGCGGAGGCGGTCGACGTGCTGCAGGCCGACGTCTCGCGCTGCGGCGGGATCACGAACCTGCTGCGCGTTGACGGGCTCTGCAGCGCATATGAGCGCCCGCTGTCGGCGCACTGCGTGCCGGCGGTGATGGCGCACGCCGGCTGCGCGCTGGAGCGGCTGATCCACACCGAGTTCTTCTTCGACCACGCGCGCGCCGAGCGGCTGCTGTTCGACGGCGTCATCGACCCGGTCGGCGGGCTGTTGCATCCCGACCGCGCGCGCCCCAGCCTGGGCATCGAGCTGAAGCGCGCCGACGCCGAGCGGTGGGCGGCATGAGCGCGCTGGACGTCGCCGGCCTCAAGCGGCGCCTGCAGGAGACGGTCTCCGGAGAGGTGCGCTTCGACGCCGCCGCGAAGGGCCTCTACGCGACCGACGCGTCGAACTTCCGCCAGATCCCGATCGGCGTCGTCGTGCCGAAGACGCTCGACGACGTCGTCGCCACGCACGCCGCCTGCCATGCGTTCGGAGCGCCGCTGGTTCCACGCGGATGCGGGACGAGCCTGTCGGGCGAGACGGTCAACCACGCGGTGGTGATCGACGTCTCCAGACACCTGACGTGGATCGGGGACCCCGACCCGGACGCCAAGACGGTCACCGTCGAGCCGGGCGCGATCAACGAGCAGGTCAACGTCCACACCGGCAGAGTCGGCCTCGTGTTCGGCCCCGATCCCTCGACGCACTCGCGCTGCACGATCGGCGGCAACGTCGGCAACAACTCGTGCGGGACGCACTCGGTGCAGTCGCAGCTGTACGGCCCGGGTCCCCGCACCTCTGACAACGTCGCGGCGCTGGAGGTGCTGACCTACGACGGCGCGCGCTTCGAGGTCGGTGTCGGCGAGGAGGAGCGGATCGACGAGATCATCGGCGGCGGCGGGCGCAAGGGCGAGATCTACGCCGCCCTGCTGGAGCTGCGCGACAGATACGCCGACGTGATCCGCGAGCGCTGGCGCCCGGTCGACGAGCTGCCGCGGCGCGTCTCCGGCTACAACCTCGACGAGCTGCTGCCGGAGCGCGGCTTCAACGTCGCGCGGGCGCTCGTCGGCACCGAGGGCACGTGCGTGACGGTGCTGAGATCGACGCTGCTGCTGACGCCGGCGCTCGCGCACCGCTCGCTCGTCGTGATCGAGTACGACACGCTCGTCGACGCCTGCGAGCACGTCGAGGACATTCTCGCGTGGAGACCGATCGCGCTCGAGGGGCTTGACCAGAGACTGCGCGCGGCGGCGCGCCGCAGCCACGTGCACGCGGCCGAGTTCGAGGAGCTGCCTCTGCCCAGACGCGGCGGCGCGTGGCTGCTCGTGCAGTTCGGCTCGGACGAAGAGGGCGAGGAGGACGAGCGGGCGAGAGCGTTCGCCGCCTGGCTGCACAAGAAGAAGGGCTACGCCGAGGAACGCATCGAGCAGTTCGGCGGCGAGAGAGCCGGCGACCGCGGCCACGCGACCGAGATCTGGAGAGCGCGCGAGGCCGGCCTCGGCGCGACCGCGTTCGAGGTCAGACCGGACTCCGTGCGCAACTACTGGGCCGGCTGGGAGGACTCGGCGGTCCCGCCCGGACAGCTCGGCGAGTACATCGGCGCGCTCCAGCAGCTGTACGACAAGTACAGACTCGACGGCGCGTTCTACGGCCACTTCGGACAGGGCTGCGTGCACACGAGCACGTCGTTCGACCTGCGCCACGCCGACGGGATCGCGACGTACCGACGCTTCATCGAGGAGGCGGCCGACCTCTGCATGTCGCTCGGCGGCTCGCTGTCAGGCGAGCACGGCGACGGGCAGCAGCGCGCGGAGCTGCTGGAGAAGCAGTTCGGCCCCGAGGGGGTCGAGGCGATGCGCGCCTTCAAGCGCATCTGGGACCCCGACTGGAAGATGAATCCGGGCAAGGTCGTCGACCCCTACCGGCTCGACGAGAACCTGCGCCTCGGCGCCGACTACAACCCCGCGCGGCCGCCGGTGCGCTTCACCTACGCGAACGACGGCGGCGACTTCTCGCATGCGACGCTGCGCTGCGTCGGCATCGGCGAGTGCCGCGTGCCGCACGCGGAGTCGGTCATGTGCCCGAGCTTCCAGGCCACCCGCGAGGAGATGCACTCGACGCGCGGGCGCGCGCGGCTGATGCACGAGATGCTGGTCGGGGAGGTCGTCCCCGACGGCTGGCAGAGCCAGGAGGTCTTCGAGGCGCTTGACCTCTGCCTCGCCTGCAAGGGCTGCACGAACGACTGCCCGGTGAACGTCGACATGCCGACGCTGAAGGCGGAGTTCCTGTACCACCACTACAAGTCGCCGAGACGGCGCCGGCCGCGGCACGCGTACGCGTTCGGCTTCATCGATCAAGCGGCGCGACTGACCTCGTACGCGCCCGCGGGCCTGGTGAACTTCCTTGCCGGTCACGAGCCGACCGCCGGGCTCGCGAAGCGGCTCGCGGGGATGGACCCGCAGCGGTCGATCCCGCGCTTCGCGAAGCAGGACCTGCGCAGATGGTTCGCTGCGCGAGGCGGTCCCCGCAACCCCGGCGGTCCGCGGGTCGTGCTGTGGCCCGACACGTTCAACACGTACTTCCACGCCGACGTGGGAAGGGCGTGCGTCGAGGCGCTGGAGGCCGCCGGCTGGCAGGTGGTGATGCCGACCGGCCACGTCTGCTGCGGCCGGCCGCTCTACGACTACGGCTTCCTCGATATGGCGGAGCGCTACCTGCGCAGAACGCTCGACGTGCTGCGCGACGAGATCCGCGCCGGGACGCCGGTCGTGGGGATCGAGCCGAGCTGCCTGGCAGTCTTCAAGCAGGAGCTGCCGAAGCTCATGCCGCACGACGACGACGCCGACCGGCTTACGCGGGTTGCCACGCACTTCGCCGACTTCGTGCAGGAGCACGACGTGCCGCTGCCGCAGCGGTCCGGGAAAGCGCTGCTGTGGGGCCACTGCCACCAGAAGGCGACGGGCGGGATGGACTGCGAGCAGGCCGCGCTGGAGCGCATGGGCCTGGAGGTCGAGCAGGTCAGAGGCGGCTGCTGCGGGCTCGCCGGCTCGTGGGGCTTCGAGGACGGCAAGCACGACATCTCGATCCAGTGCGGCGAGCAGGGGCTGCTGCCGGCGGTCCGCTCCGCCTCACCCGACACGCTGATCGTCGCCGACGGCTTCTCGTGCAAGACGCAGCTCGAGCAGGCGGTCGGGCGCCGCGCGCTGCACCTTGGCGAGGTCATGGCGCTGCGGCCGCTGCGCTCCTGATCGCCTCCGCGACCTCGGCGAGCGCCAGCGCGGCGGAGATGTGCGCCAGGTGGCTGAGGCCTTGGGGGAAGTTCCCCAGCAGCGCCCCGCTCTCCGGGTCGGCCTCCTCGGAGAAGAGGCCGAGGTCGTTGGCGCACCGTGCAGCGCGGGCGAACACCGCGGCGGCCTCTTCGGTCCGCCCTTGGTGCGCCAAGCACTCGACGAGCCAGAACGAGCAGGCGAGGAAGGCGCCCTCGTGCTCGGCGCCCTCCTCCACGCGATAGCGCAAAAGCAGGCCGTCGACCTCCAGCTCGTCGCGGATCGCATCCACCGTACCGACCATGCGCGGGTCGTCCCAGGCGACGAAGCCGACGATCGGGAGCAGCAGCAGCGCCCCGTCGAGCTGGTCCTCGCCGAGCACCTGCACGAACGTGTTGCGGGAGGCGTCGTAACCGTCCGACTCGACCGTCCGGCGGATCTCCTCGGCGGCGGCGGACCACGCCTCCGGCGACTCGCGGCCGGTGTCGGCGGCGAGTCTGGTCGCGCGGTCGAGGGCGACCCAGCACATCGCCTTCGAGTGCGTGAACTGCCGCGGACCTCCGCGCACCTCCCAGATCCCGCGGTCGCCCTCCCGCCACCGGTCGACGACCGCGTCCGCGACGTCGGCGAGGAAGCGCCAGTAGTTGTCGTCCGGCCGATGCCCTCGCTCATGCCAGCGCCAGGCGAGGTCGAGCAGCTGCCCGTACACGCCGAGCTGGCACTGGTCCGCGGCGTCGTTGCCGACGCGCACCGGGCAGGCGTCGCGGTAGCCGGCGAGGTCGAGGTCGACCTCGGGCATCCGCCGCTCCCCGCCGAGGCCGAACAGCACCTGCACGCCTTCGGCGCTGCCGGCGGAGCTGCGCTCGACGAAGCGGCGGAACGCGTCGGCCTCCTCCTCGAAGCCGACCTGCGCGAGCGTGTCGACCGTGAAGGTCGAGTCGCGCACCCAGCTGAAGCGGTAGTCCCAGTTGAGGTCGCCGCCGCCGGCCTCCGGCAGCGACGTCGTCGGCGCGGCCGCGATCGCCCCCGTTCGCGGGTTCGCGAGCGCCTTCAGCACGAGCGCGGAGCGCAGCACGCCCTCGTGGATCGCGGTGTCGTCGATCCGTGCGCCGGAGGACCACTCCCGCCAGCACTCGACCGTCTGCTCCAGCCGGCGGTCGAGGCCCGCGGGATCCTCCTGCGGTCTGGGCGACTCCTCCAGCGTGACCGGGTCCAGGTGCTCGATCGACAGCCGCCGCCGCTCGTCGGCGCGCAGCTCCACAGACCCGCACAGCTCGTGCTTGTCGGTCTCCAGCGCCAGGTCGCCGGAGATCAGCAGCGCGTCGTCACCGCCGGTCGCGCTGAAGGCGCCATCGTGCGAGCGGATCCACGGCGGCAGCTCGCCGTAGTCGAAGCGCGGCACGATGCGGACCTCCAGCGTGACGCGTCCGCGGGTGCATTCGACGACCCGCAGCAGCTGGGAGCGCGGCGGCTGCTCGCCGGGGATGCGGGCGAAGCAGTCGAGGATCCGCAGCTCGCCGTCCTCGCCTTGCAGCAGCGTCTCCAGCACGAGCGTGCCGTCGAGGTAGCGGCGGCGCGTGCGGGGCGCGTCGGCGCCGGCGAGCCCGATCGCGCAGTAGCCACCGCGCTCCCAGTCGAGCAGGCGCCCGAAGCAGCTGCCGTGGTCCATGCGCGGCATGCAGCACCAGTCGATCGACCCCGCGGTCGAGACGAGCGCGGCCGAGCGGCCGTCACCGATCAGCGCGTAATCGGCGATCGGGGGCTGGCGTT
>JBQCIQ010000213.1:0-18892 GCA_051953595.1 Conexibacter sp. | reverse complement strand
GAGCTTCGGGTCGATCGTCGTGCGGACGTCCTCGCCCGGCTGCGGCCGGGTGCGCGCGAGGACGCGGCTGCCGGCCATCAGCGTCCCGCCCGGCTGCCCGGCCAGGTCACGCTGGAAGACGCGCTCCAGCCCGGAGACGCCGACCTGCGCGTCCGGCGGATAGCCGAGCGCCCGCAGCGCGGGGGCCTGCTCGGGCGACGCGACGTCGAGCCGGCCGGCGATCTCGGCCGCCAGCGCCGGGTCGTCGGAGCTGCGGCTCGGGCCGGAGGCGAGCGCGCTGCCGTCGCGCGCGAGCAGCGCGCCGCGCGGGCCGAGCGTCGTCGCGCGCGTCAGCTGCTCGCCGGCGCCGAGGCCGGGGAAGACGGCCTGCGGGCGCCAGGCGACGCGCATCGCGTCGCCTGTTCCGCTCACCGGCAGCTCCAGCGCGCCGTGGACCGTCCCGAACGCGCGCGTGTCGATCGTCAGGTGGACCGGGATCGCGTCGCCGGATCGCTTGCCGACCTTGCCGACCTCGATTGAGCGCGTCGTCGCGGTCTCCGCCGCGTCGCGATAGGCGGCGACGAAGTCCTGGAAGGGCACGCGGCGCTTCGCCTCGTCGTCGAGCAGTTCGTACATGCGGCCGTAGTCGCCCTGCGCCCAGGCGGTGGCGAACCGCTTCGCGGTCGCGCGCTCGGCGCGGCCGGAGCCGCCGAGCAGCAGCGGGACCGCGACGACGAGCAGGACGAGCGCGGCGAGTGCGGGGAGGCCCCGGTGCAGCAGGCGCCAGCGTCGCTCCGCGTCGCCCCTGCGTGCACCTGCCTCCACGGCGCGCAGCGTAGACCACGGAGCGGCCGCCGCCCGCCGCTCCCCACGCCGCCCGGTGCGTCCTGCATGCTCTCGTCCGCATGACGACGCTCGACTGGATCATCGTCGCCCTCGTCGGGCTGTTCGGGCTGGCCGGGTGGCAGCGCGGCTTCATCGTCGGGGCGCTGGCGCTCGTCGGGCTCGGCGCCGGCGCGGTCGTCGGCGCCCGCGTCGGGCCGCTGCTGCTCCCGCGCGGCGCGCACTCCCCCTACGCGCCGCTGTTCGCGCTCGCCGGCGCGCTGCTGCTCGGCGGCCTGCTGGCGAGCAGCCTGGAGCGGTTCGGCGCGCGGCTGCGGGGCGGCCTGCGGATTCCCGGTCTCGGTGCGCTCGACGGGCTGTTCGGCGCGCTGCTCAGCATCGCGATCGCGCTCGTGCTCGCGTGGCTCGCGGCCGCGGTGGTGTTGCAGACGCCGGGGCTGCGGGAGCTGCGGCGCGACGTGCAGCGCTCCTTCGTGCTGCGCCAGCTGACCGCGATCCTGCCGCCGTCCGGTCCGCTCCTCAACGCGCTCGCGCGCTTCGATCCGCTGCCGTCGATCAGCGGGCCGGGCGCGGCCGTCGCACCGCCCTCGCGCGAGGTCCTGCGGCAGCCCGGCGTGCGCGCGGCGGCGCCGAGCGTGGTGCGGATCCTCGGCAACGCCTGCGGCCTCGGCGTCGAGGGCAGCGGCTGGGTCGCCGGCGGCGCCGGCGGCGCCGGGCTCGTGGTGACGAACGCGCACGTCGTCGCGGGCGAGCACGACACCGTCGTGCAGGCACCCGGGGACCCCGCCGGCAGCCGCGCCGCGACGCTCGTCCACTTCGACGTGCGCGACGACGTCGCGGTGCTGCGCGTCGGCGGCCTGTCGGCGCCGGCGCTGGCGCTGGCGCGCGATCCGGCGTCCGGCACGGCGGGCGCGATCCTCGGCTATCCGCTCAACGGACCGTTCGACGTGGAGGCGGGGCGGATCGGCGCGACGCGCACCGTCCTCTCTGAGGACGCGTACGGGCGCGGACCGGTGCGGCGTGACGTCACGCCGCTGCGCGGCCGGGTGCGCAGCGGCAACTCAGGCGGACCGGTCGTTGACGCACATGGGCGCGTGCTCACGACGATCTTCGCCGCGACGACAAACGGACCGCGAGGCGGCTACGGCGTCCCGAACGCGGTCGTCGCGGACGCGCTCACCGCCGCTCGCGGCAGCGGGCCGGTGTCGAGCGGCGCATGCGTCGGTTGACCGGACCGCTACGCTCTCGCGCTCATGAGCAAGACCCTCGTCATCGCGGAGAAGCCGTCGGTCGGCAGAGACCTCGCGCGCGTGCTGCCCGGTCCCTTCAGAAGAGGGGAGGGGGTGCTCGAGGGTCCCGAGCACGTGATCACGTGGGCGGTCGGCCATCTCGTGCAGCTCGCCGAGCCGGACGAGTACGACGACAAGTTCAAGAGATGGCGCATGGCCGACCTGCCGATCGTGCCGCCGAGATTCAAGCTCGTGGTGCGCGACGAGCGGTCGAGAAGACAGATGAACGTCGTCAAGCGCGCGCTCGGCCGCGACGACGTCAGCGTCGTCGTGAACGCGTGCGACGCTGGACGCGAGGGCGAGCTGATCTTCGCCTATCTGTACGAGAAGGCCGGCTCCAGACTGTCGGTGCAGCGCCTGTGGCTCTCCTCGATGACGAAGTCGGCGATCGAGGAGGCGTTCGCGCATCTGCGCGACGGCTCGGAGATGCGCTCGTTGGAGGACGCGGCGCGCTCGCGCAGCGAGGCCGACTGGATCGTCGGCATGAACGCCACGCGCGCCGCGACGATCCGCCTGCGCTCGTCGTTCGACGGCGCCGTCTCACTGGGTCGCGTGCAGACGCCGACGCTCGCGATTCTCGCGCGCCGCGAGGAGGAGATCCGCGCCTTCAGACCTGAGCCGTATTGGATCGTCGACGCGTCGTTCGAAGCGAGCGGGGCACGTTCGTACGAGGGCCGCTTCCACGCCGGCGCGCAGGCGCGCGTCGCGTCGGCGGCGGAGGCAGAGGCGATCGTCGCGGCCTGCCGCGGCGTCGACGGCGTCATCGCGAAGCTGGAGAGATCGACGCGCAGAGAGCGTGCGCCGCTGCTCTACGACCTCACCTCGCTGCAGCGCGACGCCAACTCGCGCTTCGGCTTCTCCGCCCGCCGCACGCTCGCCGCCGCGCAGCGGCTGTACGAGGAGCACAAGGCGCTCACGTATCCGCGCACCAGCTCGCGCTACCTGCCGAGCGACATGATCCCCGAGATCAAGCCGATCGCCGGGATCCTCGGCGGCCAGCGCGAGTACGCGGCGGCATCGAGGTACGTGACCGGCCTCGACATGCTGCCGCTGGGTCGCGTGGTCAACAACGAGAAGGTCACCGACCACCACGCGATCATCCCGACGAACGCGCCGCATCCGGTCGACAAGCTGAGCGACGACGACCGCAAGATCTACGACCTCGTCGTCCGGCGCTTCCTCGCCGTCTTCCATCCCGAGGCCGTGTTCGAGAACACGCGCGTGGAGACGGAGGTCGCGGGCCATGTGTTCCGCACGCGCGGCAAGGTGATGCTCGTGCCCGGCTGGCGCGGCGTCTACGGCGAGGAGCCGCCGAGCGAGCCGAGACCCGGCGAGGAGGACGAGCCGCGCGAGCAGCAGCTGCCGAGACTGGAGCAGGGCGAGGCGGTGCAGACGCGCGACGTGCGCTCCGAGGAGAAGGAGACGAGACCGCCGCGGCGCTACTCCGAGGGCTCGCTGCTCGCCGCGATGGAGACGGCCGGCAGACTCGTCGACGACGAGGAGCTGCGCGAGGCGATGAAGGACTCCGGCATCGGCACGCCCGCCACCCGCGCGGCGATCATCGAGCGCCTGCTGGCGGTCGGCTACATCGAGCGCGACGCGCGTGCCCTGGTCGTCACCGAGAAGGGGCTGAACGTGGTGCGGCTGCTCGACGGGCACCAGCTCACGTCGCCGTCCTTGACAGGCGACTGGGAGCACCGTCTCGCGAAGATCGAGACGGGGGAGGACACGCGTCCCGCGTTCATGGCCGACATCGTCAAGTTCGCCGAGGCGACCGTCGCG
The DNA here is from genome assembly GCA_051953595.1 of Conexibacter sp. Classification (GTDB taxonomy): domain Bacteria; phylum Actinomycetota; class Thermoleophilia; order Solirubrobacterales; family Solirubrobacteraceae; genus Conexibacter. The sequence continues at coordinate 14,999 of JBQCIQ010000213.1, read as the reverse complement.
ACGCTCGACGAGAAGCTCAGAGACGTGCGCATCCCGCGCGCGAACCTCGGCCCATGCCCGGTCTGCGGCCACGACATCGTCGAGAACCGCAAGGGCTACTCGTGCTGGTCGCGCACCGACCCGGGCTGCGGCTTCGTGATCTGGAAGGCGAAGGCGGGCAAGACGCTGACCGCCGCGATCGTGCGCGAGCTGATCCGGACCGGACGGACGGAGAGACCGGTCACGGGCTTCAGATCTCGCGCCGGCAGATCCTTCCGCGCACGCCTCGCGCTGGAGCAGACGGACGAGGGCCGCTGGCGCGTCGAGTTCGACGAGCCGTGGGCCCGCGAGGGCGCGAAGCCGCCCGAGGCGGAGGAGGCGGCCGGGGCCGCCGCCGACGGCGCCGCCCCGGACGCAGCACCCGCCGAATCCGCGGTCGCGTAGCGCGTCCGCCCTCGCTGCTCGTGGGCTGACGCGGCGCCGTCAGGTCGGCGCGCGACCATGTCGGGCCGATGCCGCTCACGCTCGTCACCGGTCCCGCAAACTCGAACAAGGCCGGCGTCGTGCTCGACGCCTTCCGCGCCCGCCGCCGTCAGGAGCCGTGGCTCGTCGTGCCGACCCGGGCCGACGTCGCCGCGTTCGAGCGCGAGCTGCTGGGTGAGGGCGCGACGCAGGCCGGTCGCGTCACCACGTTCGCCGGGCTCACGCGCGAGATCGCCCGGCGCGCCGGCTGGTGGGCGCGCTCCGTGGGCCCGCTCCAGCGCGAGCGGCTGGTCGCGCAAGCGGTCGCGGACGCCCCGCTCGACGCGCTCGCCGGCGTGGCCGGCACGCCCGGCTTCCTGCACGCCGCGCTCGCGCTGATCGCCGAGCTGGAGCGCTCGCTGATCACGCCGCAGCGCTTCACCGCCGCCGTGCGCGCGTGGCCGGACGCGCCGCCGGCGGTGCACGAAGCCGCCCTCGTCTACGACCGCTACGCGCGCGCGCTCGAACGGCTCGACCGCGTCGACCAGGAGCTGTTCGCCTGGAGAGCGCTCGACGCGCTGCGGGCGAGACCGGGCGCTTGGGGGGCGACGCCGGTCCTCCTCTACGGCTTCGACGACCTCACGCCGCTGGAGCGCGACGCGGTCGAGACGCTGGCGCGCGTGGCCGACGCGGAGGTGACCGTCTCGCTCACGTACGAGCCTGGGCGGACCGCGTTCGCCGGCCGCGCCTCGCAGGTCGTCCAGGAGCTGGGCCAGCTCGCGGGCGCGGTGACGGAGCTGCCGGCGGACGACGGCTTCTTCGCGTCGGAGGCGCGCGCGCCGCTGCACCACCTGGAGCGCCACCTGTTCGAGCCGCACGCGCCGCGGGTCGCGGCCGGCGACGCCGTCCGGCTGCTGGTCGCCGGCGGCGAGCGCGCCGAGGCCGAGCTGATCGCAGCGGAGCTGCTTCAGCTCCTCCACGAGCAGGCGGTGCCCGCGGAGCGCGTGGCGGTCGTGCTGCGCTCCCCGGAGCGAGCGGCGCCGCTGCTGGAGCAGGTCTTCACCGCCTACGGCGTGCCGTATGCGCTGCAGCGCCAGATCACGTTCGCGCACACCGCGCTCGGCCGCGGGCTGCTCGCGCTCGCGCGCTGCGCGCTGCGCTCCGAGGACGCCAGACCGGCCGACCTCCTCACCTACCTGCGCACGCCGGGCCGGCTCGAACGGCTGGAGCTGGCCGACCGGCTGGAGCTGACGGTGCGCCGTCGGGCGGTCACCGACGTCGCGACGGCGCGGTCGCTGTGGGAGGAGGCGCCGGGCGGGTGGCCGCTGCGCGAGCTGGACCGCCTGCGAGGCGCGGCGGCCGACGGCCCGCAGGCGCTGCCGGCCGCGCTCGCGCGCGAGGCGCGTGCGCTCTTCGCTGCGCCGCACCGCGGGCAGGCCGCGCAGCTCGACCCCGACGAGGAGGTCGACGCGCGCGCGCTCGCCGCGCTCCTGCGGGCGCTCGACGAGCTGACCGACCTCACCGCAGCCGACCCGCGCCGCGCGCCGAGCACCGACGAGCTGCTGGAGGCGATCGAGCGGCTGCACGTCCCGGTCGGCACGCCGCCGACGCGCGGGGCGGTCGTCGTCGCCGACCCGCTCGCGATCCGCGCGCGCCGCTTCGACACGGTCGTCCTGTGCGGGCTCCAGGAAGGCGAGCTCCCGCGTCCGCCGGCGCCGGAGCCGTTCCTCTCCGACGACGAGCGGCGCGCGCTCAACGCCGCGGCCGGCCTGCGGCTCGCCGCGCGCGAGGATCGCCTGGCGGACGAGCGCTATCTCTTCTACGCGGCCGTCTCGCGTGCGGACCGGCGGGTGATCCTGAGCTGCCGCGACGCGGACGAGGAGGGCAACCCGGCGCTGCCGTCGTTCTTCGTCGACGACGTGCGTGCGCTGTTCGACGAGCTGCCGGTCCGCCACCGCCCGCTCTCCGACGTCACGTGGACGTTGGAGCAGGCGCCGACGCCGATCGAGCGCGCCCGCGCGCAGGCGCTCGCCGCGCCGCGCACGGCGTCGCCCCAGCTCGCCTCGCTCGGCCCCGGCGCGCAGGCGGCGCTGCGCCAGCGCGAGGTGCTGTCGGCGGGCGGGCTGGAGGCGTACGCGCGCTGCCCGGTCAAGTGGCTCGTCGAGCGCGAGCTGGCGCCGGACCGCTTCGAGCCCGACCCGGAGGCGATCGCGCGCGGCAGCTGCGTCCACCGCGTGCTCGAGCGCGTGCTGGGCCAGCTCGACTGGCCGCTCGCGCCTGAGGCGCTTGCGGCCGCGGAGGCGGTCGTGCGCGAGGTCGTCGCGGAGGAGGCCGCGCGGCTCTTGCTCGGCCGTGGCTCGGCGGCGCAGGCGGCCGCCGCGCACGAGATCGCCGCCGACGTGATGCGCCTGCTGCGTCACGAGGCGCAGGCCGGCGGGAGCTTCGCGCCGGCGGAGCTGGAGCTGGCGTTCGGGTTCGCCGACGACGGGGAAGGCCTCGGCCCGCTCGTCCTCCACGGCAGCGGCTCGGAGCTGCGCCTGCGCGGCGTGATCGACCGCGTCGACCTCGACCGCGCCGGCCGCGCGCTCGTGCGCGACTACAAGAGCGGCCGCAAGGGCAGCGGCTGGCCGGTCGCCAGATGGCGGGCGGAGGATCAGCTGCAGGTGGCGCTCTACATGGTTGCCGTGCGTGAGCTGCTGAGACGCGAGCCGGTCGGCGGCGTTTATCAGCCGCTGCGCGGCGAGGACCTGCGCGCGCGGGGGCTCGTGCAGGACGACGCGGATACCGGCGAGCTCGTCGTCGACACCGATCGTCGCGTGCGCGAGGAGCTGGAGGCGGAGCTGGACGCGGCGGCCGCGCGCGCGTGCGAGCTGGCGGCGCGGCTGCGCGGCGGCGAGCTGTGCGCGACGCCGGAGACGTGCTCTCCGAACGGCTGCGCGTATCCGGGGATCTGCCGGGCGGCGGACCAGTGAGCGCGTCGGCGAGCGTTCCGTTCACGGACGAGCAGCGGCGCGCGATCGAGCACGCGGGCGGCCTGTTGCTGACCGCGAACGCCGGCAGCGGCAAGACGTCCGTGATGGCCGAGCGCTACGTGCGGCTCGCACAGACGGAGGAGACCGACGTCGGTCGCATCCTCGCGATCACCTTCACCGAGAAGGCGGCGGCCGAGCTGAAGGCGCGGGTGCGCGGCCGCTTCGAGGCGCTGGGCGACGGCGAGCGGGCGCGTGCGACGGAGGGCGCCTGGATCTCGACGATCCACAGCTTCTGCGCGCGGCTGCTGCGCACGCACGCGCTCGCGGCCGGGCTCGATCCGCGCTTCGCGGTGCTCGACGAGCGCGAGGCGCGGCGGCTCGCGGCCGAGGCGTTCTCGCTCGCGTTGGAGGACCTGGTGCACGCGCACGGCGACGCGGCGCTGGAGCTGATCGCCGCCTACCGGCCGGCCGACCTGCGCGACGCGATCGTCGCGCTGCACGGCGAGCTGCGCAGCCGCGGCCATGAGCATCCGCGGCTGCCACCGGCGCGTCCCGCCGACCTCGGAGCCGCGCACGCCGCGCTGGCGCTCGCGCGGGCGCAGGCGGCGGTGGAGCTGGAGGCCGCGAACGACGGCAAGACGGTCGAGCGCGCGCGCGAACGGCTCGTCGCCTGCAAGGCGCTGCTCGACCGTCCGCTCGACCCGCCGCCGGTGCCCGAGGAGGTCGACGCGCTCGCGCTCAGAGGCAACGGCGTCGTGCTCAACGGCGGCGGCTGCGAGGCGTACAGACGCGCGCTCGCCGCCTTCGGGGACGCCTGTGCCGACGTGGCCGCGCTCCCGACGCACGCGCTCCTCGACGCGCTGCTGCAGGCGTTCGCCCGTCGCTACGCGGACGGGAAGCGCGCCGCGTCGGCACTCGACTTCGAGGACCTGGAGCTGCGCGCGAACCGCCTGCTGCGCGAGCACGAGCCGCTGCGCGCCCGCTACGCCGAGCGCTTCCGCCACGTGCTCGTCGACGAGTTCCAGGACACGAACCCGCTGCAGCTGGAGCTGCTGGAGCGGATCGCGGGGGACGAGCTGTTCGCGGTGGGGGACGAGCTGCAGTCGATCTACGGCTTCCGCCACGCCGACGTGCGCCTCTTCCGCGCACGTCGTGCGCGCCTGACCGAGCGCGGTCAGACTGCCACGCTCGCCGCGAACTTCCGCAGCCACGACGAGCTGCTGCACGCCTTCAACGTCGCCTTCGCCCCGCGCTTCGACGCGAGCTTCACGCCGCTTGCCAGCCCGCCCGCCCGTGAGGAGCCGCGTGAGACAGCCGAGCCGGCTGGCCCGCGCGTGGAGCTGCTGGTCGTCGACCGCTCCGTCGAATGGGAGGGAGCCGCCCTCGTCGCGCCCGGCGCGGTTCCGCCGGCGCCGCTGTGGCGGCTGGCGGAGGCCCGGCTGCTGGCCGCGCGCGTGGCAGACCTGATCGACGCCGGTCGCCCGCCCGGCGAGATCGTGCTGCTGCTGCGCGCCACGGGCGACCTCGCCGTCTACGAGCGCGCGCTCGTGGAGCGCGGCGTCCCGACGTACGTGATCGGCGGCCGCGGCTACTGGTCTCAGCAGCAGGTGCGCGACCTTGTCGCGTACCTGTCCGTGCTGGCCAACCCGCGCGACGGCGTCGCGCTCTACACGCTGCTCGCCTCGCCGCTCATCGGCCTCTCCAGCGACGGGCTCGTCCAGCTCGCGGCGGCGGCGCGCGCGGCCGAGCGCGATCCGTGGTGGACGCTGATCGACGACGCGGCGCTGCTCGACCGGCTCGATGCCGAGGATCGGACACGCGTCGCATGGCTCCGCGACTGGCTTCCGCGCGAGCGGCGCGACGCACCCCGCCGCGGCTTGGAGGACCTGATCGACCGCGCGCTCGCGCGCGCCGGCTACGACGAGACGCTGCTGCGGATGGAGGGGGGCGCGCGGCGGATGGCGAACGTGCGCAAGCTGATGCGGCTCGCGCGCGAGCACGAGGCGCGGCACGGTCGCGACCTGCGCGGCTTCGCCGACCTCGTCGGGTCGCTGGTCGGCGGCGCCGACGCGTCCGGCGACGAGCGCGAGAGCGAAGCGCCCGTCGAGGGCGACGCGCTCGATGCCGTGCGCGTGATGACGATCCACCGCGCGAAGGGGCTGGAGTTCCCGGTCGTGTGCGTGGCCGATCTCGGCCGCGAGTCGCCGGCCGCCGGGCGCGAGCCCGTGCGGGTGGGGGACGACGGCCGCGTCGGCCTGCGGCTCAAGCGCCTCGGCGGCGCCCGCCCACGCGACGCGTTCGCGTATCGGGCGTTGGTGGAGCAGGCCAAGCGCCGCGACGCCGAGGAAGAGGCGCGCCTGTTCTACGTCGCGGTGACCCGCGCCCGCGAGCAGCTGATCCTCAGCGGCGCGGCGCCCTGTGACCCGTGGCCGGAGGCGAGACCGGGCGCGCCGCCGATCTCGTGGCTGGCGCCGGCGTTCGTGCCCGACCTCGCGTCGCGCTGCGCTTCCGACGCTCCGCCTCGCTCCGTCGCCTCGCATGACGACGTGTCGGTCGCCGTGACCGTCGCGCGTCCTTCGCTGCTCGCCGAGTTGTCGGCCCCGACGTCTTCAGGTCCGGCCGTGCTGCGGGCGGGTCCTGTCGCCGGTGAAGACGATTTCGCGAGCGGGGTCGCGGAAATCGTCTCACCCGCGCCACCCGCCCGATCGGCGCCGCCGGTGGACGCTCTCAGCTACACCGCGCTGTCCCTGCACGCCCAGTGCGGCTACCGCTTCTACCTGGAGCGCGTGTTGCGTCTTCCGCCAACCGACGAGGCTCGCTACGGCTCCGTTCAGCGTCCTTCCGCAGAAATCGATCCGCGTGTGCGCGGGCGCATCGTGCATTCCCTCCTCGAAGCCGTCGACTTTGCGCGCCCGGCCGCGCTCGACGCGCGCGCCGTCCACGCCGAGGCCGCGCGCGCCGGCGCTCGCTTGACCGATCAGGCCGCCGAGGAGATCGCGCAGCTCATCTCGAACCTCCTCGCCACCGACCTCCCGGCTCGCCTCGCGGCGCTGAAGGACCTCCGCCACGAGCAGCCGTTCGCGCTCGCGCTCGGCTCGATCCCGCTCGTCGGCGTCTTCGACCTGATCGGCCGCGAGCGCGCTCGCACGCTCGTCCTCGACTGGAAGAGCGATCGGCTGGATCCGGACGCCGACCCGCGCCAGCTCGCCGACGCCGAGTACGGCCTGCAGCGCGCCGCCTACGCGCTCGCCGCCCTGCGCGACGGCGCCGCCGAGGTGGAGGTCGTCCACGTCTTCCTCGAACGCCCGCATGAGCCCGCGACGGCGACCTACCGCCAGCAGGACCTCCCACAGCTCACCGCCGAGCTGCAACAGCGCGCCGACGCCGTCCTGCAGCGCGACTTCCCCGTCGCGCCCGACCCCAGGCCGCGCATCTGCGACGGCTGCCCGGGCCGCGGCTCGCTCTGCTCGTGGCCGCTCGAAGCGACGCTCGACGTGCCCGAGGGCCGGCTCTTCTAGGACCCGGCTTCGCCGTCGCGCCCGCCCGTCACCAGCCGGTCGCGCAGCACGACGAACCCGAGCCCGGCCGCCACGACCGTCAAGACGTTGCGGATGTCCTCGTCCAGCGCCGCCAGCTCGTCGAAGACGATCAGCAGCGCGCCAAGTCGCTCGCCGACGACGCCGATCGGGACCGCCAGGCAGTGCAGGCCGGCGTGCACGCCGAAGGCGCTCGCCGTCGCCGGCGCCAGCCACTCCGGCGTGCTGCGCTGCATCAGCGCCGCCAGGTCGTCGTAGCGCGTGACGGTCACCATGTGCGGACCGAGCAGGCCGCGGCTCGTCGTGCCGAGCGCGAGCTGTCCCGCGACGTACAGCGCGACGCCGGCGTCGACGGCGCCGAGTCGCCGCACCAACGTGTCGACCGTCGCCCCCAGCAGCGCTTCGCCGGTGTCGCGCTGGAAGCGCTCGGCGAGCGACGCGGCGAGCGCGAGCCAGCGCTGGCGACGCTGCTCTCGCACGCGGACGCGCGTCAGCTCCTGCTGCAGCTGCCCCAGTTCGCGGCGGGCGCGGCGTTCCTCGTCGCGGTCGATCCCGACGAGCGCGACGGCTGGCGGCTCGCCCGGTCCGGTCGGCACGCGATACGCGATCGAGCGCTCGACCGCGCCGCTGCCGGACCACGCGTCGTGTGCGCACTCCAACGCGGCCGTGTCGCCGGCGAACAGCGTGTGCAGCGTCCGCTCGAGGTCGCTGCCGAGGAACCACGGCAGCGCGTCCAAGGCGTCGCCCGTCCCGATCGCGCCGTCGACCGTCTGCAGCGACGCGTTGACGTACGCGACGCGCAGCGGCTCGGGGCCGGTCACGATCACGACGGGAATCGGCGCGACCGCGGCCGTCGTCGCGAGCGTCAGGTCCGACACTTCACCGCCGGCGCCGGCCGCGAAGGCGTCCTCGATCGCGTTCGGCAGCGGCACGCCCTGCTCGGCCGCGCGGCGCACGGCCACCACTCGTGGCGCGTCGGCGATCGCATAGCGACGCGGTCCGTGCGCGACGCGCGCGGGACGCGGAAAGCCGAAGCGCCGCTCCCAGGTGCGAAGGCGCTCGCGCGAGACGCCGGTCAGCTCGGCGAACTCGGTCGCGCTGACCGTTTGTCCACCCTTGTCCACCTGTCTGTTGTACCGGAGCCGTCGCGTTGGCACCAGTGACCGTGTCTGTCCACCTTGTCTTCCCGCATTGTCCGGAGAGGATGACGCTCGGCCGGTTCCCCGCCCACTCACCGGCCCCGCCACCAAGGAGGCACGACATGTCCGCCACGGTCGTTCGCCTGCCGGTCGATCCCCTGGTCGACGAGCACGAGTTGCTGCGTCGCTGGCACGAGGAGGGTGACGAGGATGCCCGTCGCCTCCTGATCGAGCGCATGATGCCGTTGGTTCGTTCCCTCGCCCGTCGCTACGCGAACCGCGGCGAGCCGTTGGATGACCTCGAGCAGGTCGGCTGCGTCGGCCTGATCAAGGCCGTCGACCGCTTCGACCTGGGTCGCGAGCTGCGCTTCTCGACCTTCGCCGTCCCCACGATCCTCGGCGAGATCAAGCGCCACTTCCGCGACCGCGCGTGGTCGGTGCGCGTCTCCCGCGGTCTTCAGGAGCTGAGCGCCAAGGTCGCGCGCGAAGTCGACCGCCTGTCGACGAAGCTCGGCCGCTCGCCGACGATCGAGGACCTTGCCGAGGCGACCGGCACGACGCCCGAGCAGGTGCTCGAAGCGCTTCAGGGCGCGCAGGCCTACAGCACGGTGCCGCTCGACGAGCCGCTGGGCGAGGAAGGCGAGCCGGTCGCGCGGATCGGCGCCGAGGATCCCGCCTACGAGGCGGCCGAGCAGCGCGTCGAGCTGAGCCGCGGCCTGAGCACGCTCAGCGAGCGCGAGCGCCGCATCCTGCTGCTGCGCTTCTTCGCCGGCCTCACCCAGCGCGAGATCGCCGAGCGCGTAGGCATCTCGCAGATGCACGTCTCGCGGCTGCTGCGTCGCTCGCTGGAGCGGATGTCGGACTCGCTCGGCCCGTCCGGGCTGGGGGTGTGAGCGCGCTCGCAATCCACCATTCGCGGGTTGTCCTGGCGCGCGCCGGGTAGTAGAAACGGCCCATGCCTCGCGCGATCTGGAGCGGCGCGATCAGCTTTGGGCTGGTCAACGTCCCGATAAAGCTCTACAGCGCCACGTCGCAGAAGACGGTGCGCTTCCACCAGCTGCATGCGAGAGACGGCGTGCGCATACAGCAGAAGCGCGTCTGCCCGGCCGACGGCGAGGAAGTCGCCTACGAGGACGTCGTCAAGGGCTTCGAGATCGCGCCCGACCGCTACGTGATCGTCACGCAGCAGGAGCTGGACGCGCTCGACCCGCGGCACACGAAGACGATCGACATCGAGGCGTTCGTCGAGCTCGCCGACATCGACCCCGTGTACTACGACAGCGCCTACCACGTGGCGCCTGCACAGGGCGGCGCGAAGCCGTACGCGCTGCTGCTGTCCGCGATGGAGCAGGCCGGCAAGGTCGCGATCGGCCGCTTCGTGCTGCGTACGCGCCAACAGCTGTGTGCGCTGCGCCCCGCCGGCGGCGTGCTGATGCTCTCGACGATGCTCTACGGCGACGAGGTCAACGCGCCCGACCGCCTCGACGAGCTGGAGGCCGTCGACGAGGTCGAGGCCAACGAGCGCGAGGTCGCGATGGCCGGTCAGCTGATCGAGTCGCTCTCGGTTCCGTTCGATCCGACCGCCTACCGCGACGAATACCGCGAGCAGGTGCTCGACCTGATCGACCGCAAGGCGGCGGGCGAGGAGATCGCCGTGCAGCCGGCCGCGGCGGCGCCCGCGCCGGTGCCGGACCTGATGGCGGCGCTGGAGGCGAGCGTGGCCGCCGTGCGCGGCAACGGCGCCCCTGCCGGCTCCGCGGCCGCGGCCAGAAGACGGCGCGCCAAGGCGCCAACTGGCTCCGCGAGAGCCAGAGCGGCAGCCAAGACGCGCGCCTGAGGGACCCGCGCGCGACGGACCGGCCGCTGGCGCAATGCGCAGCGGCCCTCCACTGGTACCCTGTGGCCTCCTCTCAGTGTTCGCGCCGCCCAACGGGAACACAAGATCCATGCACGAGATGAAGCCGCCACAGGCCGTTGGCCTCTACCACCCCGAAAACGAGCACGACGCCTGTGGCGTCGCGTTTGTCGCCAAGCTGACCGCGGGGCCGGACCACGGCGTCGTCGAGCGCGCCCTGTACGCGCTGGAGAACTTGGAGCACCGCGGTGCCGCGGGGGCCGATCCGACGACCGGCGACGGCGCCGGGATACTCGTGCAGCTGCCCGACGCCTTCCTGCGCGCGGTCGCCGGCTTCGAGCTGCCTGAGGCCGGTCGCTACGGCGTCGGCATGTGCTTCCTGCCGCACGACGACGCGCGCAGCGAGGAGCTTGTCGCGCTGATCGACGGGACGATCTCGCGCGAGGGCCAGCGTGTGCTGGGCTGGCGCGACGTGCCGGTCGACGACGCGCACGTCGGCGTCGTCGCGGGCAGATCCGCGCCGCGCATCCGCCAGGTCTTCATCGGCGCCGGCGACGAGCAGGCCGATCAGGACGCGTTCGAGCGCAAGCTCTACGTGATCCGCCGTCTGGTCGAGAAGGCCGCGGGCGCCGATCTGGCGATCCCGAGCCTGTCCTCGCGCACGATCGTCTACAAGGGCATGCTGACGGCGCCGCAGATGTCGGGCTACTACCCCGACCTCCAGGACGAGGGCTTCACGACCCGCCTCGCGCTCGTCCACTCGCGCTTCTCGACGAACACGTTCCCGAGCTGGGAGCTGGCGCATCCGTACCGCCTGATCGCCCACAACGGCGAGATCAACACGCTGCGCGGGAACGTCAACTGGATGCGCGCGCGCGAGTCGCAGCTCGCCTCGGAGCTGTTCGGCGACGACCTGCAGAAGCTGATGCCGGTCGTGCGCCAGGGCGGCTCGGACTCGGCGACGTTCGACAACGTGCTCGAGCTGCTGGTGCTCGCGGGCCGCCCGATCACCCACGCGGTGATGCTGATGGTGCCGGAGGCGTATCGCGAGAAGGTCGACCTGCCGCCCGCCGTGCGCGGCTTCTACGACTACCACTCGTGCGTCATGGAGCCGTGGGACGGTCCCGCCGTCGTCGCGTTCACCGACGGCCGTCAGGTCGGCGCCACGCTCGACCGCAACGGCCTGCGCCCCGGCCGTTGGGTTCAGACCGCCGACGGCTACGTCGTGCTCGCGTCCGAGACGGGCGTCGTGAGAGCCGCGCCGAGCGAGATCGTGCGCAAGGGCCGCCTGCAGCCGGGCAAGATCTTCCTCGTCGACCTCGAGCAGGGCCGGATCGTCGAGGACGAGGAGGTCAAGGCGCAGGTCGCGGCCCAGCGTCCGTATGGCGAGTGGTACAGAGAGCACGTCGTCCACCTCGACGACCTGCCCGATCGCGCGCCGCGCGCTCCGCGCGTCGAGCCGCTGCGCTCCAAGCAGCTCGCGTTCGGCTACTCGCAGGAGGACCTGCGGATGGTCATCGCGCCGATGGCGGCCAACGGCGAGGAGCCGACCGCCTCGATGGGCAACGACGCCGCGCTCGCGGTCCTCTCCGACCGTCAGCCGCCGCTGTTCGCCTACTTCAAGCAGCTGTTCGCGCAGGTCACGAACCCGCCGATCGACCCGATCCGCGAGAAGGTCGTGATGAGCCTCGCGACGTCGGTCGGCGCCGAGGTGAACCTGCTGACGGAGTCCGCCGAGCACGCACACCAGCTGTTCATGCGCCAGCCGATCCTGCGCAACCACGAGCTGGAGAAGCTGCGTCAGGTCTCGCACGACGTCTTCCACGCCGCGACGATCGACCTCACGTGGCCGATCGAGCTGGGCGCGGAAGGGATGGAGTGGCGCGTCGAGGCGATCTGCGCCGAGGCGTCGGCGTGGATCGAGCGCGGCGCGAACATCCTGATCCTTTCCGACCGCAACCTCGGCCCGGAGCGCGTCGCGATCCCGTCGCTGCTGGCGGTGGCGGCGGTTCACCACCACCTCGTGCGCGCGGGCACGCGCCTGCGCGCCGGGCTCGTGATCGAGACGGGCGAGCCGCGCGAGATCCACCACATGGCGACGCTGATCGGCTTCGGCAGCGCGGCGATCAACCCGTACCTGATGTTCGAATCGCTCGACGAGCTGGCCGACCGCGGCCTGCTGCCGGTCGATCTCGACCGCGAGACGGCCGAGCAGCGGATCGTCAGAGCGATCGGCAAGGGCCTGCTGAAGACGTTCTCGAAGATGGGGATCTCGACGATCCAGTCCTACTGCGGCGCGCAGATCTTCGAGGCGGTCGGGCTTGCCCCCGAGCTGATCGAGCAGCACTTCACCGGCACGGCGTCGCGCATCGGCGGCGTCGGCATGGACGTGCTCGCGAAGGAGGCGCTGGAGCGCCACTTCCGCGCGTACCCGCGCACGGGCCGCGAAGTGCTGCCGGTCGGCGGCGTGCTGCAGTGGCGCCGCGACGGCGAGCTGCACATCTGGAACCCCGACACGGTCGCGCTGCTGCAGCAGTCGGTGCGCACGCAGAACGGGGAGGGCCTGCAGACCTACCGCGAGTTCTCCAAGGCGGTCAACGACGAGGCGGCGCGGAAGGCGTCGCTGCGCGGGCTGATGAAGCTCAAGGTGCTCGACCAGCCGATCCCGCTCGAGGAGGTCGAGCCGGCGGAGGAGATCGTCAAGCGCTTCTCGACCGGCGCGATGAGCCTCGGCGCGATCTCGCGCGAGTCGCACGAGGCGCTTGCGGTCGCGATGAACCGCCTCGGCGCGAAGTCGAACACCGGCGAGGGCGGGGAGGACCCGTCGCGCTTCGACGACGAGCGCCGCAGCTCGATCAAGCAGATCGCCTCGGGCCGCTTCGGCGTCACGCCGCACTACCTCGTCAACGCCGACCGCCTGCAGATCAAGATGGCGCAGGGCGCGAAGCCCGGCGAGGGCGGCCAGCTGCCCGGCCACAAGGTCGACGACTACATCGCCTGCCTGCGCAACTCGACGCCGGGCGTCGGGCTGATCTCGCCGCCGCCGCACCACGACATCTACTCGATCGAGGACCTCAAGCAGCTGATCTACGACCTGCGCTGCAGCAACCCGCGCGCCGAGGTGTCGGTCAAGCTCGTCGCCGAGGTCGGCGTCGGCACGGTCGCCGCCGGCGTCGCGAAGGCGAACGCCGACCACGTCGTCGTCTCCGGCCACGACGGCGGCACGGGCGCCTCGCCGCAGTCCTCGATCCAGGCGGCCGGCATTCCGTGGGAGATCGGCCTTGCCGAGACGCAGCAGACGCTGCTGCTCAACGACCTGCGCTCGCGCATCACGGTCGAGGCGGACGGTCAGATGAAGACCGGCCGCGACGTCGTCATCGCCGCGCTGCTGGGCGCCGACGAGGTCGGCTTCTCGACTGCGCCGCTGATCGCGATGGGCTGCATCATGATGCGCGTCTGCCACCTCAACACGTGCCCGGTCGGCATCGCGACGCAGAACCCGGAGCTGCGCAAGCGCTTCGAGGGGACGCCCGAGCACGTCGTCAAGTACCTCTTCTTCGTCGCCGAGGAGGCGCGCGAGCTGATGGCGCAACTCGGCGTGCGCACCTCCGACGAGCTGATCGGCCGCACCGACCTGCTGGAGATGGACGCGGCGATCGAGCATTGGAAGGCGCGCGGCGTCGATCTCACGAGCGTCTTCGCGATGCCCGAGGTCGCCGACGGCGCGCCGCGCCACCGCGTCCGCCCGCCCGACCCGGTGCTCGACGACGCGCTCGACTGGGAGCTGCTGCGCGAGGCGCAGGAGGCGCTTGACCGCCGCAAGCCGACGCGCATCGCGACGAGCGTGCGCAACGTCAACCGCGCCGTCGGCGGCATCCTGTCGAGCGAGATCGCGCGCCGCTTCGGGCCCGAAGGGCTGCCCGAGGGCACGATCGAGGTGTCCTTGGAGGGCTCGGCCGGCCAGAGCTTCGGCGCGTGGCTGATGCCCGGCGTGACGTTCACGCTCGCGGGCGAGACGAACGACTACACCGGCAAGGGCCTCGCCGGCGGCGTCCTGACGGTGCATCCGCCCGCGGATGCCGGCTTCAGAGCCGAGGACAACGTGATCGTCGGCAACACCGTGCTCTATGGCGCCACGGGCGGCCGCGCGTTCTTCCGCGGTCTCGCGGGCGAGCGCTTCGCCGTGCGCAACTCCGGCGCGAGCGCGGTCGTCGAGGGCGTCGGCGACCACGGCTGCGAGTACATGACCGGCGGCCGCGTCGTCGTGCTCGGCCCGACCGGCCGCAACTTCGCCGCCGGCATGAGCGGCGGGATCGCGTACGTCTTCGACGACTGCAACGGCTTCGCCGGCTGCTGCAACACGGAGCTGGTCGACTTGGAGAGACTTTCCGAGCATGACGAGGCGGAGCTGAAGGACTTGATCACGGAGCACGCAGAGCGCACCGGTTCGCCCGTCGCAGAGCGGATGCTCCAGGACTGGGACGCATCCGTGGGACGGTTCGTGAAGGTGATGCCCCGCGACTACAAGCGGGCACTCGCCGAGCGCGCCGCGCGCGAGGCGGAAGCCGCGGCCGACGGGAGCGGCAGCGCCCGCCAGACCACCGCAGAGCCCACCGGGGCATAGACCATGGGACAACTGGGCGGCTTCCTCAAGATCCATCGGGTCGGCTTCGACAAGCGCGATCCCAGAGCGCGCGTCAACGACTACGCGCAGTACTTCGACCTCCAGCCGGAGGAGGAGCTGCGCAGACAGGGCGCGCGCTGCATGGACTGCGGCGTGCCGTTCTGCCACGAGGGCTGCCCGCTCGGCAACCTGATCCCCGACTGGAACGACCTCGTCTACCGCGACAAGTGGCAGGACGCGATCGTCCAGCTGCACGCGACGAACAACTTCCCCGAGTTCACCGGTCGCATCTGCCCCGCGCCGTGCGAGTCGGCGTGCGTGCTCGAGATTCGCGAAGGCGACGCGGTGACGATCAAGCAGATCGAGCTCGCGATCATCAACCGCGCGTGGGACGAAGGCTGGGTGCAACCCAAGCCGGCGGCGCAGAAGACG